>NZ_JBEYRP010000004.1:0-429341 GCF_040704085.1 Streptomyces sp. NPDC047841
GAGCCGAACAGGTACAGCCAGTAGGCGAACATGTTCAGCCGCGGGAAGGCCACGTCCGGCGCGCCGATCTGCAGCGGCATGATCCAGTTCGCGAAGCCGGCGAACAGCGGCGTCGCGAACATCAGCAGCATGATCGTGCCGTGCATCGTGAACGCCTGGTTGAACTGCTCGTTCGACATGAACTGCAGGCCCGGCCGGGCCAGCTCGGCGCGCATCAGCAGCGCCATCACGCCACCGATCAGGAAGAACGCGAACGACGTCGCCAGATACATCGTGCCGATCGTCTTGTGGTCGGTGGTCGTCAGCCACTTCACCACGACATTGCCGGGCTGCTTGCGCCGGACCGGCAGCTCGTCGGCGTGTGAGCCTTCAGCTGCCGCGGCACCCTGGGGTTCGTTGAGGATGCTCACAGGTTGTTCGTCCTCTGGTTCTTCTCGTGGCTCGTCTGCGCGATGCCGGCCGGAATGTAACCGGTCTGACCCTTCTGCGCGAGCTCCTTGAGGTGCTGCGCGTAGCGCTCCGGGGAGACGACCTTCACGTTGAACAGCATCCGGGAGTGGTCCACGCCGCAGAGCTCGGCGCACTTGCCGAGGAAGGTGCCCTCCTTGTTGGGGGTCACCTGGAAGGCGTTGGTGTGACCGGGGATGACGTCCTGCTTCATCAGGAACGGCACCACCCAGAAGGAGTGGATGACATCACGCGAGGTCAGGACGAAGCGGACCGTCTTGCCCTTGGGCAGCCACAGCGTCGGGCCGGGGTTGTTCGTCTGCGGGTTCCGCGTGCCCGGCGTGCCGACGTCGTAGACACCGCCGGCGTTGGCCGGGAACTGCTTCCGCAGCGGGTCCGGAATGGCGTCCAGGTTCTTGTCGGTCTTCGCGTCACCGGAGGAACCAGGGACGTTCTCGATGTAGTTGAAGCCCCAGCTCCACTGGAAGCCGACCACGTTGACCGTGACGTCGGGCTTCTTCGAGGTGTCCAGGAGCTTCGACTCGTCCCGGGCCGTGAAGTAGAAGAGCACCGAGATGATGATGATCGGGACCACCGTGTACAGGGCCTCGATCGGCATGTTGTACCGGGTCTGCGGAGGAACCTCGACCTTGGTGCGGCTGCGCCGGTGGAAGAGGGCACTCCACAGGATCAGGCCCCACACCAGCACGCCGACGGCGAGCGCGGCAGCCCAGGAACCCTGCCACAGGGAGAGGATCCGCGGAGCCTCTTCCGTGGTGGGGGTGGGCATGCCAAGGCGGGGGAAGTCCTTGTATGTGCAACCGGTTGCGGTCGCCAGGACCAGGCCCGCGGTCAGTGCCTGCAGCAGCTTCCGCCGCATCGGGCGCCGCGGCGAGCGGTCGGAGCCGTTGGGACTCACGTAGCGCCTTCCCGAGAGTCTCGCCCGCGCGGTCGGCTGCGGCCTTCTCGCTGGTCGGTCGCCGCCCTGCGTCGGGCAGGGGTTTGGATGTTTATGCGGACCAAACCCTAGCCCACCCTCTCCGGGGGTTCGCGGGGAGGGGTGCCTACTGGGTGGGGTGGTTCGCTTGATTGGCCGCCGCGGGAGCGTCGTGGCTGGTCGCACCCCGCGGCGGAGCCGCTCGAGCCACCGGCCCGCGCCCCCGGGCCGGCCGCCTCCACCGGGGTCTTAACGTTGCCGTATGGCCTACTTTGACGCTGCCTCCGCCGCTCCTCTCCATCCCGTCGCCCGCCAGGCGCTGTCGGCCTCCCTGGACGAGGGATGGGCCGATCCGGCCCGGCTCTACCGGGAGGGACGCAGGGCCCGGATGCTGCTGGACGCCTCGCGGGAGGCGGCCGCCGAGGCCGTCGGCTGCCGGGCGGACGAGGTGGTGTTCACGTCGTCCGGCACCCGGGCCGTACACAGGGGCGTCGCGGGGGCGTTGGCCGGACGGCGGCGGGTGGGACACCACCTGATCGTGTCGTCCGTCGAACACTCCTCCGTACTCCATTCGGCGGAGGCGTTCGAGGCGGACGGCGGGACGGTCACCCGGGTGGCCGTCGACCGGGCGGGAGCCGTCGACCCGGCGGGGTACGCGGCCGCGCTCCGGCCGGACACCGCGCTGGCGTGCCTGCAGTCGGCCAACCACGAGGTGGGGACCGCGCAGCCGGTGGCCGAGGTGGCCGAGGTGTGCCGGGCGGCCGGGGTGCCCCTGCTGGTGGACGCGGCGCAGTCGCTGGGCTGGGGGCCGGTGGAGGGCGACTGGTCGCTGCTCGCGGCCAGCGCGCACAAGTGGGGCGGCCCGTCGGGGGTCGGGCTGCTCGTCGTGCGCAAGGGCGTGCGGTTCGCCGCCCAAGGGCCGGTGGACGAGCGGGAGTCGGGGCGGGCGCCCGGGTTCGAGAACATCCCGGCCATCGTGGCGGCCGTGGCCTCGCTGCGCGCGGTCCGGGCCGAGGCGGCCCAGGAGGCGGTACGGCTCCGGGGGCTGACGGAGCGGATCCGGGCGCGGGTGCCGGAACTGGTGCCGGACGTGGAGGTGGTCGGCGACGCCGTGCGCCGGCTGCCCGGGATCGTCACCTTCTCCTGCCTCTACGTCGACGGCGAGGCACTGCTGCACGAGCTGGACCGGGCCGGCTTCTCGGTGTCCTCCGGCTCCTCCTGCACGAGCAGCACGCTGACTCCCAGCCATGTGCTGAAGGCGATGGGGGTGCTGAGCGAGGGGAACGTACGGGTGTCCCTGCCGCCCGGCACGGCGGAGGCGGACGTGGAGCGGTTCCTGGAGGTGCTGCCCGGGGCGGTGGCCGGGGTGCGGGAGAAGCTGGGCGCGCCCGCCCCGGTCACCCGGGGCGGTCGGGAGGAACTGCTCGTCGACTCCCTCGGCAAGCGCTGCCCGATCCCGGTCATCGAACTGGCGAAGGTGTTCGGCCGGGTGCCGGTGGGCGGGACCGTCCGGGTCCTCTCCGACGACGAGGCGGCCCGCCTGGACATCCCGGCGTGGTGCGAGATGCGGGGGCAGGAGTACGTCGGAGAGGAACCGGCGGAGCGGGGGACGGCGTACCTGGTACGCCGGGTGAGCTGAGCGGTCGCCTGGGCGCCCGGGGCCGCGTCAGCGCAGGTGGGCGCGCACTTCCTGGCCGGCCTCGTCGCCGTACGCCTTCACGAACCGCTCCATGAAGTGGCCCCGGCGCAGCTGGTACTCCTGCGTGCCCACGGTCTCGATGACCAGCGTGGCCAGCATGCACCCCACCTGGGCGGCGCGCTCCAGGGAGACGCCCCAGGCCAGTCCGGACAGGAATCCCGCGCGGAACGCGTCGCCGACGCCCGTGGGGTCGGCCTTGCGCTCCTCCTCCGGGCAGCCGACCTCGATCGGGTCCTCGCCGGTCCGCTCGATGCGCACGCCCCGGGAACCGAGCGTGGTGACCCGGTGGCCGACCTTCGCCAGGATCTCCGCGTCGCTCCAGCCGGTCTTGGACTCGATGAGCCCCTTCTCGTACTCGTTGGAGAAGAGGTAGGTCGCCCCGTCCAGCAGTATCCGGATCTCCTCGCCCTCCATCCGGGCGATCTGCTGGGAGAAGTCGGCGGCGAACGGGATGTTCCGGGAGCGGCACTCCTCGGTGTGGCGGAGCATCGCCTCGGGGTCGTCGGCGCCGATGAGGACCAGGTCGAGACCGCCCACGCGCTCGGCGACCGTCTGCAGTTCGATCAGCCGGGCCTCGCTCATCGCGCCGGTGTAGAAGGAGCCGATCTGGTTGTGGTCGGAGTCGGTGGTGCACACGAACCGGGCGGTGTGCAGGGTCTCGGAGATGCGGACCGACTCGGTGTCGACGCCGTGCCGGTCGAGCCAGGCCCGGTACTCGTCGAAGTCGAAGCCGGCGGCGCCGACCAGGACGGGCCCGGTGCCGAGCTGGCCCATGCCGAAGGCGATGTTGGCGCCGACGCCGCCCCGGCGTACGTCGAGGTTGTCGACCAGGAAGGAGAGCGAAACCGTGTGCAGCTGGTCCGCGACCAACTGGTCGGCGAAGCGGCCGGGGAAGGTCATGAGATGGTCGGTGGCGATGGAGCCGGTGACTGCGATGCGCACGACGGGATTCTCCTGCGGAAATAAGAAGGTGCGCGCGTGAGCGCTCGTGGGAAGGGCGGTGGTGGCAGACGGGAGGGCGGATCGACAGTTCACGCTACCCGGTCGGAAGCCGCCACTGAAGCTGGCGAAACTACCCGATAGTAGCTCTTTTGCCGCGGCCCGGGTCGTGCCTACGGTGCGGACATGACGAACCTCGAGGTCACCTCTTCCGCCCCGGCCGATCCCGACGGCGACCTCGCCGCGCTGCGCGGCGACTGCGCCCGGATGGCCCCGCACTGGGCGGTCCCGGAGCACACCGAGTCCCGGCCGGTGCCGCCGTCCCTCATCCACGGGGTGCGCGTGCCGGCGCGGTCCGCGCGGCTGCTGGACGCGATGTCGGACTACGGCGACTGACCGAGGGCCGCGACCCGCCCGGGAACCGCGCGCTCCCCTCCCGCGTCCCATCGCCGTCCCCCGCGGGGGACCCGGGACACGAGGCAGCGAGGGAGCGATGCGGTGAACACCGAGCGGTCTGAGAACTCCGGCGCCCCCGAGGAGCGCGACCAGTCCCCCACGGACCCGCGGCCGGCGACGGCGGGACCGGGACGGGCCGGGGGCCGGCGCCCCACGGCCGTCGTCGTCGCCGTCGCCACCGCGGCCGTCCTCCTGATCGGAGGCGGTGGCGCCTACCTCGCCGCGGGCAGCGGCACGGAGCAGCGTCCGGGCGGTACGGCCGCCCCCGGCGGAGCCCACGGCACTCCCCCGCCGCTCGCCCTGGACGGCTGGGCGCGCTCCGGCACCGGCGGGATCGCGCCCGGCGAGCCGGACCCGTACGGCACCCGGTACGTGGCACGGGGCGAGCTGCCCGCCGGGCCCGGGTCGGCGCCGGTGTACGAGCCGGAGGCCGAGGTCGGCCGGGAGCGGGTGGTCCGGCTGGCGAAGGCGCTCGGGGTCGACGGCGCGCCGGTGGCCGAGGGGCGGATCTGGCGCGTCGGCGGGCAGGACGGCTCCGGGCCGAGGCTGACGGTGAACCGGGACGCGCCGGGCGGCTGGAGCTTCGACCGGTACGCGCCCGGCACCGACAACTGCCGGAAGGTGACCGTCTGCGGCCAGGACCCCGGCGCCCCGGCCGGCGACCCGGTGAGCGCGGCCGAGGCGGAGAAAGCGGCGGCACCGGTGCTGGAGGCGGCGGGGCTGGACGGCGCGAAGCTCGACGCGAGCCGGGTCATGGGCGCCCGGCGGGTGGTCGACGCGGACCCGGTGGCCGGCGGGCTGCCCACGTACGGCTGGACGACCGGTCTGACCGTCGACCGCGACGGCGAGCTGGTCGGCGGTCACGGGCTGCTGGCGGCGCCGGTGAAGGGGGACACGTATCCCGTGGTGGGCGCGGCGCAGACGCTGGCGCTGATGAACGGGACGGCGGGGGACGGCCACCGGATGGGGATCGGGGGGTGCGCGAGCCCGGAGCCGCTGAAGGACCGGCTGGAGCGGCCGTGCGGCGCGTCGACGGGGGCACCGAAGGCGGCCCGGGACACGGTGACGGTCGACAAGGCGGTGTTCGGGCTGGCCGCGCACTCCGTGGGCGGGCGGCAGACGCTGGTGCCGTCCTGGCTGTTCCGGGTGCGCGGGTCCGCTGCGGGCGGCGCGTTCACGGTGACGTATCCGGCGGTCGACCCGGCGTACCTGACCTCGGTGTCCGCGTCGCCGGCGCCGGAGCCCTCCGCGTCGTCCCCGGCGCCCGGGGAGAGCCGGAGCGTGAAGGTGAACGGCTACACGGCCGACGGGCGGACGCTGACCTTGAGCTTCTACGGCGGGGTGTGCGCCGACTACCGGACGTCGGCGCGGGAGAGCGGCGACCGGGTGACGGTGACGGTCACCGAGCGGCCCTGGCCGGGCCGGGTGTGCGTCCTGATCGCCAAGGAGTACGTGAAGACCGTGACCCTGGGCGCGCCGCTGGACGGGCGGACGGTGGTCGGCGCGGACGGTTCGGCGGTCCCGAAGGCGAAGCCGGGCTCGCTGCGGCCGGACGCGTCGGCCCAGCCGCGCTGACCGGGCGCGGCGGTCCCGCAGCGGCGGGCGGGTGAGACGTGAAGGCGGCGGCCCCCGGAAGGGGACCGCCGCCTTCTCCGGCCGTCAGACCGTGCGGCTCTGCCGGCCGTCGGCTCAGCTGAAGGAGTCGCCGCAGGCGCAGGAGCCGGTCGCGTTCGGGTTGTCGATCGTGAAGCCCTGCTTTTCGATCGTGTCGACGAAGTCGATGGTGGCGCCGCCGAGGTACGGAGCGCTCATCCGGTCCGTGACGACCTTGACCCCGCCGAAGTCCTTCTCCACGTCACCGTCGAGCGAGCGCTCGTCGAAGAAGAGCTGGTAGCGCAGGCCGGAGCAGCCGCCGGGCTGGACGGCGACGCGCAGCGCGAGGTCGTCGCGGCCTTCCTGGTCGAGCAGGGCCTTGACCTTGGCCGCGGCGGCGTCGGTCAGGATGATGCCGTCGGTGACGGTGGTGGTCTCGTCCGATACGGACATCTACATCTCTCCCGGGTTGTACGGAGACTGCTTGCCGACGATTGCAACCGGCGCTTCCGCGGATTCATTCCGGGCCGGGCATTGTCGTTGTCGCGTTTTTCCTTCCGGCTTCATGCTCGCACATGGTCCCGGGCGCCGACAGCGGCCTGTGGAGGGACCCGGGCGGGATTCACGTCACATGGACGCTATGGCCATCGTCAAAGTGACGTGAACCGGTTATGATAGATAGCGTCAGATAGACGAAAAGTAGAAAGGGTGCGTGTGGTGACCACCGCCCAGACCCCGGAGCTCGACGTGCAGCCGACTCCGCTCGCCCTGCTGCTGCTCGGCCGCGAGGCCGACCCGAAGAGCGAGCGGGGCGTCGAGTGTCCCGGAGACCTCCCGTCGCCCTCCGACCCCGACCTGGTCGAGCGCGCCCGCGCCGCCAAGGCCCGGCTCGGCGACAAGGTCTTCGTCCTCGGCCACCACTACCAGCGCGACGAGGTCATCCAGTTCGCGGACGTCACGGGCGACTCCTTCAAGCTGGCCCGGGACGCGGCCGCGCGCCCGGAGGCCGAGTACATCGTCTTCTGCGGTGTGCACTTCATGGCCGAGTCGGCCGACATCCTGACCTCCGACGACCAGAAGGTCGTGCTGCCCGACCTCGCCGCCGGCTGCTCCATGGCCGACATGGCGACGGCCGAGCAGGTCGCGGAGTGCTGGGACGTGCTGACCGAGGCGGGCGTCGCCGAGCAGGTGGTCCCGGTGTCGTACATGAACTCCTCCGCCGACATCAAGGCGTTCACCGGCAAGCACGGCGGCACCATCTGCACCTCCTCCAACGCCAGGCGCGCCCTCGACTGGGCCTTCGAGCAGGGGGATAAGGTCCTCTTCCTGCCGGACCAGCACCTGGGGCGGAACACCGCCGTCCGCGACATGGGGATGTCCCTGGACGACTGTGTGGTCTACAACCCGCACAAGCCGAACGGCGGGCTGACGGCCGAGGAGCTGCGGGCCGCCAGGATGATCCTGTGGCGCGGGCACTGCTCGGTCCACGGCCGCTTCAGCCTGGACTCGGTCGACGACGTGCGCGCGCGCATCCCCGGCGTGAACGTGCTGGTCCACCCCGAGTGCAAGCACGAGGTCGTGGCGGCGGCGGACTACGTCGGCTCGACGGAGTACATCATCAAGACCCTGGAGGCGGCCCCGGCCGGTTCCAAGTGGGCGATCGGCACGGAACTGAACCTGGTGCGCCGCCTGGCGAACCGCTTCGCTCCGGAGGGCAAGGAGATCGTCTTCCTCGACAAGACGGTCTGCTTCTGCTCGACGATGAACCGCATCGACCTGCCCCACCTGGTCTGGGCGCTGGAGTCCCTGGCCGACGGCAACCTGGTCAACCGCATCGAGGTCGACCAGGAGACGGAGGCGTTCGCCAAGCTGGCGCTGGAGCGGATGCTCGCGCTGCCCTAGCGAGCCGGAAGGGCCGGGTCCGCGACGGGACCCGGCCCTTCGTCGTGCCGTCACACCCCGGCCGGCTCCGGCTCCTTCCGCGGTGCCGGCTGGTTCCTCGCCGCCCGCTTCCGCGTCCGGCGCTCCTTGCGGAGCTCCAGCATCGCGTAGAGGGTCGGGACCAGCAGGAGCGTCAGCAGGGTCGACGTGATCAGGCCGCCGATGACGACCACGGCGAGCGGCTGGGCGATGAAGCCGCCCTCGCCGGTGACGCCCAGCGCCATGGGGAGCAGGGCGAAGATCGTCGCCAGCGCCGTCATGAGGATGGGCCGCAGCCGGTGCCGGCCGCCCTCGATCACGGCCTCCACCACGCCGTGGCCCTGCGCCCGGTACTGGTTGATCAGGTCGATCAGCACGATCGCGTTGGTCACCACGATGCCGATCAGCATCAGCATGCCGATCATCGCGGGCACGCCCATGGGGGTGCCGGTGGCGACCAGCAGACCGATCGCGCCCGTCGCCGCGAACGGGACGGAGACCAGCAGGATCAGCGGCTGGGCGAGCGAGCGGAACGTCGCGACCAGCAGCATGAACACGATCGCGATGGCGGCCAGCATGGCCAGGCCCAGGTTCTTGAACGCGTCGTCCTGGTCGGAGGAGACCCCGCCGATCTCGGCGGTGGCGCCCGCCGGCAGCTTCAGGTCCTTGATCTTCGACTGGAGCTTGGAGCTGATCGCACCCGTGTTGTCACCCGTCGGCGTGGCCGTGATCGTGGCGGCGCGCTGCCCGTCGATGCGGGTCATGGACACCGGCCCGTCCACCAGCTTGACCGTGGCGATGTCACCGAGCTTCACCGGGCCGAGGCGCAGCGCCCTGAGCTGGGCGAGCGTGGTCGCGGGCTTCGCCGACCGCACGACGACGTCCCGCTCGGTGTCGTCGAGGACCGCCTTGGCCGCCGTCGTGCCGCGCACGGCCTGCGCCACCGCGGCACCCAGCTTCTGGTCGTCGAACCCGGCCGCCGCCGCCTCGGCGTTGGCCCTGACCGAGATCCGCGGCACGCTCTGCGCGAGGTCGCTGGTGACGTCCGTGACGTGGTCGAGGCCGGCGACCGTGGAGCGGACCTGCTCGGCCGCCGTCCGCAGCACCCCGGGGTCGGACGCCTTGACCACCACGCTCAGGTTCTGGTCGCCGAAGCCGTCACCGCCCGACACGGTGGTCGTACCGCTGCCCTTGAGCTTCTTCAGGCCGTCCTCGAGCTGCTCGCGCACGTCGTCGTAGGACGCGGAGTCCTTCAGCATCACCTGGTACGACGCCTGGTTGGTGTCGGTGCCGCCGCCGAAGGCCGCCATGAAGCCGGAGGAGCCGACGGTGACCTGGTAGTCCTTCACGCCCTCGGTGGCGGCGAGCAGCTTCTCCACCCGCTTGGCCTGCGCGTTCGTGGCGGCGAGGCTGGTGCCGGGCTTCAGCCGCTGTTTGACGGTGAGGACCTCCTGGTCGCCCTGGTCGAAGAAGTTCGTCTTCAGCAGGCCGGACATGCCGAACGTGACGACCAGGACGACGAGCGCGATGAGCACGCTGGTGAGCCTGCGGCGCGTCGCGAACCGCAGGACGGGCACGTACGCCCGCTGGAGGCGGCTGCCGGCCTCCTTCTCCTCGGCCGCGCGGCGGGCCTCCGCCGCGTCCTCGGGGGTGCCCTTGGGGGCGCGCAGGAACCAGTACGACAGGACGGGCACCACCGTCAGCGACACGAGCAGGGAGGCCAGCAGGGCCGCCGTCACCGTGAGGCTGAACGAGCCGAACAGGGCGCCCACCATGCCGCCGACCAGGCCGATCGGCAGGAACACGGCGACCGTGGTGAGGGTGGAGGAGGTGACCGCGCCGGCCACCTCGCGCACCGCCGTGAGGATCGCCTCCCTGCGTTCCTCGCCGTAGCCGAGGTGCCGCTTGATGTTCTCCAGGACCACGATCGAGTCGTCGACGACCCGGCCGATGGCGATGGTCAGGGCGCCGAGCGTGAGCATGTTCAGGGACAGGCCGCGCGTCCACAGCACGATCAGGGCCAGCACCACCGACAGCGGGATGGAGACCGCCGTCACCAGCGTCGAGCGGACCGACGCGAGGAAGACCAGGATCACCAGGACCGCGAAGAGCAAGCCGAGCGCGCCCTCCGTGGTCAGGCCCTTGATGGACTTGGACACGGCCGGGCCCTGGTCGCTGACGACCGTGAGCTTCGCGCCGGTGCCGAGGTCCGCGCGCAGGCGGGGCAGCTTGTCCTCGACCGCCTTGGAGATGGACACCGCGCTGCCGTCGTGGTCCATGGTCACGTTGACGGCGAGGCTGGGCCGGCCGTCGGTGCGGGTGAGGGAGTCGGCCGGGGCCGGCTGCTCCTCGACCGTGGCGACGGCGCCGAGACGCACCGGCCGCTTCCCGCCCTCGCCGGTGACCATCAGGTCCTCGATCTGCCGCAGCGAGGTGAAGCCGCCGCCGACCCGGACGGTGCGGTTGACGCCGTCCTCGTCGAAGGAGCCGGCCGGCACGGTCGCGCCGCCCGCCTGGAGGGCCTGGCCGAGCGCGGCGGGGGTGAGGCCGGCCCGCGCCAGCTTCGCGTCGTCCGGGGTGACGGTGACCTGGAGGCCGCGGACGCCGGTGACCTGGACGCGGCCGACGCCGTCGATGTCCTTCAGGGCCGGCACGACCGTCGTGTCGAGCTGGTCGGCGAGCGCCTGCTGGTCCTTGTCGGAGGTGACGGCGAGGACCACGGTCGGCATGTCGTCCGTGGAGCCGGAGACGACCTGCGGGTCGACGTCGTCCGGGAGCTGGTTGCGGGCCCGGTTCACGGCCTGCTGGACGTCGGAGACGATCCGCTTGGTGTCGTTGCCGTACTCGAAGGACGCCATGATCACGGCGTTGCCCTCACTGGCGGTGGAGGTGACACCGGTGACGCCGTCGACGCCTTGCAGGTTGTTCTCGATGGGTTCGACGACCTGCTTCTCGACCACGTCGGGCGAGGCGCCCTGGTACGGCGCGATCACCGACACCATGGGCAGTTCGATGGTGGGCAGGAGCTGCTGTTTGATCTGGGGTATCGCGATCAGCCCGAAGGCGAGCGCGATGAGGGACACGAGCCCGACGAGGGCGCGCTGGGCGAGGCTGAACCTGGACAGCCAGGACATGGATCGGGGTCTCTCTTCTGTGAGCGGCAGAAGTCTCCACCACCCTGGGCCATCCCGGAGGGCCGTTGTGTCGGCCCCAGGTCCCGTTCCTCCGGCGGCCCCTACTCCGCGCGCAGTAGACGCGGGTGGAGATCAGTCCGTCCTCGGACGTACCAGCCCCGACTCGTACGCGATGACGACGAGCTGGGCCCGGTCCCGCGCGCCCAGCTTGGCCATGGCCCGGTTGACGTGCGTCTTCACCGTCAGCGGGCTGACCGCCAGCCGCTCGGCGATCTCGTCGTTGGAGTGGCCGCCGGCGACCAGGACGAGGACTTCCCGCTCCCGGCCGGTGAGGGTGGCGAGCCGCTCGGAGCGGGCCGGGTCGGGGCCGTCGCCGTCGTCGCCGCGGGCGAGGAAGCGGGCGATCAGGCCCTTGGTGGCGGCGGGGGACAGCAGGGCCTCGCCGCCGGCCGCGACCCGGATGGCGTTCAGCAGCTCCTCCGGTTCGCTGCCCTTGCCGAGGAAGCCGGAGGCACCGGCGCGCAGCGCCTGGACGACGTAGTCGTCGACCTCGAAGGTGGTCAGGATGACCACGCGGACCGGCGCGAGGGACGGGTCGGCGCCGATCTGCCGGGTGGCGGCCAGGCCGTCGGTGCCGGGCATCCGGATGTCCATGAGGACGACGTCGGGGCCGTGCTCCTTCGCCAGCCGGACCGCCTCCGCGCCGTCCGAGGCCTCCCCGACCACCTCCATGTCGGGCTCGGAGTCGACCAGCACCCGGAACGCGCTGCGCAGCAGGGCCTGGTCGTCGGCGAGCAGGACACGGATGGTCATACGGGTTCCCCCTGGGCCGTCGTCGTCTTGACGGGCAGGATCGCATGGACGCGGAAGCCGCCGCCGTAGCGGGGGCCGGTGGTCAGGGTGCCGCCCAGGGCGGTGACCCGCTCGCGCATGCCGAGCAGCCCGTGCCCGCCGCCGTCCTCGGACGCGTGCCCGGCCCCGGGGGCGCCGGGCTTGCCGGGGCCGTCGTCCAGGACGGTGACCTCGACGTTCGGGCCGACGCGCACGACGCTCACCTCTGCCCCGGCGTCGGGGCCCGCGTGCTTGCGCACGTTGGTCAGCGCCTCCTGGACGATCCGGTAGGCGGCCAGGTCGACGGCGGCGGGCAGTTCGGTGCCCTGGTCGGCGCGGGCCACGGACACCGGCAGCCCGGCGCTGCGGAAGGTGTCGGCCAGCTCCTCCAGGCGGCTCAGGCCCGGAGCGGGTTCGGTGGGCGCCTCGGGATCACCGCTCTGGCGGAGCAGGCCGACGGTGGCGCGCAGTTCGCCGAGCGCGCTGCGGCTGGCCTCGCGGACGTGTGCGAGGGCCTCCTTGGCCTGGTCGGGCCGCTTGTCCATGACGTGCGCGGCGACCCCGGCCTGCACGTTCACCAGGGCGATGTGGTGGGCGACGACGTCGTGCAGATCGCGGGCGATGCGCAGCCGCTCCTCGGCGACCCGGCGGCGGGCCTCCTCCTCCCGGGTGCGTTCGGCGCGCTCGGCGCGGTCCCGGATGGCCTGGACGACCGCACGGCGGCTGCGCACGGCGTCGCCCGCGGTGGCGCCGATGCCCGTCCAGGCGAGGACGCCGAGGTTCTCCTGGGCGTACCAGGGCAGCGGGCCGGCGAGCATGGCGGCGGCCGTCAGCACGGTCATGGTGAGCAGGCCGAGGCGCCAGGTGGTGGAGCGGTCGGTGGTCGCGGCGACGGTGAACAGGGCGATGACGGCGGACATCGCGACCGGGGCGCGGGGGTCGCCGGTGACGCACTCGACCAGGGAGACGGTGCCGGTGACGGCCAGGACCGTCTTGGGTGCCCGGCGCCGGAAGGCGAGCGCCGCCGCGCCGGCCAGCATGAGGACGAGGCTGAGGACGGCGGGGGCGTGGACGTCCCAGGTCAGACCGTGGTGACCCTGGGGCGCGGCGAAGGAACCGGCGACCATGCAGGCCAGCACGCCGGCGGCGAGCGCCGCGTCCGCCGCCAGGGGGTGTGCCTTGAGGCCGCACCGGGCGCGTTCGAGAGTGCTCACGGTCTGCACAGTACGGGCCCACCACCGATCCCCGGCAGAGCGCCGACCACTACCGGCACCCGGAGAGCGCCCAAGGGGCGCGGGGAACTGCGCGACCAGCCACCTACAACCCGCAGCCGCGAACCCGCGCGGCGCCCCGGACCAGTAGGCATCACCGAAGCCTGGCCGACCGCTCGACGCCCCGGGCCACCGGGTACCCCCGCCCCCAGGGGACCGCCCACGCTCAGCCGGGGATCAGCCCCTCGTCGCTGAGCATCTCCCGGACCTCCTCAAGCGTCGCGTCCGGCGACGGGAGGATCAGTTCGGAGGGTTCCAGCGCGTCGTCCGGCAGCGGGGTGCCGAGCCGGCGGACGGAGTCGAGGAGGGCGCCGAGCGTGCGGCGGAAGCCCTCCTCGTCGCCGCCCTGCACCTCCTCCAGCAGCTCGTCGTCCAGCTTGTTCAGCTCGACGACGTGGGAGTCGTCCAGCGTCACCTGGCCCTCCCCCATGATCCGTACGATCACGTCGGCCTCCTCGGCTCGGGCCCCGGCGCCGGGCTACTGCTTGTCGAAGCGCGGGGTGTCCTGCGGCTGCTGCTGGGACTGCCCCTGACCGGTGCCGCCCTCGATGGCCTGCTGCGGGGAGCCCCCGGCCAGCTCGGCCTTCATGCGCTGCAGTTCCAGCTCTACATCCGTACCACCGGAGAGCCGGTCCAGCTCGGCCTGGATGTCGTCCTTGTGCATGCCGGACGGGTCGTCCAGGGCGCCCGAGGCGAGCAGTTCGTCGATGGCGCCGGCCCGGGCCTGGAGCTGGGCGGTCTTGTCCTCGGCGCGCTGGATGGCGAGGCCGACGTCGCCCATCTCCTCGGAGATGCCGGAGAAGGCCTCGCCGATACGGGTCTGGGCCTGGGCGGCGGTGTAGGTGGCCTTGATGGTCTCCTTCCGCGTGCGGAAGGCGTCCACCTTGGCCTGGAGGCGCTGGGCCGCCAGGGTGAGCTTCTCCTCCTCGCCCTGGAGGGTCGCGTGCTGGGTCTCGAGGTCCGTGACCTGCTGCTGGAGTGCGGCGCGGCGGGACAGCGCCTCGCGGGCCAGGTCCTCACGGCCGAGGGCGAGCGCCTTGCGGCCCTGGTCCTCCAGCTTGGAGGACTGCTGCTGCAACTGGTTGAGCTGGAGTTCCAGGCGCTTGCGGGACGTGGCCACGTCCGCGACGCCACGGCGGACCTTCTGGAGCAGCTCCAGCTGCTTCTGGTACGAGTAATCGAGGGTCTCGCGCGGGTCCTCGGCCCGGTCAAGGGCCTTGTTCGCCTTCGCGCGGAAGATCATCCCCATACGCTTCATGACACCGCTCATGGGCTTCGCGCGCCCCCTTCTGACGGACTCCAGCTCACAGATCCTGCGACAGGACCCACAGTACGGGCCCTGCTTCCATTACCGCACTGTTCGCGGGGCGATGCGCTCATCCCCGAGGACGACTGCGGACCGTTCCGCTCCGGCGTAGGGAGTAGGTGATCCACCCAGATGCCGCCAGAAGCCCTCTGTGTGTCCCCTCTGTCCCCCTGAAGACGTCCGGTGTTGCCGGATCGTTCCCCAACGGGCTGGGGTCCATGCCGGTGCAGCCCTTACCCTTGGGTTTTGTGTTCCGTAGCCGTGCCAAGGAAGAGAAGGCCCCGACCGCCGACAAGGCGCAGGTGACCCTCTCCAAGCAGCCCCGCGACCCGCAGGCCCCGAAGGGCAGGCCCACTCCCAAGCGCAGTGAGGCCCAGTCCCAGCGCCGCAGCGTCGCCCGTACGCCGACCAACCGCAAGGAGGCCGCGAAGCGCCAGCGCGAGGACCGGCGCCAGGCCCTGGAGCGGCAGCGCCAGGCGCTGGCCAGCGGCGACGAGCGGTACCTGCCGGCCCGGGACAAGGGCCCGGTGCGCAAGTTCGCCCGGAACTGGGTGGACTCGCGGTTCAACGTGGCGGAGTTCTTCCTGCCGCTCGCGGTGGTCATCCTGGTGCTGAGCGTGGTGCGGGTGCCCGCGATCCAGAGCATCGCGCTGCTGCTGTGGCTGATCGTGATCGTGCTGATCGTGCTGGACGCGGCGGTCAGCGGTTTCCGGCTGAAGAAGCGGCTCGAGGAGCGCTTCCCGGACGAGAACAAGCGCGGCGCGGTCGCCTACGCCCTGATGCGGTCCCTGCAGATGCGCCGGCTCCGGCTGCCGAAGCCGCAGGTCAAGCGCGGAGAGCGGCCCTGAGCGCTGACGCTTTCGCCGGGGGCGCGGCCGATGCCTGGCTGGACGGGCTGGGCGGCCTGCGGGACGTCGTGCGCCAGGAGCTGGTGGCCCGGCAGCTGGACGAGCAGATAGCCGGGCGGTTCAAGGTCGGGCAGCGGCTGCGGGTGCTCGACGTGGGGATGGGCCAGGGCGCGCAGGCGCTGCGGCTGGCCCGGCTCGGCCACCACGTGACCGGGGTCGAGCAGGACGCGGCGATGATCGCCGCCGCGCGGGACGCCGTGGCCCGGGAGCCGGAGGGCATCCGGGAGCGGGTGCGGCTGGTGCAGGGCGACGGGCGGGACACCGGTGTGCACTTCCTGCCGGGCAGCTTCGACGTGGTGCTGTGCCACGGCGTGCTGATGTACGTGGAGGAGCCGGACCCGCTGGTGGCGGGGCTGGCCCGGGTGCTGGCGCCCGGCGGCCTCCTCTCCCTCCTGGTCCGCAACGGCGACGCGCTCGCCATGCGCCCGGGGCTGTCCGGGGACTGGTCGTCGGCCCTGGCCGCCTTCGACACCACCTCTTACCTCCCCCATCCGCGAACGGACTCGGACGGGGGGACCCCCATCCGCCTCGGCCTGGAGGTGCGGGCCGACCGGCTCGCGGCGCTCACCGCCACGCTCGACGGCATCGCCGCCCCGCTGCACGCCTGGTACGGCGTGCGGGTCTTCACGGACACGGCGGCGGACGGCGCGGCGCTCCCGGACGACCTGGAGACCCTGCTCGCGGTCGAGGAGCGGGCCGGGCGCACGGACCCCTACCGCGGGGTGGCGGCGCTGCTGCACCTGTGCGGGGTACGCGGCTGAGCACGTTCGGGGGAACAGCGCGGGACGGGTGATCACCGCGCGGTGAGACTCGGGACATGGACGCTTCCCGTACCCGCGCGCGTCGGCTCCGCAGAGCCGCCCCGGCCGCCGCGCTGGTGTGCTGCGCGGCTCTGGCTCTCGCCGCCGGCTGCACCGCCCCCGCCGCCCAGGCCGGACGGGACACCGCGGCGCCCACCCGGGCGGCCCTGCCGATGGCCGCGAACGACCTGCAGGGCCAGTACCAGAGGGTGATCCGCGAGGTGCTGCCGTCGGTCGTGCAGATCCAGGCGAGCCGGGACCTGGGCTCCGGGGTGGTGTACGACGACAAGGGGCACATCGTCACCAACGCGCACGTGGTCGGGTCGGAGAAGACCTTCCAGGTGACCACGGCCAACAGCGAGGAACCGCTCACCGCGAGCCTGGTCTACTCCTACCCCGAGCAGGATCTCGCCGTGGTCCGGCTGGACCGGGTGCCGGACGGGCTGAAGCCGGCGGTGTTCGGGGACTCCGAGAAGGTGCAGGTCGGGCAGATCGTGCTGGCCATGGGGTCGCCGCTCGGGCTGTCGTCCAGCGTGACCGAGGGCATCGTCTCGGCGACCGGGCGGACCGTCAGCGAGGGCGACTCGGGCGGCGGTACGGGCGCGACGATCGCGAACATGGTGCAGACCTCGGCCGCGATCAACCCCGGCAACAGCGGCGGCGCCCTGGTCGGCCTCACGGGGCAGGTGATCGGCATCCCGACGCTCGCGGCGGCCGACCCGACCTTCGGCAACAGCGCGGCGCCCGGCATCGGGTTCGCGATCCCGGCGTCGATGGTGCGGACGGTCGCCGACCAGATCGTCCGGGAGGGGAAGGTCGTCGAGTCCGGGCGGGCGGCCCTCGACATCACCGCGCGGACGGTCGTGAACGACCGCTACCAGCCGATCGGGGTCGCGGTGGTCACCGTACGCGCCGGCGGCGCGGCCGACCGGGCGGGCCTGCGCGCCGGCGACATCATCACCGCGGTGGGCGGCCGGTCCGTCACCACCATCACCTCGCTCGCCGAGGCGCTGGCGGACGAGAAGCCGGGCCGGCGCACCGCGGTCACCTACCAGCGGGACGGCACCGCGAAGACGGCCGAGGTGACACTGGGCGAGCAGTGAGGAGGGTGGCCCCTCCTCACCCCGTTCACGGCCGGGTCACGCGTCGGCGTGCAGGCTCATCGGGCCGTAGATCTCAGCCGTCTCCTCGAACAGCCGCACCTGGTCGGCCCCGCCCTCCAGCAGCGCCTTCCAGTGCTCGCCGATCCAGGACTCGGCATCCCCCTGCGTGGTGAACTCCTCGGGCTGCACCGCCGGCTGGACCTCCGTCCCGTCGGCCTTCTCGAACCGCCACGTCCATGCCGTCATCTGGGCCTCCTTTGATCCAACACCTGCCCCCGCAGCGTATGCGCTCAGCCGGGTCGGCCGTTAGAGGCGGTGGATCATCCGGGTGGCCGGTCGTGCGGGAGGTCGGGGGCAGGCGAAAATCGGTGCGTGGAAGTAACTCTGCTCGGTACCGGTGCCCCGGCGGGACTGCCTCGCCCCGACTGTTCCTGTGCCGTGTGCGCGACCGCGCTCGGTCCGGACGCGCGGGCCGCGACCGCGGCGCTCGTGGACGGGACGCTGCTGCTGGACCTGACGCCGGGCGCGGCGTTCGCGGCGGCGCGCGCCGGGCAGTCGCTGGGCGGGGTACGGCAGGTGCTGCTGTCGCACCCGCACGACGGCCCGGCGGTGGAGGTGCCGGCCGGGCTGCCGCAGCCCGGCCGGGTGCCGGACGGGCGGGAGTTGGCGCTGCTGACGGGGCATCGGGTGCGGGCCGTGGCGATGGACGCGGGCGGCACCGGGTACGCGGTGACCGGGCCGGACGGGCAGCGGCTGCTGTACCTGCCGCCGGGCGGGGCGCCTGCGGGGCTGGAGGGGGCGACGGCGGAGTCGTACGACATGCTCCTCGCGGACGTCGTGGGCCGTCCCGACGCGCTCGCCCGGCTCCGCGCGGTCGGCTCGGTCGGCCCCACGACGGATGTGCTCGCCGTCCACCTGGACCACGACGTGCCGCCCGGCGCGGAGTTGCGGCGCCGGCTCGCGGCGGCGGGGGCGCGGGCGGTGCCGGACGGTACGACGCTGGTGGTGGGGGCGTACGAGGAGGTGCCGGACGTGCCGCGGCGGACGCTGGTGCTGGGCGGGGCCCGCTCGGGCAAGTCGGTGGAGGCGGAGCGCCGGCTGGAGACGTTCCCGGAGGTGCTGTACGTGGCGACGGGCGGCACGCGGGGCGGGGACACCGAGTGGGCGGCCCGGGTGGCCGTGCACCGGGAGCGGCGGCCGGGGTCGTGGCGTACGGCGGAGACGACGGACCTGGTGCCGGTGCTGGCGCAGGACGGGCCGCCGGTGCTGATCGACTGCCTGTCGCTGTGGCTGACGGACGTGATGGATTCCGTGGGGGCGTGGGACGACGCGCAGTGGGCGGGCGGGGGTGAGAAGGCGCTGCGGGAGCGGGTGCGGGAGCTGACGGACGCGGTGCGGGGCACCCGGCGGACCGTGGTGGCGGTGTCCAACGAGGTCGGCTCCGGGATCGTCCCCGCGACGGCTTCCGGCCGCCGCTACCGCGACGAACTGGGCCGCCTGAACGCGGCGTTCGCGAGCGAGTGCGAGCAGGTCCTGCTGGTGGTGGCGGGCCAGGCGCTGGTGCTGCGGGGCTGACCGCCCCGTTACCCCGCGTCCTTCCGCGCCACCACCCGGTACGCGTTGGACAGGCGCGTGCGGCGGAACAGCGGGGCGCAGCCGTGGTCCAGGGCCGAGGCCAGGGACTGGACGGGGACCGCCGCCAGTTGGACGACCGGGTGGGCCTGGGCCACGGCGAGGGCGACGGCCGCCGAGAGGTCGTACGGCACGTGGGGGGTCGTGCGGTCGGTGACCAGGACCGTGCAGCCCAGGGAGCGCAGTTCCGCGCGGAGGTTGGCGAGCGGCATCAGGTGCAGATGGCGCGGCTGGCCGTACGGCAGCCACCACCTGCCCAGCAGCGTGGCGAACAGGCAGCGCGGGTCGGGGACTTCGACGACCAGGTGGCCGCCGCGCCGCAGCACGGTGAGCGCGGCGCGCAGCTCGGCCCGTGGGTCGGGGGCGTGCTGCAGATGGTGGAACATGGTGACGACGTCGTAGCGGGCGCGCAGGCGGGCCGCCATGCCGGGGGTCGTGAGGTAGCCGCGGTACGCCTCCTCCACGCGCCCCTCCAGCAGCGCCTGCTCCACCCGGGCCGTCGGGTCCAGCCCGTCGAAGCTGGTGTAGGGGAAGAACTCCTTGGCCGCCTCGGGGAACCGGGCGTGGCCGGTGCCGACGTCCAGCCAGCTCTCCGGTTCCCGCAGCTCGGACAGCCGCCAGGCGGTGGCGCGGTGCCGGCGGCGCACCGCCCGGGCGGGGAGGATCCGCGCGGCGAACTCCTCCAGGTGTCTTTCGTAGAAGTCGCGGTGGAAGAAGGCGAGCCCCTCCGCGCTGAGCCGGGGGTTCTGGAAGGCGTGCCCGCAGTCCCGGCACGCGTCGAGGACGAACCTGCCCGACCGGTGCCGCAGCGGGTCGGGCGCGCGCAGCCGGGTGCGCAGGCGGGGGGAGCCGCACCAGGGGCAGTCCGCGCGGCGGGGCTCCTGGAAGGGGTCGTGGGGGGTGGTGATCTGCGGGGTGAGGGGCGAGGTCGGCATGGGCGTGCTCCCTGTGCGACATTCCGCGGCAAACCGGAACGTATGGGATCACGCTCCGGGGTGCAAAGACGTTGTAGGGGTGTGGTGGCGATGTGGCGCGGGCGCGTTCGCCCGCTGGCGGTACTGTTCGGCGAATGAGCAGCCTTAATCTGGACGATTTCACCGATCTGATCGAGCGCCCGGACGGGGGCGTACGCCGTGACGCCGAGGCCCGGCGGGAGCGTCAGATCGTGCCGGCGGGAGCGCTCGGCCGCCTGGACGAGCTGGGCGAGTGGCTGGCCGCCGCGCGCGGCACCGTGCCGGTGCGGCCGGTCGAACGGCCCCGGGTGGTGCTGTTCGCCGGCGACCACGGCATCGCGGAGCTGGGCGTGTCGGCGCGGCCGGCGGGCGGTGCCGAGCAGCTGGTGCGGGCGGTGCTGGAGGGCGCGAGCCCGGTGGCCGTGCTCGCGCGCCGCCTGGAGGTGCCCGTACGGGTGGTGGACATGGCCCTGGACTGCGACCCGGCCGCCTTCCCCGCGGACGTGGCGCGGCACCGGGTGCGGCGGGGCAGCGGCCGTATCGACGTCGAGGACGCGCTCACCCTGGAGGAGGCCGAGGCCGCACTGCGGGCGGGGGTCGCGGTCGCCGACGAGGAGGCCGACTCGGGGACCGATCTGGTGGTGCTCGGCGATGTCAGCGTGGGCGGGACCACGGCGGCGGCGGTGCTGGTCGCGGCGCTGTGCGGGACCGACGCGTCCGTGGTGACCGGGCGGGGCGGCGAGGCGATCGACGACCTGGCGTGGATGCGCAAGTGCGCGGCGGTCCGGGACGCGCTGCGGCGGGCCCGGCCGGTGCTCGGGGACCAGTTGCAGCTGCTGGCGACCGTGGGCGGGGCGGACCTGGCGGCGATGACCGGGTTCCTGCTGCAGTGCGCGGTGCGGAAGCTGCCGGTGATCCTCGACGGGGTCGTGGCCGCCGCGTGCGCGCTGGTCGCGCAGCGGGTCGCGTTCCGGGCGCCGGACTGGTGGCTGGCCGGGCACGACAGCGGGGAGCCGGGGCAGGCGAAGGCGCTGGACCGGATGGCCCTGGAGCCGCTGCTGGAGCAGGGGGTGCGGGTCGGCGAGGGCGTCGGCGCGCTGCTGGCGCTGCCGCTGGTGCGGTCCGCCGCCGCGCTGGCGGCGGAGCTTCCGGAGCGGCCGCGGGCCGGCCAGGAGCCGGAAGCGGTGAAGGAACCGGTGGAGGAGAACGAACCGGAGGCCGAGAAGGAGCCGGCGGAGGAGAAGGACATGTGAGGCCGATGCCCCCGACGGGCTGAAAAGTATGGTTCGCCGGGGCCGCGCCCATATGATCCTGGACATGGAAGATGTCCGGATTGCCGGTGAGCAGCGAGCCGAGGCGGCGCGGACGGGCGGGCCGGCGCGGCGGTCCACCGGGGCCTCCCGGCGGGCCGCCGCGTTCGCCGTCTGGTACCTGCGGACCGTCGCCTTCATCAACTTCCTCAGCGCGGTGTGGGTCTCGCTCGGCCAGGACGTGCGCCGGCACAACCAGGACGACTTCTTCACGCCGTACCTGCTGACGGCCGGCTTCGCCTCCGGAGTGTTCACCGCCTTCCTCGCGATCACCATGCGGCGCCGCAAGCGGGCCTCCTGGATCCTCAACCTGGTGATGAGCGGGCTGTTCCTGGCGCTGTTCGCCTTCGCCATGGCGTTCCCGGAGATCCGGCGGTACCCGCAGAACTGGGTCTCCCTCGCCCTGACCGCCGCCTTCGTGGGCGCGCTGCTCGCCGGACGCCGGGAGTTCTACGCCAAGGGCGACCGGTCCAACCCCCGGCTCGCGGCCACGGTGGCCGTCGGCGGCGGGCTGGTGGCGAGCCTGCTGGCCGGGCTGCTGGTGACGGTCACGAACCAGGCGCCGGACGCGGCCCGGTCCTCGTTCCCGGAACGCTGGCACTACGGCGCCCTGCGCCTGGTGTCGGTGGCGGCCGAGGAGTCCCACTTCCCCGGGATCGACCCGCCCAACTGGGCCAACGTGGCGATCAACGTGCTCAGTACGGCCCTGGTGCTCGCCGTGTTCTACGCCGCCTTCCGGTCCCGGCGGGCCGTCGACCCGCTCACCGAGGACGACGAGAAGCGGCTGCGCGAGCTGCTGGAGCGGCACGGCGACCGGGACTCGCTCGGCTACTTCGCGCTGCGCCGGGAGAAGAGCGTCGTGTGGTCGCCGACCGGGAAGGCCGCCGTCGCCTACCGGGTGGTCGGCGGGGTGAGCCTCGCGTCCGGGGACCCGATCGGGGACCCCGAGGCGTGGCCGGGGGCGATCGCCCCGTGGCTCGCCCAGGCGCGGGCGCACGGCTGGATCCCGGCGGTCATGGGGGCGGGCGAGGAGGCCGGGACGGTCTACTCCCGGCACGGCCTGGACGCGCTGGAACTCGGGGACGAGGCGGTCGTGGAGGTCGCCGAGTTCACGCTGGAGGGGCGGGCGATGCGCACCGTCCGGCAGGCGTACAACCGGGTGCGGCGGGCCGGGTACCGGGTGCGGATCCGCCGGCACGAGGACATCCCGGCCCACGAGATGGCGCATCTGGTGGAGCGCGCCGACGACTGGCGGGACGGTGCCACCGAACGCGGCTTCAGCATGGCGCTCGGCCGGCTCGGGGACCCCGGGGACGGCCGGTGCGTGATGCTGGAGTGCACGGACGCCGAGGGACGGCTGCGGGCGCTGCTGTCCTTCGTGCCGTGGGGGCCGCACGGGCTGTCCCTGGACCTGATGCGGCGCGACCGGGACTCCGACAACGGGCTGATGGAGTTCATGGTCATCGAGCTGTTGCGGCGGGCCGGGGAGATCGGGATCACTCAGGTCTCACTCAACTTCGCGATGTTCAGATCGGTCTTCGAACGTGGCGCGCGCCTCGGCGCCGGACCGGTGCTGAGGCTGTGGCGGTCGCTGCTCAGCTTCTTCTCGCGCTGGTGGCAGATCGAGTCGCTGTACCGCGCCAACGCCAAGTACCGGCCCATCTGGGAGCCGCGGTTCCTGCTCTTCGAGAAGAGCGCGGACCTGCCGCGCATCGGCCTCGCGTCGGCGCGCGCGGAGGGGTTCCTGGAGGCGCCGGGTCTTCCCAAGTGGCTGCATCGCAGGCACTTGGAAACGCACCGATGAGACGCGTACGACGGGGGAACGCTCGATGGCCACGACGCTCGGCGGGGGAACGTTCGAGGAGGGGCGTCCGATGAGGACGCCGGCCGGCTGGGCCCGTGCCGAGTGGGGGGCGCTGTACGCCGCCGTGCGCGGGCCGCTGCGGCGCCGGGGCCCGGCGGCGGCCCCGGCGACGCTCGCGGCGGTGGGTCTGACGGCGCTGCTGCAGTACGTGCAGAACCAGCCGTGGGGGTACCAGCTGGTGCAGGACCTCGGTGCCGTACGGGCCGACGACCCGCTGTGGCTCGCCCTGCTGCGCACTCCCCTGTCGCTGTTCGTGCCCGCGCTCGACCTGCCGGTGTGGGGGGCGCTGGCGCAGGTCCTGCTGGTCTTCGGGATCGCCGAGCTGTGCCTGGGCTGGAAGCGGACGCTGACCATCGCCTACGTCGCCACGCTCGCCGGAACCCTGTACGCGCGCCTGGGCATCACCCTGGGCGCGCATGCTCCGTTCGGGCTGCCGTGGACCGACGGGCAGGTGGTGGACACCGGCCCCTCGGCGGCCGTCGTGGGGCTCGCGGTGTTCGTCTGCTGGCGGTACGGCGCCTACGTGACGGCGGGCGCGGTGACGCTGGCGATGGTCGTCGAGGTGCTGCTCAAGGAGAACCTGGCGGGCAAGGAGCACCTGGCCGCGCTGATGGCGGTGGGCCTGCTGTGTCTGCTGGCGGCGGCACGGCAGCGCGGCACGGCCCCGGCCGGCCGCGGCCGCGGTCAGCGGTGGCCGGGCAGGCGCGCCGGGCGGGGGTCGGGCTTGCCGCCGATCCAGTCCTGAACGGCACGGCTCGGCCGCGCCCAGCGGCGGTCGTGCCGGTAGGCGCGCAGGGCGGCCCGGGCGCGGGCGCGGGGGCGGCGGCCGTAGAAGCGGCGGGCCCACGGGGAGCCGGGGCGGGCGAGCCGGACCGCGCCGACGAGCGCGACCAGCGGCACGATCACCCCGAAGAGCGCGGTGCGGGCCTTTCCCTTGTGCAGGGCGACGAGGGAGAGGAGGAAGTTCGCGACGATGTTGGAGATGACCGTGCCGCGGTCGGCCAGCTCCTGCTGGGAGAGGTCGTTGACGCCGAGCGGGACGAAGCCGGCGAGCAGCAGGCCGACCAGGGCGGCGGTGAGCACGACGACCTCGACGCTCTTGCGGCCCTCCTCGCTCCAGTAGACGTCGTCCAGGTGCAGGATCAGCGCGAACTCGTCCAGGACCAGGCCCGCGCCCACGCCGAACAGCACGGCCGAGACGACCCCGCCGGCGCCGTGCCGGTCGCTGGCCACCGCGCCGAAGCCGCCGACGACGGTGAGGACGACGCCGGGGACGACGTGGTGGATGTGCAGCCCGCCGGCCCTGACGTTCCCGAACGGCCCCCGGCCCGCCCGGATCAGCCGGGTGATGACCCGGGTCACGACGAAGGTCAGCACGAAGGCGGCGAGGGCCAGCAGCAACGGAAGCTTTCCCGGCTCGACGACGTTCCGCACCCACCAGTGCCCCATGTGCGCACTTTATCCCTCCGGGGGTCGGGGGGAGGATCGCGTGGTCCCTCCGGGGGCCGGGGGAAAGGACGTGCCATCCCTCCGGGGGACGGGGGGAGCGGCGTGTTGCCCCTCCGGGGTGGGAGGACGGCCGCCGGACGGGGACCGGGGCCGGTCGGGGCGGGCGGCGGGTAGCCTGCGGCGGTGTTCTCGTCGTCCTCCTCCTCGGCCTCCTCGCCCTCCTCGCCCTCCTCCCCCGCTTCTTCGGCCTCCCTCCGGGACGGACTCCGGTTCGCCTTCGGCACGCTCACCGTGCTGCCCGTGCGGGTGCGCCGCTGGGACCGGGGGGCCGCGCGCGGCGGCATGGTGTGCGCGCCGGTGGCCGGGCTGGTCGTCGGCGGGTGCGCGGCCGGCCTCGGCCTGCTGCTGCTCCTCCTCGGCGCCGGTCCGCTGCTCGCCGCCGTCGCCTCGGTCGCCGTACCGGCCGCGCTGACCCGCGGGCTGCATCTCGACGGGCTCGCCGACACCGCCGACGGGCTGGGCAGCGGCGCACCCGCCGAGGACGCCCTGCGGATCATGAAGCAGTCGGACATCGGGCCGTTCGGGGTGCTCACCCTCGTCCTGGTGCTGCTCGCCCAGGTCGCCGTACTGGCGCAGCTCTACGGCGGCTCCTGGGCCCGCGGTGCCCTGGCGGCCGTGGTGTCGGCGGTCGCGGCCCGGCTGGCGCTCACCCTGGCCGCCCGCGCCGGGGTGCCGGCGGCCCGCCCGGAGGGGCTGGGGGCGGCGGTGGCCGGGGTGGTCCCCAAGGGCACGGCGCTGGCCGTGGCGCTCGCCGTCGTGGCGGCGGCCGGGGCGGCGGGCGCCGGCCTCGGCGGGTACGACGGCGTGCGCACCGCGCTCGCGGTGGCCGTCGCCGCCGCCGTCGCCGACCTGCTGCTGCGCAGATGCGTCCGCAGGTTCGGCGGGGTCACCGGTGACGTGTTCGGCGCGGTCGCGGAGACGGCCGCGGTCACGGCACTCGTGGTGCTGGCGCTCGGCCGTTAGCGCCTTCCCGCCCGGGGCCGCACGTCCCGCGCCCCTTCGGGGCACGTCGGCAACGGGCGTAGTCTCATCACGGGTGTTCGCCGACAGGGTGAAGGCCCCGGTTGCCACCAGTGCCCAGCCCTGGGCCTAGGGTCGGCTCTCGGGCCCGGTCGACCCACCCCATTTCGGCCACAGCGAACTTCACATCGGAAGCGAGATTTCACCACCGTGACTGCTCTGACTCTCAGCACCGCCGCGGCGCCCGGCCTGCGGGCCGACGCGATCGTGATCGGTGTCGCCAAGGGCGCCCAGGGGCCCGTCGTCGCGCCGGGCGCCGAGGCCGTGGACAAGGCGTACGACGGCAAGCTGGCCGGCGTCCTGGAGACCCTCGGCGCCTCGGGTGCCGAGGGCGAGCTGACGAAGCTGCCCGCGCCGGCCGGCTTCAAGGCCCCGCTCGTGGTGGCGGTGGGCCTGGGCGCGCAGCCCGACGCCAAGGACGGCGGCGAGGACGGCGGCGCCGGCTACGACGCCGAGGCGCTGCGCAAGGCCGCCGGCGTGGCCGCCCGCGCGCTCGCCGGATCGAAGAAGGCCGCGTTCGCGCTGCCCGTGGACAGCCCCGGCGCGATCGGCGCGATCGGCGAGGGCGTCCTGCTCGGCGCCTACTCCTTCGACGCCTACAAGGGCAACGGCCAGGACGGCGGCAACGCCAAGGCCAAGAACGGCAGGGCGCCGCTGGCCGAGGCGGCGCTGCTCGGCGGCAAGCCGCGCGACGCCGCCCACAAGGGCGCGATCGCCCGCGCGGTCGCGGTCTGCGAGGAGCTGAACCGCGCCCGCGACCTGATCAACACCCCGCCGAACGACCTCACCCCCGCCGCCTTCGCCGGCATCGCGCAGGCCGCGGCCAAGGAGCACGGCATCAAGGTGCAGGTGCTCGACGATAAGGCCCTGGTCAAGGGCGGCTACGGCGGCATCCTCGGCGTCGGCGGCGGCTCCGCGGCCGCTCCCCGCCTGGTGAAGCTGTCGTACACGCACCCGAAGGCGGAGAAGCACCTGGCCTTCGTCGGCAAGGGCATCACCTACGACTCGGGCGGCATCTCGCTGAAGCCGGCCGGGCACAACGAGACGATGAAGTGCGACATGAGCGGTGCCGCCGCCGTGTTCGCCTCGGTCGTCGCCGCCGCGCGCCTCGGCCTCCAGGTCAACGTGACCGGCTGGCTGGCGCTGGCCGAGAACATGCCGTCCGGCTCCGCCGTGCGCCCGGGTGACGTGCTGCGCATGTACAGCGGCAAGACGGTCGAGGTGCTCAACACCGACGCCGAGGGCCGGCTGGTGCTCGGCGACGCGCTGTGGGCGGCCTCGCAGGAGAACCCGGACGCGATCGTGGACGTGGCCACGCTGACCGGCGCGATGATGCTGGCGCTGGGCAGCCGGACCTTCGGTGTGATGGCCAACGACGACGCGTTCCGCTCCGCGGTGCACGAGGCGGCGGAGGAGGTCGGCGAGCCGGCCTGGCCGATGCCGCTGCCGGAGCACCTGCGCAAGGGCATGGAGTCGTCCGTGGCCGACATCGCGAACATGGGCGAGCGGATGGGCGGCGGCCTCGTCGCCGGGCTCTTCCTGCGCGAGTTCGTCGGCGAGGGCATCTCGTGGGCGCACCTCGACATCGCCGGGCCGGCGTTCAACGAGGGCGGCCCCTTCGGGTACACGCCGAAGGGTGGTACGGGCACGGCGGTGCGTACGCTGGTCCGTCTCGCGGAGCTGACCGCCGCGGGCGACCTGGGCTGAGCCGCCCGGGGACCCGGTCCGGTCCGTAGTACGGCGTCCGCAGGGGTGTGGGGCTGTTCGCGCAGTTCCCCGCGCCCCTGCCCCCGCGCGCCTTGGTTCGCCGGGGAACGTGGGACGTCTCACACACCGGCCCCGCGTCTCGATCGCCTCCGACAAGTGCGAAGATGGAGCCCGGCAGGACAGGGCCCCCACCGAAGGGCCGAAGCATCAAGCGGCCGGACACCAGCCGCCCGCCGGTCAGTGAAGACCGGCGCAAGGCGCACATGCATGGAGGACGTGACGTGGCGAACGACGCCAGCACCGTTTTCGACCTAGTGATCCTCGGCGGTGGTAGCGGTGGTTACGCCGCGGCCCTGCGCGGGGCGCAGCTGGGCCTGGACGTCGCCCTGATCGAGAAGGACAAGGTCGGCGGCACCTGCCTGCACCGGGGTTGCATCCCCACCAAGGCCCTGCTGCACGCGGGCGAGATCGCCGACCAGGCCCGCGAGAGCGAGCAGTTCGGTGTGAAGGCCACCTTCGAGGGCATCGACGTCCCGGCCGTCCACAAGTACAAGGACGACGTGATCTCGGGCCTGTACAAGGGTCTGCAGGGGCTCATCGCGTCCCGGAAGGTGACGTACATCGAGGGCGAGGGCCGGCTGTCCTCCCCCACCTCCGTGGACGTCAACGGCCAGCGCATCCAGGGCCGTCACGTCCTGCTGGCGACCGGCTCCGTGCCGAAGTCGCTGCCGGGCCTGGAGATCGACGGCGACCGCGTCATCTCCTCCGACCACGCCCTCGTCCTGGACCGCGTGCCGAAGTCCGCGATCATCCTGGGCGGCGGTGTCATCGGCGTCGAGTTCGCCTCGGCGTGGAAGTCCTTCGGCTCGGACGTCACGATCATCGAGGGCCTGAAGCACCTCGTCCCGGTCGAGGACGAGAACAGCTCGAAGCTCCTGGAGCGCGCGTTCCGCAAGCGCGGCATCAAGTTCAACCTGGGCACCTTCTTCCAGAAGGCCGAGTACACCCAGGACGGCGTGAAGGTCACCCTGGCCGACGGCAAGGAGTTCGAGGCCGAGGTCCTGCTGGTGGCCGTCGGCCGCGGCCCGGTCTCGCAGGGCCTGGGCTACGAGGAGGCCGGGGTCGCCATGGACCGCGGCTACGTCCTCGTCGACGAGTACATGCGCACCAACGTCCCGACCATCTCCGCCGTCGGTGACCTGGTCCCGACGCTCCAGCTCGCGCACGTCGGCTTCGCCGAGGGCATCCTGGTGGCGGAGCGCCTGGCCGGCCTCAAGGTCGTCCCGGTCGACTACGACGGTGTCCCGCGGGTGACGTACTGCCACCCGGAGGTCGCCTCCGTCGGTATCACCGAGGCCAAGGCCAAGGAGATCTACGGCGCGGACAAGGTCGTCGCTCTGAAGTACAACCTGGCGGGCAACGGAAAGAGCAAGATCCTGAAGACCGCGGGCGAGATCAAGCTCGTCCAGGTCAAGGACGGTGCCGTCGTCGGCGTCCACATGGTCGGCGACCGCATGGGCGAGCAGGTCGGCGAGGCCCAGCTGATCTACAACTGGGAGGCGCTGCCGGCCGAGGTGGCCCAGCTCATCCACGCCCACCCGACGCAGAACGAGGCGCTCGGCGAGGCCCACCTGGCCCTGGCCGGCAAGCCGCTGCACTCCCACGACTGACCCTTCGGTCAACGGGCGCGACGACACAGACTTCCGCAATTCGTTAGGAGCAACCGAAACCATGGCGGTTTCCGTAACCCTTCCGGCGCTCGGTGAGAGCGTCACCGAGGGCACTGTCACCCGCTGGCTGAAGGCCGAGGGCGAACGCGTCGAGGCCGACGAGCCGCTGCTCGAGGTCTCGACCGACAAGGTCGACACCGAGATCCCGGCCCCTGCCTCCGGCGTGCTGGCCTCCATCAAGGTCGCCGAGGACGAGACGGTCGAGGTCGGCGCCGAGCTGGCCCTGATCGACGACGGCACGGGCGCTCCGGCCGCCGCTCCGGCCCCCGCCGCCGCCGAGGCCCCCGCCCCGGCCGCCGAGCCCGCCCCCGCCCCGGTCGCCGAGGCCCCGGCCGCCCCGGCCCCGGCCCCCGCCGCCGAGGCCGCCCCGGCCGGCGGCGCCGAGGGCACCGACGTGGTCCTGCCCGCGCTCGGTGAGTCCGTCACCGAGGGCACCGTCACCCGCTGGCTGAAGTCGGTCGGCGACAGCGTCGAGGCCGACGAGCCGCTGCTCGAGGTCTCCACGGACAAGGTCGACACCGAGATCCCGGCGCCCACCTCCGGTGTGCTGCTGGAGATCGTGGTCGGCGAGGACGAGACCGCCGAGGTCGGCGCCAAGCTCGCCGTCATCGGCGCCCCGGGTGCCGCCCCGGCCGCCGCTCCGGCGCCCGCCGCCCCGGCCCCCGCCGCCGCTGCCCCGGCTCCGGCCGCCGCCGCTCCGGCTCCCGCGCCCGCCGCTCCGGCCCCTGCTGCCCCGGCTCCGGCCGCCGCCGCTCCGGCCCCGGCGCCCGCGCCCGCCCCGGCCCCGGCTCCCGCCGCTGCTCCGGCGCCCGCCGCCGCTGCCCCGGCTCCCGCCCCGGCCCCGGCCCCGGCTCCCGTCACGCCGGCCACCGCGCCGACCTCCCCGACCGCCACCCAGGCGACGGACGAGGGCGCGTACGTCACCCCGCTGGTGCGCAAGCTCGCCGCCGAGAACGGCGTCGACCTGGCCACCGTCAAGGGCACCGGCGTCGGCGGCCGTATCCGCAAGCAGGACGTCGTCGCCGCCGCCGAGGCCGCGAAGGCCGCCGCCGCTGCCCCGGCACCGGCCGCTGCCGCCGCCCCGGCCGCCAAGAAGGCCCCGGCGCTGGAGGTCTCCCCCCTCCGTGGCCAGACCGTCAAGATGCCCCGCATCCGCAAGGTCATCGGCGACAACATGGTCAAGGCGCTGCACGAGCAGGCCCAGCTGTCGTCGGTCGTCGAGGTCGACGTCACCCGCCTGATGAAGCTGCGCGCCAAGGCGAAGGACTCCTTCGCGGCCCGCGAGGGCGTCAAGCTCTCCCCGATGCCGTTCTTCGTCAAGGCCGCCGCGCAGGCGCTGAAGGCCCACCCGGTCATCAACGCCAGGATCAACGAGGCCGAGGGGACCATCACCTACTTCGACACCGAGAACATCGGTATCGCGGTGGACTCCGAGAAGGGCCTGATGACCCCGGTCATCAAGCACGCCGGCGACCTCAACATCGCGGGCATCGCCAAGGCCACGGCGGAGCTGGCGGGCAAGGTCCGGGCCAGCAAGATCACCCCGGACGAGCTGTCCGGCGCGACCTTCACCATCTCCAACACCGGTTCGCGCGGCGCGCTGTTCGACACGATCATCGTGCCGCCGAACCAGGTCGCGATCCTCGGCATCGGTGCCACGGTCAAGCGTCCGGCCGTCATCGAGACCGAGGAGGGCACGGTCATCGGCGTCCGCGACATGACCTACCTGACCCTCTCCTACGACCACCGCCTGGTCGACGGCGCCGACGCGGCCCGTTACCTGACGGCGGTCAAGGCGATCCTGGAGGCGGGCGAGTTCGAGGTCGAGCTCGGCCTGTAAGCCTCGTCCTCACCGAACACCCCGCCCGGAACCTCTCCGGGCGGGGTGTTCGTGTTTGTCGGCATACGGAGCGTGTAAGCCTCGTCTCACCTGCACCACAGCACCCCTGCGCGCCCCACCCGCGGCGCGAACCGGCCGTATTGTCTAAGCGTCAGCCCTCCCTAAGGAGCCCTCATGACCGCGCCCGTCGTCCACTCGCTGCGCGAGCAGATCCGCGAGCACATCGTGGAGGGGATCGTCAGCGGGCGCTGGCAGCCGGGCGAGCGCATCGTGGAGCGCCGGATCGCCACCGAGCTGGAGGTCAGCCAGACCCCGGTCCGCGAGGCCCTGCGCGAGCTGGAGTCCCTGCGCCTGATCGAGTCGGCCCCCAACAAGGGCGTCCGGGTCCGGAACCTGACGGCGGCGGACCTGGAGGAGAGCTACCCGGTCCGGGCCGGTCTGGAGGCCATCGCGGCGGAGCTGGCGGCCGACCGCCTCGCGGAGGACTGCTCGGCGCTGGAGCCGCACGTCCTGGCGCTGTACGAGGCCGACCGGGAGGCGGACGGCACGGCGCAGGTGCGGCACACGGTGGGCTTCCACCGGGAGCTGGTCCGCGCGGCCCGCAACTCGGTGCTGCTGCACACCTGGGAGGGCCTCGGCATCGAGGTGTTCACGGCGCTGTCGATCCGCTGGCTGGGCACGGTCCAGCAGTCGTACGCGGAGGAGCACGAGGAGCTGGTCCAGGCGTTCAAGCGCCGGGACCCGCGGATCGCCGAGCTGGTCAAGGCCCATGTGCTGGGGTGCGCCCCGCGCGCCTGACCCAGTCGAGCATCCCCGCGCTCACCTGCGAAAACGAGGCATTCCAGCGTCACCGGGTGCCATAACCGAAGGCACCCCGTGCCGACTTTCTCCAAATCAAGAGGTTTTGGCCCTCAACCCTTTGATCGATCATCGATCAGGGAGTTACAGTCACCGACGGACGCGCGACGGAGTCGCACAACGACGCCGCCTTCGAGGTCCGCCTGCCCTGTCCTGCCAAAGACCAAGGGCACCCCCGAACCCTTACCGATGAGGGAACCCCTTCGACTGAGGAAGGCGGCGACATGACCGACCCCAACGCCATCCAGCCGAGCGCGCTCGACCAGCTCCCGGACCGCGACCCGGAGGAGACCGCCGAATGGCAGGCCTCCCTCGACGCCGTCGCCAGGGAGGCCGGGCCGCACCGCGCCGCGTACCTGATGCGCCGCACGCTGGAGCGCGCCGAGGCGGGCGGCATCGCGCTGCCGAAGCTCCTCGAGACGGACTACGTCAACACCATCCCCACCTCCGCGGAGCCGGCGCTGCCCGGCGACCCGGAGATGGAGGCCCGGATCACCGCGTGGAACCGCTGGAACGCGGCCGCCATGGTGACCCGCGGCGCGAAGCACGGCGTCGGCGGCCACATCGCCACCTTCGCCTCAGCGGCCTGGCTGTACGAGACCGGCTTCAACCACTTCTTCAAGGGCAAGGAGGGGGACGGCTCCGGCGACCAGCTCTACATCCAGGGCCACGCCTCCCCCGGCATCTACGCCCGCGCCTTCCTCGACGGCCGGCTCGGCGAGCAGCACCTGGACAACTTCCGCCAGGAGGCCGGCGGCAACGGCCTGCCGTCGTACCCGCACCCGCGCCGTCTGCCCTGGCTGTGGGAGTTCCCGACGGTGTCGATGGGCCTCGGCCCGCTCTCCGCCATCTACCAGGCGCGCTTCAACCGCTACCTCACCAACCGCGGCATCAAGGACGTCTCCGCCTCCCACGTCTGGGCCTTCCTCGGCGACGGCGAGATGGACGAGCCGGAGTCGACGGCGGCCCTCGCGCTGGCCGCGCGTGAGGAGCTGGACAACCTCACCTTCGTCATCAACTGCAACCTCCAGCGCCTCGACGGCCCGGTCCGCGCCAACTTCAAGATCGTGCAGGAGCTGGAGGCCCAGTTCCGCGGCGCCGGCTGGAACGTGGTCAAGACGCTGTGGGGCTCGGCCTGGGACGAGCTGTTCCAGCTCGACACCACCGGCGCGCTGGTACGCCGGCTGCGCGAGGTACCGGACGCGCAGGTCCAGACGTACCAGACCCGCGGCGCCGCCTACATCCGCGAGGACTTCTTCGGCAAGGACCCGGCGCTCGCCGAGATGGCGAAGCTGCTGAGCGACGACAAGATCCTCGACTGTTTCCACTTCTCCCGCGGCGGTCACGAGCCGCGCAAGGTCTACGCGGCGTACAAGGCCGCCGTCGAGCACAAGGGCGCGCCGACCGTGATCCTGGCCCAGACGGTCAAGGGCCACACCCTCGGCGAGGGCTTCGCGTCGAAGAACGCCAACCACCAGATGAAGAAGCTCTCGGTGGACGAGTTCAAGGCGATGCGCGACCGCCTCGGCCTGCCGATCAAGGACAGCGACTTCGTCGACGGCGTGGTGCCCTACGGCCACCCGGGCGCCGACTCCCCGGAGGTCCGCTACCTCCAGGAGCGCCGCGCGGCCCTCGGCGGCCCGGCCCCGGCCCGCCGCACGCACGCGCTGGCCCCGCTGCCGGCCCCCGCCGAGAAGGCGTTCGCCGCCTTCGACAAGGGCTCCGGCTCCCAGAGCGTGGCCACCACCATGGCCTTCGTCCGCCTGGTCAAGGACCTGGTCCGGGACAAGGAGACGGGCAGGCGCTGGGTGCCGATCGTCCCCGACGAGGCGCGCACCTTCGGCATGGAGAGCCTGTTCCCGTCCCTGGGCATCTACTCCCCCAAGGGCCAGACGTACGAGCCGGTCGACCGCGACCAGCTGATGTACTACAAGGAGGCCAGGAACGGCCAGATCCTCAACGAGGGGATCACCGAGGCCGGTTCGATGGCCGACTTCATCGCCGCGTCCACCGCGTACGCGACGCACGGCGAGGCGATGATCCCGTTCTACATCTTCTACTCGATGTTCGGCTGGCAGCGCACCGCCGACCAGATGTGGCAGCTCGGCGACCAGCTCGGCCGCGGCTTCCTCGTCGGCGCGACGGCCGGCCGTACGACCCTCACCGGCGAGGGCCTCCAGCACGCCGACGGCCACTCCCCGGTCATCGCCGCCACCAACCCGGCCGCGCTGACCTACGACCCCGCGTTCGCCTACGAGATCGCGGTGATCGTCCGCGAGGGTCTGCGCCGGATGTACGGCGAGGCCAAGCCGGGCGAGGACCAGAACGTCTTCTACTACCTGACGGTCTACAACGAGCCGCTGCCGCAGCCGGCCAAGCCGCAGGGCCTCGGCATCGACGAGGGCATCGTCAAGGGCCTGTACCGCTTCAACACGGCCGAGTCCGCGGGTGTGTCCGTGCCCGCCAACGCCCCGCGCATCCAGCTGCTGGGCTCGGGCACGGCGATCCACTGGGCCCTCCAGGCGCAGCGGCTGCTGGCCGAGGAGTGGGGCGTGGCCGCGGACGTGTGGTCGGCGACCTCCTGGTCGGAGCTGCGCCGGGACGCCATGGAGGCCGACTCGGCGCTGCTGCGGGGCGAGGAGCGGGTGCCGTACGTCCGCCAGGCGCTCCAGGGCGCCGAGGGTCCGGTGCTGGCGGTCTCCGACTACATGCGCCAGGTCCCGGACCAGATCGCGCAGTGGGTGGAGCAGGACTGGTCCTCGCTGGGCGCCGACGGCTTCGGTCTGTCGGACACCCGTGAGGCCGCCCGCCGCCACTTCGGCGTCGACGCCCAGTCGATCGTCGTCGCGGCCCTGGCCCAGCTCGCCCGGCGCGGCGAGGTGAAGGCGACCGCGGTCAAGGAGGCCCGGGAGAAGTACGGGCTGTAAGGCACCGCGCACCATGTGAGGAGGCCCCCGCTTCGGCGGGGGCCTCCTGCATGATGTGGGCATGCGCGCCGCACGTCTGATCAAGATGGTCCTGCTCCTCCAGTCCCGGCCGGCCATGACCGCCGCCGAGCTCGCGCGCGAGCTGGAGGTGTCGGAGCGGACCGTGACGCGGGACGCGCAGGCGCTGTCGGAGGCGGGGGTGCCGGTGTACGCCGACCGGGGCCGGGCCGGCGGGTACCGGCTGGTCGGCGGGTACCGGACGCGGCTGACCGGGCTGGCCCGCGGCGAGGCGGAGGCGCTGTTCCTGAGCGGGGTGCCGGGGGCGCTGCGCGAGATGGGGCTTCAGGACGCGGCCTCGGCGGCCCGGCTGAAGGTGTCGGCGGCGCTGCTCCCCTCGCTGCGGGACGCGCCGGACACCGCCGCGCAGCGCTTCCACCTGGACGCTCCGGCCTGGTTCCGCGAGCCCGGGACGCCCGCGTGGCTGCCCGTGATCGCCGAGGCGGTGTGGGACGACCGGCGGGTCGACGCCGGCTACCGGCGCGGGGACGGGACGGTCGAGCGGCGGCTTGAGCCGTACGGGCTCGTGCTGAAGGCGGGTGTCTGGTACCTGTGCGCGCGGGTCGCCGGGGCCGGTGCCTTCCGCACGTACCGGATCGACCGGTTCACCGCGGTGACCGGGCTCGACGAGCGGTTCGACCGCGATCCCGGGTTCGACCTGCCCGGCTTCTGGGCGGAGCAGGCCGAGCGGTTCGCGCGGTCGCTGCTGCGCGCGGAGGTGGTGGTACGGCTGTCTCCCGAGGGCGTGCGCCGGCTGCCGCACACCGTCGATCCGCTCGGCGCGCGGGAGGCGCTGGCGGACCCGGGCGCCCCGGATGCCGAGGGCTGGGTGACGGTGACGCTGCCGGTGGAGTCGGAGGAGGTCGCCCACGGCCAGCTGACCGCACTGGGACCGGAGGCGGAGGTACTGGCACCGGCGACCCTGCGGGAGCGCTGCGCGGCCGACGCGGCCCGGCTCGCCGCGCTGTACCGCCGTGACGGCGACTGACGACGCCCCGCCGCCCTCCGCGTGCGCCCGGCAGGGGTCCGCCCCCGCTCAACTGACCACAGCGACCGGGCGAGCCTCCGCGAGCGCTGCGCGGCCGACGCGGCCCGGCTCGGCGCGCTGTACCGCCGTGCGGACAGCTGACGACGCGAGCGGTGCGCCGCACTGTGCCGCCGTGCGGACAGCCGACGCCGCTCCCCCGTGCTCCCCGTGCGCCCGGCCGGTGACCACGCCGGCCGGGTGGGCGTGCCGCCGTGTGGGGCGGCGGTGGGGCGGCCCGTGTTCCGCGTGCGGCGCGTCGGTCGAGGCCCGATGCTGGTGGCGTGATGGACGAGACGGAGTTCTGGGAGCTGATCGACGCCACCCGCGAGGCCGCCGGGGGCGATCCCGAGGAGCAGGCCGACGCGCTGGTGGAGCGGCTGCTCCGGCTGGAGCCCGATCTCGTCCTGGACTTCTCCCGTCACTTCGAGGCCCGCTACAACCGCGCCTACCGCTGGGAGCTGTGGGGCGCGGCCTGGCTGCTGCTGGACGGGTGCAGCGACGACGCGTTCGACTTCTTCCGGTGCTGGCTGATCGGCCAGGGCCGGGAGGTCTTCGAGGGCGCCGTGCACGAGCCGGACGCGCTGGCCGAACTGCTGGCCGACTTCGACGAGGAGATCGACGGCGACGGCGAGGAGCTGGGGTACGCGGCGGACGAGGCGTACGAGCAGCTGACCGGCACCGTCGCGCCGGACCTGGGCATCGCCCCGGCGCCGGCCGAGCCGGAGGGCACGCCCCTGGACCTGGAGGACGACCGGGTGCTCGCGCAGCGCTATCCCCGCCTGTGGCAGCGCTTCAGGGGGTGAGGGCGGTGCCGGCGCCCGTCGTCAACGCCCCGTCCGTCCCCGCGGGACCCGGGGCCGCGTTGGCCTGGTCGAGGGCGGACGCGGTGACGGCGGCCGGGCCGAGGACGACGGTCGCGACCGCGCAGAGCACCACCCAGGGCCCGCGGAGGGTCCGGGCCCATCCGCCCCGCTCCCGGGCGGACCCGCCACGGCCGTCGGTACGGACACCGCTCATGAACCTCACCTGTCCCCGCCTGCGATCGGTCTCTGCCGGGGTCGACCGTAGGGCGGCCGGCTCGCCGCAGGCTGCGTGCCGCCTGTGGCCCTGCTGTGCGCGTGCCCGTGATGTGCGCTGTGCCACCTGGTGGAACCATCGTCCGGGTCCGGGTCGTTTCCGGTGGTACAGACGTACGTGGCCGGTGCCGCGGCCCCGGTGGCGGCCTCGCGTTGCGCGTGGCTGATCGGCGGACCGCTCCCGTCCGTAGGGAGAGGTGGAGAGAGAGGCGGCTCGGTGGACCTGGTCGACCTGGTGCTCGTACTGGTGATCATCGTCTACGCGGTGTCCGGTTATCGCCGTGGACTGGTGGCCGGATGTGTCTCGCTGGCCGGGTTCGTGGGCGGCGCGGCCGTCGGCGTGTGGGTGCTGCCGTGGGTGACGGGCCAGGTGGAGCGGGGCACCGCGACGGCGACGGTGCTCGCGGTGCTGACGGTGCTGGTGCCGGCGGTGGTGGGGCACGAGCTGGCGGGCCGGCTGGCGCTGCGGCTGCGCGGGGAGCTGGACCGGGGGCCGCTGCGGGTGGCGGACGGGATGGGGGGCGCGGCGGCGAACTCGGTCGCGGTGCTGATCGTGGCCTGGGTGGCGGCGAGCGTGCTGAGCGCGGCCCCGTCGCAGACCCTGGCGACGGCGATACGGAACTCGACGGTGCTGGGCGCGGTGCAGGAGGCGATGCCGCAGACCACGCCCGCGTGGTTCTCGCGGGCCACGTCCGCGCTGACCGAGGCGGGCTTCCCGCAGGTGTTCAACCCGTTCGAGAACGAGTCGACGGCCCGGGTGGCCCGGCCGACCGGGGACAGCGTCACGCCCGCCGCGACGGACGCCGCCCGGCTGAGCACGGTGAAGATCGAGGGCGCCGTGGGCACGGAGGGCCGCGAGGGCAGCGGGTTCGTGTACGCGCCCCGGCGTGTGATGACCAACGCGCACGTGGTGGCCGGCATCGACCGGCCGAGCGTGCGGGTCGGCGGGGTCGGGCCGTCGTACGCGGCCCGGGTGGTGCTGTTCGACCCGGACCGGGACGTGGCGGTGCTGTACGTGCCGGATCTCAGCGCCCCGGTGCTGCGGTTCGACGGGGGCGCGGTGCGCGGGGACTCGGCGGTGGTGGCGGGCTATCCGCAGGACGGGAGCCTGAACCTCCAGGCGGCGACGGTCGGGAACCGGGTGCGGGCGACCGGCCAGAACATCTACAACGACGGCACGGTCACCCGGGAGATCTACGCGATCCGCTCCACGGTCCGGCCGGGCAACTCCGGCGGCCCGCTGCTGACCACGGACGGCCGGGTGTTCGGAGTGGTCTTCGCCCGCTCCACCTCGGACGCCGAGACGGGGTACGTGCTGACGGCGGCCGAGGTGGCGGGCGACGCCCGGCGCGCGGCCACGGCGACGGTGCCGGTGGACACGGGCGAGCTGGTCAGTTCGTAGCTGTCACCGGGCTCACAGGGCGCGGCCCATGCAGACGTCGTCGACGTACGCGCCGTCGATGAGGAACTCCCCGGGCAGCACGCCCTCGACGGCGAAGCCCTCGGACTCGTACAGCGCCCGGGCCGGGGCGTTGTGCCCGAGCACGCGCAGGGTGAGGCGCCGTGCGCCGCGCCGCCGCGCCTCCTCGACGGCGGCCCGGACCAGCGCGCGTCCGACGCCCCGGCCGCGCGCCTCCTCGGCGACGGCGAAGCCCTGGATCGCCAGGACGTGCGCGTTGGAGGCGAGCGGGGTCGGGTGGGTGAGCCGGATGTAGCCCAGGACGCGCCCGTCGGCCTCGGCGACGAGGTACTCCTGCGGCGGGTGCCGCTCGTCGAAGAAGGGCTGGTAGGGCGGCTCCGGCGGGGGCATCACCGCGTGCAGGGGGGACCAGGTGGCCCGGTCGAGGACGGCCAGCGGCTCCTCGTCGGCGGCATGGGCGTTGCGTATGTACGGCTCCGGCATGGTGATCACCTTACGGCGGGCCGTCCGGGCGGCCCCAACGGGTTTCCGGCCCGCGGTGCGGTCATGCTGGGGCCATGGAACGTTCACGTATCGCGGTGGCCGGCGCGTCCGGTCTCATCGGCAGCGCTCTGGTGCGGTCCCTGACGGCGGACGGGCACGAGGTGGTCCGGCTGGTGCGCCGGGAGCCCCGGGGCGCGGACGAGGTCCGCTGGGACCCCGGGCGGGGTCACGTCGACGCGGCCGGGCTGACCGGGTGCGACGCGGTGGTCAACCTGGCGGGGGCCGGGGTGGGCGACCGGCGCTGGACGCCGGAGTACAAGCGGCTGCTGCGGGACAGCAGGGTGCTGGGCACGGCCGCGCTGGCGCGGGCGGCGGCCTCGCTGCCGCGGCCGCCGCGGGTGTTCGTCAACGGCAGCGCAATCGGCTTCTACGGCGACACCGGCGACCGGGCGGTGGACGAGGACGCGCCGCCGGGCGACGGTTTCCTGTCCGCGCTGTGCGTGGAGTGGGAGCAGGCCGCGGCGCCCGTGACGGAGGCCGGGGTGCGGACGGTGTTCCTGCGCACGGGTCTGGTGGTGTCCCGGGGCGGCGGGGCGTGGGGGCGGCTGTTCCCGCTGTTCAAAGCGGGGCTCGGGGGGCGGCTGGGTGACGGGCGGCAGTACTGGTCGTACATCGCGCTGCACGACGAGGTCGCCGCGATCCGGCACCTCGTCGACGGTGACGGCCTGTCCGGGCCGTTCAACCTGACGGCGCCGCAGCCGCTGACGAACGCCGAGATCACGGAGGCGATGGCGCGGGTGCTGCGCCGGCCGGCGGTGTTCGCGGTGCCCGCGCCGGTGCTGCGGGCGGCGCTCGGGGAGATGGCCGCGGATGTGCTGGGCAGTCAGCGGGTGGTGCCCAGGCGGTTGCTGGAGTCGGGGTTCCGGTTCGCTTTCCCGGGCATCGACGAGGCGATCCGCGCGGCGGGGTGAGCGGATGGCGTGAACGGGTGGGACGGTCGCGGCGGAATGAGCCGGCTGACAACCCCGGCGAACGAAAGTGACCGTATGCGACCTCCATGCGACCGTGCCCTGTTGATGCGCGACTGCCTCTGACCGATCACGCCCCTACCCTCGACCCCAACTCGGGTATCCCTTGCGCCTGTTGGGGGCATCACGTCTCCACCGGTCGCGCAACCCACAGGAGGGCCTCGTGCTTGAGCCCGCGTACCAGGTGGACGTCGTCATCGTGGGAGCCGGGATCGCCGGTCTCTCGGCGGCTCATCGGCTGACCAGCGCAGGAATCACCACCGCGGTCCTGGAGGCCGCCCCGTACGTCGGCGGCCGCATGTCGACCGAGAAGGTCGACGGCTTCCGCCTCGACCGCATCGGACAACTGCTGTCCACCTCCTACCCCGAACTCCGCCTGAGTCCGGGCCTGGACGCCCTGACCGTGCGCCGTTTCGCACCGGGCGTGCTCCTGCACCGCGACGGCCGCACCCATCGCGCGGGCGCGCCGGCGGGCGGCGGGAGCGCGCGGGGCGCACGGGGCGCACTCCATGTGGTGCGCGCCCTCGCCAACGCGCCCCGGGGTACGGCGGTCACGCCCGGCGCGCCGGTGGGCGGCGCGGTCGACCAGGCCCGGCTGGGCGCGGCGCTCGGCCGGATCGCCGCGACCCCCGTCGAACGCCTCCTGGCCCGCCCCGAGATGCCGGCCGCCCTCGCCCTCGCCCGGCGCGGGATCCCGGCGCGCACCATCGACGGCTTCCTGCGCCCGCTGCTCGCCGCGCTGCTGTGCGACCCGGAGCTGACCACCTCCAGCAGGTGCGCCGACCTGGCGCTGCGCGCCTTCGCGAGCGGACGGCTGTGCGTGCCGGAGGGCGGCGCCGAGGTGCTGCCGGAGCTGCTGGCCGGGGGGCTGCCGCCGGGCACGGTGCACACCGGGGTGCGGGTCACCTCGGTGTCCACGACCTCGGTGACGACCGCCGAGCACGGGGAGATCCGCTGCCGGGCGGTGCTGCTGGCGACGGACGCGCGCGCCGCGGCCGGACTGCTGCCGGGGCTCAGGGTGCCGGACTTCCACCCGGTGACGGTGGTCCACCACACCACGGACGAGCCGGCGGCGGCCTTCCCGACGGGCCGCTCGCTGCTCCTGGACGCCGACCGGGGCGGCCCGGTGGCGCACACGGCGGTCCTCAGCAACGTGGACCCGAGCCGGGCACCGGCCGGCCGCGTCCTGATCTCCTCGACCGTGCTGGGCACGCCCCCGGAAGGGGTGGACACCGCCGTCCGCATCCACCTCTCCCGCCTCTACGGCACCTCCACGCGCCGCTGGGAGACGCTGGCCGTGCACCACACCCCGGAGGCGGTCCCGTCGATGCGTCCGCCCCACGACCTGCGCCGCCCGGTGCGCCTCCTGGCCGGCCTCTACGTCTGCGGCGACCACCGGGACACCAGCACGGTCCAGGGCGCCCTGCACTCGGCCCACCGCGCCGCGTCGGCCATCCTGGCGGACCTGGGCGCGAGGGGCTCGATGCACAGCGCGGACCCGCTCCCGACGATGCCGAGGGCGGCGTAAGGCGCCCGTGGCGGCGCGGGGCCGCGCCTATCCCAGTGCCGCGACCTTCTCCCGGTACACCCGCACCGGCGCCGCGTCCCGGTAAGGCTCCAGCCTCCGCTCGAACTCCTTCACGTACTCCACCGCGCGAGCGCTGCGCATCTCCGCGGCCTGCCCCGCCGCCTCCGCGGCGATCGCGCACGCCTGGTCGAGTTCGCCGAGGCCGAGGCGGGCGGTGGCGAGGACGACCCGGCAGAACAGGCGGCTGCGGGCATAGGCGGGCGCCCGCAGCTGGAGGGACCGCTCGGCGTGCTGCGCGGCGGCCCGGAACTGCTGGAGGTCGCGGTGGCAGTGGCCGAACTCGTCGGCGAGCTGCGCCTCGTCGAAGAAGGCGGCCCAGTACGGCACGTCGTCCCCGGGCCGGGCCGCCTCCAGGGCGCGTTCGGCCCGCACGAGCGCCGCGGTGCACGCCCGCACCTCCCCCAGCACGCCGTGCGCCCGCGCCTCGGAGGCGTGCAGCAGCGCCTGGACGACCGGCGGGCCGCCGGTGCCGACCCCCTGCTGGGCGACCCGGGCCAGCTGGACGGCCTCCCTGCCGTGGCCGAGGTAGACGGCCTGGCGGCTCATGGTGACCAGGACGTAGGAGCCGTAGGCCCGGTCGCCGGCCGCCTGGGCGAGCCGCAGCGCCTGTACGAAGTACCGCTGGGCGAGCCCGTGCGCGGCGATGTCGTACGACGTCCAGCCCGCGAGCCGGGTCAGGTCGGCGGCGGCGCCGAACAGCCGGCGGCCGGTCTGCTCGTCGTAGCTGCCGCGCAGCATCGGCTCGCACTCGTGCTCCAGGTAGCGCACCAGCGCCTGCCGGGCGTGGCCGCCGCCGAACCGGTCGTCGAGGGTGCGGAACAGCTCGCCCACCGAGTGCAGCGCGGCGATGTCGCCGCCGGTGACCCTGTGGCCGGGGGCCCGCTCGGCGTGCGTCCGCAGCCGCGGCGGGAGCAGCGGCGCCTGCTGCGGCGCCCTGGCCGCGCCGGGCCGGCCCTGCGCCGGCACCCGGGGTGCCGGTTCGCGGGCCACCCGGTCGTCGGCCTTGCCGATCAGCCAGTCCCGGCTGGGCACCACGAGCCCGGCCGGGGTGAAGGCGATCTTGCGCAGTTCGGCGTGGCTGCCGGAGTCCTTGCGCCACAGCCCGCTGACGATGTCGACGGCCTCCTCGGGGGTGGCCGCGAACTCCAGCCCGGCGTACACCGGCGCACACGCGTCCAGGCCGAGGTCCTGGGCGGTGAGCCGGCGCCCGAGCCGGCGGGTGAAGACCTCGGCGATCAGGGCGGGGGTGGTGCCGCGTGGCTGCTGGCCGCGCAGCCACCGGGTGACCGAGGTCTTGTCGTATCTGAGGTCCAGCCCGTGTTCCAGGCCGAGCTGGTCGACGCGACGGGCCAGACCCGCGTTGGAGAACCCCGCTTCTGCGATGAGCGCGGCGAGCTGGCGGTTGGGGGTGCGCTGCGCGGGTCGGTCCGTCATCTGCGGTGCGGTCTCCTGCCTTCCGGGCCGGTCGATGTGCCCGGATTGCCTTTGAGCAGCCCTTATGGCCTCACGAACGGCGCGAATGTAGCGGAGAGTGAGCAGTTGGTCGCACACTTCGCCGTGCATTCATCCGATCGTGTGAGGAACGCCCGCAGGGCTGACGTACTCCGGTCGGACGTACAGTGGCGAGGGCGCGTCACGTGCCTGACACACCGGTCGCTGAGGGAGGCGCTTGCCGTGAGTGAGTTGCGGTTCGTCCGCATGGGGTTCGGTGCGGATGCCGTCGATTACCAGGAGGCCTGGGACGAGCAGCGCCGGGTGCACGCGGCCCGGTTCGCCGACGAGGTCCCGGACACCGTGCTGCTCCTGGAGCACCCCCCGGTGTACACGGCCGGCCGGCGCACGGAGGACAGCGAGCGCCCGCTGGACGGCACCCCGGTCATCGACGTGGACCGCGGCGGCAAGATCACCTGGCACGGTCCGGGCCAGCTGGTGGGCTACCCGATCCAGAAGCTGCCCCGCCCGGTGGACGTGGTCGCGCACGTGCGGCGGCTGGAGGAGGCGATCATCCGCGCCTGCGCCGAGTTCGGCCTGGAGACCACCCGGGTGGAGGGCCGCAGCGGGGTCTGGGTCCTCGGCGACCCGGTCGAGCAGCGGCCGGCGCTCGGAGGGCTGTCCCTGGACTTCGACCCCCGGCTGACCGACGAGGAGTTCGACCCCCGGCTGAACGGCCCGGAGTACGCCCCCTCCAACGCGGGCCAGCGCCGTGAGGACCGGAAGATCGCCGCGATCGGCATCCGGGTCGCCAAGGGCGTCACGATGCACGGCTTCTCCTTCAACGTGAACCCGGACAACGCCTGGTTCGACCGGATCATCCCGTGCGGCATCCGGGACGCCGGGGTCACCTCCCTCGCGAACGAGCTGGGCCGGGACATCACGGTCGAGGAGGTCCTGCCGGTGGTCGAGAAGCACCTGCGGGACGTCCTGGAGCACGCGGACCTGAGGCCGCGGGTGATCGAGAAGGCGTCCGCCTGATCGTCCGCCGGGGAATGCGCCCTGCGACAGCGGGGTTGGCCCGAGCGGCAGGGCGTACACAGTACGGGCGTACCCTGGGGTACGCCGAAGAATCGAAGTCACAGGGAGCCGGTCGTGTCCGCAGTCGCACCCGACGGGAAGCAAATGCCAAGCCCTGACGGGCGGCGATTGCTGCGCCTTGAGGTCCGCAACAGCCAGACCCCCATCGAGCGCAAGCCCGAGTGGATCAAGACCCGGGCGAAAATGGGCCCCGAATACACGAAGATGCAGAACCTCGTGAAGAGCGAGGGCCTGCACACGGTGTGCCAGGAAGCCGGCTGCCCGAACATCTACGAGTGCTGGGAGGACCGCGAGGCGACCTTCCTCATCGGCGGCGACCAGTGCACCCGGCGCTGCGACTTCTGCCAGATCGACACCGGCAAGCCCGAGGCGCTGGACCGCGACGAGCCGCGCCGCGTGGGCGAGTCCGTGGTCACCATGGACCTGAACTACGCCACCATCACCGGCGTCGCCCGCGACGACCTGGCGGACGGCGGAGCCTGGCTGTACGCCGAGACCGTGCGCCAGATCCACCAGCAGACGGCGCAGCGCGAGGGCGGCCGGACCAAGGTGGAGCTGCTGGCCCCGGACTTCAACGCGGTCCCCGAGCAGCTCGCCGAGGTGTTCGCGTCCCGCCCCGAGGTCTTCGCGCACAACGTCGAGACGGTCCCCCGCATCTTCAAGCGGATCCGCCCGGGCTTCCGCTACGAGCGCTCCCTGAAGGTCATCACCGAGGCCCGCGACCACGGCCTGGTGACCAAGTCGAACCTGATCCTCGGCATGGGCGAGACCCGCGAGGAGGTCAGCGAGGCGCTGAAGCAGCTGCACGACGCGGGCTGCGAGCTGGTCACCATCACCCAGTACCTGCGCCCGTCGGTGCGCCACCACCCGGTGGAGCGCTGGGTGAAGCCGCAGGAGTTCGTCGAGCTGAAGGAGGAGGCCGAGCAGATCGGCTTCTCCGGTGTGATGTCCGGCCCGCTGGTGCGCTCCTCCTACCGCGCCGGGCGGCTGTACCAGATGGCCGTGGAGAAGCGCGGCACCTACGTCGCCGCCCAGGCGGTGTGAGCCGCGCGTGTGAATTCGCGCACAAGTTCCTACTGGCCAGTAATGGCCGAGACGACGCGGTCCCGACCGTCCTCGCTGATGAGGGCGCCGGCGGGGCCGCGTCGGCGTTCCAGCCCCTCACATCAAGGCTTCACGCGTGTTTGACCGGTCGGTCACGCCCTGGTAACACCAATCAGTGACTCTCATATCACGCCCCGCATCTCCATCGCTCAGAGGGGGGACCTCGATCATGCAGGCCGCACCCGTACGCGCCACCGCCATCCCGACCTTCACCGGCGCCCTGCGCGCCGTGGAGTCCCTGCTCATGAGCGGCGGCCAGCGCACCGCCCGCCGCAACGCCTGGACCAGCGTCCTGGAGGACCGCCGCCGCGCCAAGGACCGGGTCGAGGCCCAGCGGTTCCTCGACCAGGCCGCCGGCCAGTCCTGACGCCGCCCCCGGCGGGCCCGTTCCGCCCGCCGGGCACTGCCGTCGTCCGCACTCCCGGGGGCACGTAGACTTCGTGGCATGGCGAGGAAGGAAACCGCGGCGGACGCCGCGAACGCAGGGCGACTGAAGCAGATCGCCCTCACGTACAAGATGACCCGCAAGGCCGACACGAAGATCGGTCTTGTACTCGCGGCCGTCGGCATCGGCACCCTCGGTGTCTTCCTCGCGATCGGCTTCCTGATCGGGCACCCGGTCTACCTGGGCATCTTCGGCCTGCTGATCGCCCTGCTGGCGACCGCGATCGTGTTCGGCCGCCGCGCCGAGCGGGCCGCGTTCGGTCAGATGGAGGGCCAGCCGGGCGCCGCCGCGGCCGTGCTGGACAACATCGGCCGGGGCTGGACGACGACGCCGGCGGTGGCGATGAACCGCAGCCAGGACGTGGTGCACCGGGCCGTCGGCAAGGCCGGCATCGTGCTGGTCGCCGAGGGCAACCCGAACCGGGTGAAGACCCTGCTGGCCGCCGAGAAGAAGAAGATGAACCGCATCGTCGCCGACGTGCCGGTGCACGACCTGATCGTCGGCAACGGCGAGGGCCAGGTAGAGCTGAAGAAGCTCCGCACGACGATGCTGAAGCTCCCGCGCGTGCTGACCGGCCCCCAGGTGACGGCCACCAACGACCGGCTGCGGGCGCTGGGCGACCTGATGAGCAACATGCCGCTGCCGAAGGGGCCCATGCCGAAGGGCATGAAGCTGCCCAAGGGCGGACCCCGGGGCCGCTGACCCCGGCTCCTGCCGTGGACACGCCGCCGAACGGAGTATCCGGCGGGTAATCGGCTCATGCGCTCCTAGCCTTCGGAATGTGACAAAACGACACATTGCGTACCTGGCATGCGCCACGACCCTCGTCGGCACGGTCATCGGTGCCACTCCGGCGTCCGCTGCCCACAGGACCCTCGTGGTGCAGCCGGGTCAGTCGATCCAGAAGGCGGTCAACGCCGCCAAGGCCGGCGACACCGTGTTCGTGCTCGCCGGCACCTACCGTGAGAGCGTCACGGTGAAGACGGCGGGCCTCAGCCTGCGGGGCGCGGGTCCCGGCACCGTGATCCAGCCCCCCAAGAAGAAGACCAAGCCCGCCCCGCACGGCAAGAAGGCCGCCGTCACCTGCCTCTCGGACGGCAACGGCATCTGTGTGGTCGGGGGCAAGAACAAGCCCCTCAAGGACGTCACCGTCTCCGACCTCAAGGTGACCGGCTTCGCCAAGTCCGGCGTCTTCACCATGGGCACCGACCGGCTGACCGTGAAGCGCGTGATCGCCGAGCACAACGGCCAGTGGGGCATCGCCCAGGAGCACTCCACCCGCGGGGTGTTCCGGAACAACACCGCCCGCGGCAACGGGGACGCGGGTCTCTTCCTCGCCAACAACGTCAAGGCCGAGCAGGGGGCCACGGACAGCAAGGGCGCGGTGGTCGACCACAACCGGCTCGAGGGCAACCGGATCGGCATCACCGTCCGCCGGCTGCGCAACCTCGCCGTCACGCACAACTACGTCCTCGCCAACTGCGCGGGCGTGTTCGTCGTCGGCGACGAGAACAAGCCGCGGGCCGGCGCCCTCGCCGTCAGCGACAACCTGGTCGTGCAGAACAACAAGTACTGCCCCAAGACCGCCCGGCTGCCCTATCTCCAGGGCTCCGGCATCGTCCTGACCGGCACCGAGAAGGTCCTGGTGACGCGGAACAGGGTCACCGGCCACTCGGGCAGGTCCCCGCTGTCGGGCGGCATCGTCCTGTTCAAGAGCTTCGTGGGCGCCGGCAGCGAGAAGAACCGGATCACCGGCAACAAGCTGGCGGATAACTCCCCGGCGGACCTCGTCAACCAGGAAGCCACCAAGACCGGCAACGCCTTCACCGGCAACGCCTGCCGGGTCTCCAAGCCCGCGGGCCTGTGCTGACCGGACGGCCGTACCCGATCCACGCAAGGAAGGAAGGCGGCACATGACCGCACCATCCCGCGCGCCCTCGGCTCCCCCGGAGCCGGGGACGGTCCCCTCCCCTCCCCCGCCGATGCGACTGCGCGAGCTCGTGTTCGGGGCGGCCTGCGCCGCCGCGGTCCGCGCCGCCGCCCGGCTGGGCGTCGCCGACGCGCTCGGGGACGCCCCCATGACCGTGGAAACCCTGGCGACCGCGGTGCGCGCCGAGCCGAAGCCGCTGCGCCGGCTGCTGCGCGCCCTGTCCTGCTACGGCGTCTTCGCCGAGCGGCCGGACGGCACGTTCGCCCACACCGAGATGTCCCGGCTGCTGCGCGAGGACGACCCGGACAGCCTGCGGGCCATCGCCCTGTGGTGCACCGAGCCGTGGACCTGGGACGCCTGGCCCCTGCTGGACCAGGCCGTGCGCACCGGCCGGAACGTCGTGGAGGACCTCTACGGCAAGGAGTTCTTCAGTTACCTCAACGAGGACGCCCCCGAGTCCGCGGACGTCTTCAACCGCGCGATGACCCGCTCCAGCGAGCAGTCGGCGCGTGAGGTGGCGGCCCTGCTGGACCTGTCCGGCAGCAGCTCGGTCGCGGACCTCGGCGGCGGCCAGGGGCATGTGGTGGCGTGCCTGCTGGACAAGTACCCGGCGATGCGCGGCAGTCTGCTCGACCTGCCCCGGGTGGTGGAGAACGCCCTGCCGCGGCTGCGCGAGGGCGGCGACCTCGCCGACCGCGCGCGGATCGTGCCCGGCGACGTCCGGGAGGCCGTCCCGGTCGAGGCCGACGTCTACATCATCAAGAACATCCTGGAGTGGGACGACGAGTCCACGGCCCGGCTGCTGGGCAACGTGGTCGAGGCGGGCGGTCCCGGCACCCGGGTGGTGGTGATCGAGAACCTCGTCGACGACACCCCGTCGATGCGGTTCAGCACGGCCATGGACCTGCTGCTGCTCCTGAACGTCGGCGGGGCCAAGCACACCACCGACAGCATGGTGGGCCGACTGGAGGCGGCGGGCCTGGCGGTCCGCGACATCCGGCCGGTCAACCCGTACCTGCACGCGTTCGACTGCATCGTCCCCGCATGACCGGCTCCCCGCGCCCCGAAGGGGCGCGGGGAACTGCCTCGCCGCTGTCCGGCGGAGCGCTCAGCCGGCGTCGCGCTCCCAGAGGTAGAAGCGCTCTGCCATGGCGTCCTTCGGGGACCGCCACGTCTGCGGGTCGTACGCGCTGACGTACGCCGTCAGCCGCTCGCTGACCTCCTTGAACTCGGGGTGGGAGGTGATCTTGGCGATGGCCGGTCCCGGCTCCCGCTCGGACTCGATCAGGTGCATGTACACGTCGCCGAACTGGAAGAGGCTGCGCCGGACGACTCCGACGAGGTGGGGCAGCTCTCCCCGGTCGGACTCCGCGAACACCTTGGCGATGTCGGGGGCGGAGCCCGGGGCCATGCGGGCGACGATCAGGGCCTGGTGCACGGTCGTCTCCTGTCGTCCGGCTCAGTCGGCCAGGGCCGGGGCGGGCCGCTCACCGGCCGCCGCTTTCTCGATCTTCTGCCGGATCAGTTCCAGCTGGATCTTCGAGTTCTTGTTGATGTTGTCGGTCATCCAGTCGTCGTCGACCGGCGCGTCGGGCTTCATCGCGAAGTCCTGGGTCCAGACCATCCGGGTGCCGGCGGGGACCTCCTCGTACCGCCAGTGGATGTTCATGTGGGCGAAGGGCCCGGTCTCGACCCGGCGGGCCTTGACGGTGCGGGTGGCGCGGTCCGGCTCGCGCTCGGAGACCCAGCTCCAGACGGTGCCGTTCTCGTCCGGGTGCATGGTGAGCCGGAACGTCGTCTTGTCGCCCTCCTTCTTGAGGACCTCCACCGACGCGTACTCGCTGAACAGCTGGGGCCAGCGCTCCAGGTCGTTGGTCATGTCCCAGACCAGGTCCAGCGGGGCGGCGATGGTGATCTCGTTCTGGGTGTGTCCTGCCATCTCAGGCTCCTGCCATCAGGGTGCTGTTGACGAGGTTGAGGAACTGCTGGGGTGTCTTGCAGCGCTCGGCGTCGACCGGCATCGGGGTGCCGTGCGTGTTCTCCAGCTCGCCGACGATGCCGAGCAGGCCGAGCGAGTCGACACCGAGGACGTCGAAGCCGGTGTCCGGCTTCTCCTTCAGCTGCTGGGGGCTGACGGTCACGCCGGCGGCCTTCTTCATCAGCGCGGCGAGTTCTTCCACGGTGATCTGGGGCATGTGCTCTCCTCCTTCTGTGCTCACTGCGCGGTGCCGCGTCGCAGCACCAGCGCCGAGTTCGACCCCATGAGTCCGCGGCTGAGGATCAGCGCCGTCCGCAGTTCGGCGGCGCGGGCGCTGCCGGTCACGAGGTCGAGGTCGTGGCAGACGTCGAAGACGTTCGGCGTCGGCGGGATCAGGCCGTGCTCCATCGCGAGCACGGCCGCCGCGGTGTCCAGGACGGGGGCCGCGCAGTACCCCCGGCCGATCCCGGTCTTCGGCGCGGTGACCGGGACCCGGGCGCCGTGCTCGCCGAGGACGTCGGCGATCGCCAGCGCCTCGGCCCGGTCGGCCTCCGGTACCCCGAGGGCGTCGGCGAAGACGACGTCGACCTCCTCGGGAGCGCACCCGGCCTCCGCCAGGGCCTGCCGGACGGCCTGGGCGAGCCCCTCGCGGGACCGGTCCCAGCGGGAGGCGCCGGTGAAGGTCGCCCCGTGTCCGGCCACGACGGCCTTGATGTCGGCGCCGCGGGACCGGGCGGCGCCGGCCGCCTCGACCACGAGCATCCCGCCGCCCTCGGCGGGCACGAACCCGCAGGCGCCGTCCGTGAACGGGCGGTAGGCCCGGGACGGGTCCGTCTCCCGGCTCAGTTCCTCGTAGCCGAGCTGGCAGACCATCGAGTACGGCGCGAGCGGCGCCTCGGTGGAGCCGGCCACGATCACGTCGGTGCCGCGCCGCACGGCCCGTGCCGCGTGGGCGAGGGCGTCCAGGCCGCCGGCCTCGTCGGAGGCGACGACCGAGCAGGGTCCCTTGAAGCCGCGGCGGATGGACACCTGGCCGGTGCTCGCGGCGTAGAACCAGGCGATGGACTGGTACGGCCCGACGAACCGGCTCCCCTTGCCCCACAGTTGCTGGAGTTCGCGCTGGCCGAACTCGCCGCCGCCGGACCCGGCGGCGGTGACCACGCCGATGGAGTACGGCGCGTCGGGGATGTCGCCCAGCGCGAGCCGGGCGTCGTCCAGTGCGAAGTCGGCCGCGGCCATGGCGTAGTGCGTGAACCGGTCGGTCTGGACGAGGAAGCGCTCCTCGATCGTGGCGGCCGGTTCGAAGGCGCGGACCTCACCGGCCACCTTGAGGGGAAGGTGCTCACAGCCCTCGCGGGTGACCCGGTCGAGGACGCTGAGGCCCTCCTGGGTGGCCTTCCAGAAGGTGCCGGTGGTGGTGCCGTTGGGCGCGACCACCCCGATACCGGTGATGGCCGCCTGCCGGTCCTGCGGTTCGCTCATCGTGTCCTCACTCCCTCGGCCGGGTCAGGATCACCGCGGACTGGAATCCGCCGAATCCGCTGCCCACGGACAGCACGCTGGTCAGCTTCCGTTCGCGGGCGACGCGCGGGACGTAGTCCAGGTCGCACTCGGGGTCGGGGATCTCGTAGTTCGCGGTCGGCGGGACGACCTGCTTGGCGAGGGCCAGGACGCACGCGACGAGTTCGATGGCGCCGATCGCCCCGAGGGAGTGCCCCACCATGGATTTGATGGAGCTCATCGGGGTGTCGTAGGCGTGGTGGCCCAGCGCCCGCTTCACGGCCGCCGTCTCGTGGCGGTCGTTCTGCCGGGTGCCGGAGCCGTGCGCGTTGACGTAGTCGATCGCCGTGGGGTCGAGACGCGCCTGGTCCAGTGCGGTGTCGATGGCCCGCGCCATCTCCAGGCCCTCCTTGGTCAGGCCGGTCATGTGGTAGGCGTTGCCGAAGGTGGCGTAGCCGCCGAACTCGCAGTACACGTGGGCGCCGCGGGCCCGGGCGTGCTCCAGTTCCTCCAGGACGAGCACCGCGCCGCCCTCGCCCATGACGAAGCCGTCACGGTTGTTGTCGAAGGGGCGGGAGGCGTGCGCGGGGTCGTCGTTGTTCGGTGAGGTGGCCTTGATCGCGTCGAAGCAGGCCATGGTGATCGGGGAGATCGGAGAGTCCGAGGCTCCCGCGATGCATATGTCGGCGCGGCCCTCCTGGACGGTGTGGAAGGCGTAGCCGACCGCGTCGAGTCCCGAGGTGCAGCCGGTGGAGACGGTCTGCACGGGACCCTGGGCGCCGAAACGTTCCGCCACCGCGGAGGCCACGGTGCTCGGCGAGAACGCCCGGTGCAGCTGCGGCTCCGCCTCGGTGTGGTCCACGTCCCAGCGCTGCCCGCGATGGCTGACCAGGACGTAGTCGTGCTCCAGCCGGGTGGTGCCGCCGACGGCGGTGCCCACGGAGACACCGACCCGCCAGGGGTCCTCCTGGCCGAGGTCGAGACCGGAGTCCCGGACCGCCTCCGCGCCGGCGACCAGGGCGAACTGTATGTACCGGTCCGCCCGTTCGACCTGTCCGGCGTCCAGGCCGTACGCGGCGGGCTCGAAGTCGCACTCGGCGGCGATCCGGGACCGCAGCCCGGTCGGGTCGAAGAACGTGATGCCCCGCGTCGCGGTACGGCCGTCGGCGAGCAGATCCCAGAACGCCGGTACGCCGATCCCTCCCGGGGCGACGACGCCTATGCCGGTGACCGCCACGCGCCGGTTCATGAGCCGACCCGTGCCCGGTCGGCCGGATCGGCGGCGACGGCGACGGCCTCCGTCTCCTCGGTGTCGACGTGGCCGAGGGCCGGCCGGGGGGCCAGCGGGCCCAGGTGGAAGACGATCCGCGCCTCCACGTTGCCGACGTTGCGGAAGCGGTGCCGCATGTTCATGGGGATCATCAGCCCCTGCTCGGGCCGCAGCGGGTGCGGCTCACCGTCCAGGTCCACCTCCAGCTGTCCGCACAGGACGTACACGAACTCCTCGGAGTAGGGGTGGTAGTGCTCGCCGATGCGGTCGCCGGGCTGCACGATGGCCACGCCCATGAAGCCGCTGGTGGAGCCCACCGTGGCCGGGGTGAGCATGGCGCGCAGATCGCCGCCGCGCCGGGTGTTGGGCTCGATCTCGCTGAGGTCCACGATCTTCGGAAGGGGTTTGATCACGACGTTCCTCCGTTGGTGTGCTGGCCTGCCGGGCTCAGGCGTCCGGCGAGCGGCGGTCGGTGACGAGGTCCATGCCGACGGGCTCGCCGTCCAGCAGGGCGCTCAGCGCGGCCTGACGGCCGGGCTCCGGCAGCGGGACGCGGGCGCCGGTGCCGGGGCGTACGTCGACCAGCCGGACGACGACGTCGTCACGCTGGAAGATCGTGCTGCGCAGCACCGGGCTGTCCGGGTCCTCCGTCGCCGCCTCGTCCTGCTGGGCGAGCAGCTCCGCCAGCCGCATCCCGCAGTCCGGCCGGGCCGGGTAGTACAGCGCCTGCCGCTCGCCCTCGGCGGACTCGTCCGCGGTGACGTGGTGCACGGCCGGCAGCGCCGCCCGGGTGAAGAACACCCGCGCGGACTCCTGGTCGTTCAGGTCCCGCTCCTGCTCCAGGTAGGGGTTGATGGCCTCCTCGACGGCCCGCACCTCGGGCTGCCGGGCGACGTGCCGCAGCGCCGCGAGCAGGTCGCCGCGCACCTCGATGGCCCGCACGACCCGGTTGCCGTGCATGAACAGCGAGGTCCTGCACAGCCGGGTGGTCTCGTCGACCCGCGCCTGGGGCGAGGCGTAGTCCGCGAGGATCTTCGCGACCTTCTCCTCGCTGCCCGGCCTGACCGTGAAGGTCAGCGCGTGCCGGATCACGCCGTCCCCGATCCGCGGGGACGCCTGGAGCCGGCGCCGTGACGCGGCCCCGGCCGGCTCGCCGCCGGTCTCGCGGACGATGTGGAACCGCAGCGACCGGGTGTCCCGGACGCAGCTGTGCAGCGGTTCCACCATCCGCACGTGCTCCTCGCTGTTCACCCAGGTGAGGAACGGCGGGGCGCTCTCCCACTCGCTGGTGATGAGCCATTGGGAGGGGTTCTCGATCGACTGGCACAGCTGGTCGCTGACGTGGCCGGGCACCTGCGCCACCTGGTTGCACAGCTGCTCGTAGGCCTCCAGGAACTGCTGCTGGGCGCCGTCGTTGACGTCCACGAGCAGGACGACCCGGAGACGGGAGCCGTCGAACACGGACTGGGAGACCCTCGTCGACGCCTGACGCGTCGACTGGTCCGACATCTTTTCCGACAAGGTGGTCATGCTGCGCATCTCCTTCACGGGGGCAGAGGCGAACGCCGGCCGCCGATGACGCGACGTCAGCGCTTCTTGATCCTGTGCCGCTTCCCGCACAACGCGCGACTCGCGTGAACCACGTGGGTGATTGAGCACGCGAAACCCGTCCCAGAGGGCACAGAAACAGCAGCGCGCCTCACATCCCGCCCCCTGCCTCTGGAGCCTTGATGCAGCACAAAGCCGATCACCAGGTGCCCGTCCTCGTCGTGGGCGGTTCGCTGGTGGGCCTGTCCCTCTCCCTGTTCCTGGGCCGTCTCGGCGTACCCCACATGCTCGTCGAGCGGCACTCCGGGACCTCGATCCACCCGCGTGGCCGCGGCAACAACCTGCGGACGATGGAGCTGTACCGGGTCGCCGGCATCGAGCCGGACATCAAGGCGGCGGCCTCGCTGCTCGCGGCCAACCATGGCATCCTGCAGACCCCGACCCTGGTCGGCGACGCCGGCGAGTGGCTGTTCAAGCACATCGACCCGGGCGGCGGGCTGGCGAGGTTCAGCCCCACGGCCTGGTGCCTGTGCAGCCAGAACGACCTGGAGCCGGTGCTGCTGAAGGGGGCCCGCGCGCTCGGCGGGGACCTGCGGTACTTCCACGAGCTGGAGGGCTTCGAACAGGACCCCGAAGGAGTGACGGCGTTCGTCCGGGACCGGGACAGCGACGAGCTGTACACGGTCCGCGCGGACTACCTGGTCGCGTGCGACGGCCCGCGCAGTCCCGTACGGCGCCGGCTCGGCATCGGGCAGAGCGGCCCCGGCGACCTCTTCGCGAACGTGAGCGTCACCTTCCGGTCCAAGCTGCTCGCCGAGACGGTCGGCGACCGGCACTTCATCTGCTGCTACCTCACCAATCCGGAGGCCGACGGCGCCCTGCTCCCGGTCGACAACAAGGAGCACTGGGTCTTCCACGCGCCCTGGCACCCGGAGCAGGGCGAGACGCTGGAGGAGTTCACCGAGGAGCGGCTCCAGCGGCACATCCGGCTGGCCGTCGGCGTCCCCGACCTGGACGTCGAGATCACCGGAAAGGCGTCCTGGCGTGCCGCCGAACGCGTCGCCGAGCGGTACACGGCCGGCCGGGTGCTGCTGGCCGGCGACTCCGCCCACGAGATGTCCCCGACCGGCGCCTTCGGCTCCAACACCGGCATCCAGGACGCCCACAACCTGGCCTGGAAACTCTCCGCCGTCCTCGACGGCTGGGCCGGGCCCGCCCTGCTGGAGACCTACGACACCGAGCGCCGGCCCGTCGCGATGGCGACCAGCGCCCGCGCCTCCGCCCGCTCGGTGGAGCACAGCCACCCGGGTTTCGCGCCCACGCCCGGCGTCGGCGGCGGCCCGCGCAGCGGCATCCTCCCCGTCGTCCTCGCCTACCGCTATCTGGAGGGGGCCGTCATCGGCGCCGACCCCGCCCAGCCGGTCGTACCCGACGGGGTGCGGCTGACCGCGGACCCGGGCAGCCGGGCGCCGCACCTGTGGCTGCGCCGCGCGGGTGACCGGCTCTCCACGATCGACCTCTACGAGCGCTCGCTGGTGCTGCTCTGCGACGCGGGGTCGGCCGCGGGCGGGGCCTGGCACGCCGCCGCCCGGAAGATCGCCCGCACGGACGGCGTACGGCTGGAGGCGTACCGCATCGGTACGGGCGCGGACGCCGACCTCACCTACGACGGGGACGGCACCGGAGACGGCGGTGACTGGGCCGCGCTGCACGGCACGACGGCGGACGGGGCGGTGCTGGTACGCCCCGACGGTTTCGTCGCCTGGCGCGCGACCAGCGCCGCGACCGACCCGGAGACGGAGCTGCGGTCGGTACTGGCGGCGGTGCTGCGCAGGAGGTGACGGCGGTGCGGGGATGACTGCTGCGGGTGGCTGCCGCCGGTGGCCGGGCCCGGCGCCGGGCTCTGTGAGACTTCGCCGGGCGGGGCCGTGCCTTGGGGCCCCGCGTGGCCCCGGCGCGGTGGCGCTCCGCGGGGCCGTGGCACCTCGCGGCTCGGCCCCGACGACGCGACGGGCCACGGGCGGGCCGCGTGGCGTGTCCGCTGGGGCGGCGCCGTGACCCCGTGCGCCCCGGCCCCGACGGCGCGACCGGCTACGGGCAGCCCGCATGACGCCGCGGGACTTCGCTGAGGCGGGGCCGTCACCCGTGCGGCTCGACCCCCACGGCGCGACCGACCACCGGCGAGCCGCATGCCGCCGTGGCGCACCGCTGGGCCACGAGGCCGTGACCCCGTGCCCCCATGGCGCGACCGGCTACGGGCGACCCGCATGACGCCGTGGGACTTCGCTGAGGCGGGGCCGTGACCCCGTGGGACCCGGCCCCGATGGCGCGACCCGCCACGGGGGAAGCGCGGGGGCGCTCGGTCAGATGCGTACTTCGACCGTCTGTGCGATCCGGTCGTGCAGGCCGCGGCCGTCGCGGTCCCAGACCAGGGCGGGGATCGCGAGGCACAGCAGGACGGTGCGCAGCAGGGCGCGTCCGGGGTTGACCGTGCCCGTCCGCAGGGCCACGACCCGGATGCCGAAGAGCCGCTTGCCGGGGGTGAAGCCGACCGTGCCGACGGTCAGGATGCTCATGACGAAGAAGACACCGAGCGCCCAGTTGCTGGTGGCAGGGGCCCGGTAGCCGCCCGTGATCAGGCCGTATGCGATCAGGACGCACAGCGCCCAGTCCACGGCGAGTGCGCCGAGGCGCCGTCCGGGCCGTGCGATCGAGTTCGGCCCGTGCTCCGGGAGGCCGAGCTGTTCGCCCCGGTACCCGAAGTCGGCGCCCGCCTCTTCCAGGGCCGCGCGCGGCCCGGAGAGCCACGATCCGATTGCCTGCCTGTTGTCCACGCCTCCACGGTACTGTGCCCGGTTTCGGGCACTACGCACAGGGGTGTGTCAGGGCTACGGTGGACACGTGGCCGGTTAACTTCTGCGAAACAAATGGGTCACGCCCGAGAAATCACCCGTCCCTAGGGTCGAGACCAGCGTGTGCCACCGCACTGGCCGCACGAACGATCTACCACCCCGGCGAGGACGGTCGGGAGTAGGAGGAGCTGGATGTTCCAGAACGCCGACGAGGCCAAGAAGTTCATCGCGGACGAGGACGTCAAGTTCGTCGACGTCCGCTTCTGCGACCTGCCGGGCGTCATGCAGCACTTCACGGTGCCCGTTGAGGCGTTCGACCCGGACGAGGAGCTGGCCTTCGACGGATCGTCGATCCGTGGTTTCCAGGCCATCCACGAGTCCGACATGGCTCTGCGTGCCGACCTGTCCACCTCGCGTGTGGACCCGTTCCGCCGCGACAAGACCCTCAACATCAACTTCTTCATCCACGACCCGATCACGGGCGAGCAGTACTCCCGTGACCCGCGCAACGTGGCGAAGAAGGCGGAGGCGTACCTGGCGTCGACCGGGATCGCGGACACCGCGTACTTCGGCCCCGAGGCCGAGTTCTACGTCTTCGACAGCGTCCGTTTCGCCACCTCCGCGAACGAGTCCTTCTACCACATCGACTCCGAGGCGGGCGCCTGGAACACCGGCGCCGTCGAGAACAACCGCGGGTACAAGGTCCGCTACAAGGGCGGCTACTTCCCGGTGGCCCCGGTCGACCACTTCGCCGACCTGCGCGCCGAGATCTCCCTGGAGCTGGAGCGGTCCGGCCTGAAGGTCGAGCGCCAGCACCACGAGGTGGGCACGGCCGGCCAGGCGGAGATCAACTACAAGTTCAACACCCTGCTCGCCGCCGCCGACGACCTCCAGCTCTTCAAGTACATCGTGAAGAACGTCGCCTGGCGCAACGGCAAGACCGCGACCTTCATGCCGAAGCCGATCTTCGGTGACAACGGCTCGGGCATGCACGTGCACCAGTCGCTGTGGTCGGGCGGCGACCCGCTGTTCTACGACGAGGCCGGTTACGCGGGCCTGTCGGACATGGCCCGCTACTACATCGGCGGCATCCTCAAGCACGCCCCGTCGCTGCTGGCCTTCACCAACCCGACGGTGAACTCGTACCACCGTCTGGTGCCGGGCTTCGAGGCGCCGATCAACCTGGTGTACTCGCAGCGCAACCGCTCCGCCGCGATGCGTATCCCGATCACGGGCTCCAACCCGAAGGCCAAGCGCGTCGAGTTCCGCGCGCCCGACTCCTCCGGCAACCCGTACCTTGCGTTCTCGGCCCTGCTCCTCGCGGGCCTGGACGGCATCAAGAACAAGATCGAGCCGGCCGAGCCGATCGACAAGGACCTGTACGAGCTGGCTCCCGAGGAGCACGCGAACGTCGCCCAGGTCCCGACCTCGCTGAACGCCGTCCTCGACGCGCTGGAGGCCGACCACGAGTTCCTCCTCCAGGGCGACGTGTTCACGTCCGACCTGATCGAGACGTGGATCGACTTCAAGCGCACGAACGAGATCGCCCCGCTCCAGCTGCGCCCGCACCCGCACGAGTTCGAGCTGTACTTCGACGTGTGACATCGCCCCAGGCCGGAGCGGGTAGCCGCTCCCCTGGTTGGGCTGTGGGCCGTCGGCCGTGTTCTTCCTCCCCGGGAAGGGCACGGCCGACGGCCTGTTCCGGGCGGACGCCCGGCCGCCGGGTGGCGTTCGTGGCTGTGCCGAAGGGCCACGCTCAGCTTCACCAGGAGTGAGACCGCGTTCGATTACCGCCAAGAAGTCTCCGGATCAGCATGAACGTGCCCGCGACGATCAGGGCCGCCCCGATCAGGATCAAGGCCACCCCAATGGTGATCAGGAACGTCCCGACAAGGACCAGAAGCGCCCCGATCAGGACCAAGAGCGTACCGATGATGAGCAGAAAGATCGCGAGGACGGTCACGGTCGTCTCCTGTCCTCCCTCCCGCTCTGACCCCTTCCCTGCCGCCGCACAAACACTCCGCTCCGCGATCACCGCTGACGTCCGGTTTTCACTGGTCGGAAGGGCCCGTTGACCGGGACTCCAAGGCAGCGGCGCCGCACCATCACTTCCCGGCGTTCCCGGCTCAGGTCAGCGCGGACGCCGACGGTGCGACCACGCCGTAGAGGTCCGTGACGGTGGCGAGGGCGCTGTGGTGGAGCTGGGTCGCGGGGACCTCGCCGAGCGGGGTGCGCAGGGGGCGGGTCGCGCAGGCGTCGGCGACCACGGTGGGGCGGTTGCCGCGCAGGAACGCGCCCTGCGCGGTGAACAGGACGCACATGTGGGTCATGAAGCCGGCGATCACGACGTCCCGGTGGCCGGCGGCGTCCACGTGCTCGGCGAGGCCGGTGCCGTGGAACGCGTCGGGGGCGGTCTTGACGACGACCGCTTCGCCGTCGAGCGGGGCGACACGGGGGTGGATGCGGCCGATCTCGGCGCGGATGTCGTACGGGGTGCCCTCGCCGCCGTCGTTGACCACGTGGACGATCCGCGTGCCCGCCGCACGGGCTGTGGCCAGCAGGCCGGCCGCGGCGTCGAGGGCGGCCTGCCAGCCGTCCAGCTCCATCACGCCGCGCGTGTAGGTGTTCTGGTAGTCGACCAGGATCAGCGTGGAGCCGGCGAGCGAGGCCGGGGTCTGGTCGAAGCCGTTCAGGTCGCGCAGGGTCGTGCTGGGCATGGCGGCCCCTTCTCGGGTGGCGGTGTGGGTACGGCGACCACGCTAGGAGCCGCCCCGGATGGCGGCAATGTCGGGTAACTTGCAGATCCGGACATCCGAAAGGGGGAGGGCGTGGGCGACGGCCGGCGGTTCGTGGTGATCATGCTGTTCGACGGCGTCGACCTGCTGGACGTCACCGGCCCGCCGGAGGTGTTCGCCCTGCTCCGGCGGGAGACCGGCGGCGAGAGCGGGTACGAGGCGGTGCTGGCCGCCGAGACCATGGAGCCCGTCACGACCGCCGCCGGGGTGCGGGTGCTGCCCGACCGCACCTTCGCGGAGGTGTCCGGGCGCGCCATCGACACCCTGCTGGTGCCGGGCTCGGTCGAGGTCGACGGGGAACGCCGGGTGCGCGCCCTCGCCGATCCCGGCGTCGTCGCCCGGGTGCGCGCGCTCGCCGCCCGCAGCCGGCGCGTCGCCTCCGTCTGCGTGGGCGCGCACCTGCTCGCCGCCGCCGGCCTGCTGGACGGCAGGCGGGCCACCACCCACTGGTCGACCGCCGGGCAGCTCGCCGCCGAGCACCCCTCGGTCGAGGTCGACGCCGACCCGATCTTCATCCGGGACGGCGGGGTGTGGACCGGCGCGGGCATCACCGCCTGCCTGGACCTGTCGCTCGCGCTGGTCGCCGAGGACTTCGGGGAGGCCGTCGCCCTGCGGGTCGCCCGTCAGCTGGTCATGTACCTGAAGCGGCCGGGCGGGCAGAGCCAGTTCAGTGTGCCCGTCGAGCCCGTCTCGACCACCCGGCGCATGGCCGGCCTGCGCCACTTCGTCGCGGAGCACCTCACCGGGCCGCTGACCGTCGCCGACCTCGCCCGGCACGCCCACGTCAGCGAGCGCCAGCTGGCCCGCGTCTTCAAGGCGGAACTCGGCATGACCCCGGCCGCCTACCTGGAGGCGGCCCGCGTCGAGGCCGCCCGGAACCACCTGGAGACCACGGACGACACCCTCGACCGGATCGCCTCCGCGTGCGGTTTCGGTACGACCGACACCCTGATCAGGGCGTTCCGCCGCAAGCTGGACACCACTCCCACGGAGTACCGCAGCCGTTTCCGCCACTCCGGCTGACCATGTCCCGGCCCGTGCAACCTTTCCCGCTTCTCAGACTTCCTATTGTCGGGGGATCATCCCTCCGGATCGTGTCGGACGAGAGAGGTTGAACGGGGATGCCGGAACAGGACGAATGGGAGCGCGAGTTCGATCACCGGTGGGCGAACTCCGCCGAGCACAAGGAGCCCTCCGCCCGGGCCCGGATGCTCGCCGCCCGCTGGAAGGAGAACCCCCCGGACCCGGCGCCGTTCCGCGCCGACCCGGACCCGGTCCCGCGCCGGTCCTCCTGGGTCTCGACGGCCGTGGTCCTCGGCTGCGTGGCGGCGGTCATCGTGCTGCTGGGGTATGCGCAGATGCGTTCCCCCTACTGACGCTTCGCCCCGCTGACTGCCCCGCTGACCCTTTGCCCCGCCTAGAGGGGTTCCGGACCGCTTCATGGGCATCCGCAGGTGCACACTGGACAGCGGGACGAGTGCCTGACTTTCGGGGTGATGCAAGATGCGGAGCCGGTTCCGGAGCGATCGGCGGCTGACCGTGCGCATGGGTCTGACGCTGTTCCTGCTAGGGCTGCTGTACGTGGGCTTCGTCGCCGCACTGATCGTGCTGCTGAAGTCCTGGATACTGGTCGCCGTCCTGATCGGGGCGCTGTTCGTGGCGCAGTTCTGGTTCTCCGACCGGATCGCGATGTTCGCCATGCACGGGCGGGTCGTGGAGCGGGAGGAGTATCCCGGGCTGCACGCCGTCGTCGACCGGCTGTGCGCGATCGCGGACATGCCCAAGCCGGTGGTCGCCGTGTCCGCGATGGACATGCCGAACGCGTTCGCGACCGGGCGCAGCCCCGAGCACGCGGTCGTCTGTGTGACCACCGGGCTGCTGCGCCGGCTGGAGCCGGCGGAACTGGAGGGCGTGCTCGCGCACGAGTTGTCGCACGTGCGGCACAAGGACGTCGCCGTGATCACGGTCGCGTCGTTCCTCGGGGTGCTCGCGGGCCTGATCGTGCGGTTCGCCCTCTACTCGCAGGTCTTCGGCTCGGGCCGCCGGGACCAGAACACGGCCGCGGTCTTCGCCGCGGTCCTGGGCGTCTCGGTGGCCGTGTACGCGATCAGCTTCCTGCTGATCCGCTCGCTGTCCCGGTACCGGGAGCTGGCGGCCGACCGCGCCGCGGCGCACCTGACCGGCCGGCCCTCGGCGCTGGCGGCGGCGCTCACCAAGGTCTCCGGGGAGATCGCGCGGATCCCGACCAAGGACCTGCGCACGGCACAGGCGTTCAACGCCTTCTACTTCACCCCGGCGACCGGCCGCGAGCCCGGCATCGAGCGGTTCTTCTCCACGCACCCGACCCTGGAGCAGCGGCTGGAGCAGCTCGGCCGGATCTCGGCGGAGCTGGGCGAGGCCGCCACCCCGGGGAAGGCGGGCTGAGCGGTGGGGCTGCTGGACATCCTGCTGGGCCGTACGAAACCGGTCGCGCCCGATCTCGACCGGCTCTTCGCGCTGCCGTCGGCGGCCGTGACGCTGGAGGCGGCGGCGGGTTTCACGCCGACCGGGGAGGGGGCGGTGTGCTTCGCCACGGTGGAGGGCGCGGCCTTCGAGCAGACGCACCGCGAGGTGCAGGCGCTGCTGGACGCGGACACCGACCGGACCGGTCCGCCGGTGGAACTGCGCCGGGACGGCTACGGCTACTCCTGGCTGGTGTCCCGGCGCTCCCCCGGCCAGCTGCCCGAGCTGGTCAACGATCTGCACGCCGTGAACAGTTCGCTGGAGGTCAACGGCTTCGGCCCGCAGCTGCTGTGCTCGCTGGCCGGGTTCACCGACGGCACCGGCCGGAAGCTGGCGCTCGTCTACCTCTACAAGCGCGGCACGTTCTACCCGTTCGCCCCGCTGCCCGGCGCCGCCGAGCGGCGGGACACCCCACTGGAACTCCAGCTGAAGGCCACGCTCGACAACGACCTGCGGATCGAGCAGGACCTCGGCCGCTGGTTCCCGGTGTGGGGCGCCCCCGGCCTGTGACGGCCGGCGACGCCCCGCTCACTTCCCGCCCTTCTCCCGCTCCTGCCGCCGGGCCTCGAAGGGCCGCTCACGGCGGTAGCGGCGCTCCCACCTGGCCTGCCGGTCCCGGCGGTCCCGGTACGCCCGGTAGCTGTCGGGCGGGGCGCCCGGGCCGGGGCCGGCCGGCGGGGTGGTGCCGGGCGAGCCGCGGCCGTGCGTCGCGTACAGGTACAGCAGGACGACGGCGGCGAGCCACCACAGGTGGTCACCGGTTCCGAGGAGCGCCAGGACGACGGTCCCGGCCGCGAGAATGCCACGCATGACGGACCTCCTGGGTGGGTCGCGGGGACGCGCTTCGTTCGCTCAGCGTAGTGAATTGGTAACATTCCGTGCACCCGTTTTTCCGGGGCGCGGGCGGCCGTGAGTGAATGGCCCGCATGGACGAACTCACCGGTTTCCACCACCCGTACGACGGTGAACGGCTCAGCGGGGTGAGCGCCGGACGGCCCGGCCGCACCACGGCACTCCTGTTGCACGGCGCGGGCAACGGCAGCAAGCAGCGGCTGCTGCCCCTCCTGGCCGACTTCGCCGCCCGCGGCTGCCGCGCCCTGGCGTTCGACTTCTCCGGCCACGGCGAGAGCACGGGCGCGCTCGCGGAGTCGAGCCTGCGGCGGCGGTACGAGCAGGCGGTGGCGGTGCTCGACGCGCACGTCCCGGAGGACGACCCGCTGATCCTGGTCGGCTTCAGCATGAGCGGGCAGACGGTGGCGGACCTGGTACGGCACTACGGGCGCCGGGTGGCGGCGGTGGGCCTGTGCGCGCCCGCCGTCTACCCGCCCGCGGCCTGGGACGTGCCGTTCGGCACCGGCGAGGGACGCTTCTCGGAGCTGATCCGCACGCCCGACGGCTGGCGCGACTCCCCCGCCCTGGAGGCGTTCCGTGCGTACGAGGGGCGGGCGGTGCTCGCGGTCCCGGGGACGGACACGATCATCCCCCCGGCGGTGACCCGGGCCGTCCAGGAGGCGCTCTCGACCCGCGCCGACTGCACCCGCCTCGACCTCCCCGACGCCGACCACATGCTGGGCCGGTGGCTCCACGACCACCCCGGGGACCGCCGGGAGTTCGTGAAGACCCTGCTGTAGCCCGGCGCGCGGCTCCGCCGCCTCGCCCCCGCGAGCGTTGTCAGTGGCACCGGCGACCATGGCGGCAACGGATCGTTGAGCCGAAGGGGAGGCCGGTATGGCGGAGGGACGGCGGTACGTAGACGGGGTGGAGCGGCGGGCCCGGCTGGCCGTGCGGCACCGGCTGGCCGGGGCGGCGCGGGCGGTGACGCCCGAGGAGGTCGCGGCCTCCCTGGTCGCCCTGCACGGCTCGGACCCGGCGACCGTGCACCTGGCGGTGGCCGCCCGGCTGACCGACCCCGCGAAGGCGGTGCCGGAGACGGAGCGGGCGCTGTACGAGGACCGCACGCTGGTGCGGATGCACGGCATGCGGCACACGGTGTTCGTGTTCCCGGCGGCCCTGACGGCCGTCGTCCACGCCTCGACGGGCCTCACGGTAGCCGCCCGGGAGCGCGCGGCCCTGCTCCGGGACATGGCGCTGGCCGGTGCGCCGGACGCGGCCTGGCTGGCGGAGGTCGAGGAGGCCACGCTCGCCGCGCTGGCCCGGCGCGGCCAGGCGACCGCGGCGGAGCTGGCGGCGGACGAGCCGCGCCTGCGCGAGCGGTTCGTCCACGCGGCCGGGAAGAGCTACGAGGGCGTCCACACCGTCTCGACCCGCCTGCTGCGCGTGCTCGGCGTGGAGGGCAAAGTCGTCCGCGGCCGCCCGCTCGGCTCCTGGACGTCGAGCCAGTTCCGCTGGGCGCCGGCGCCGCCCCATCCCGAGCTGGACCCGGCCGCGGCCCAGGCGGACCTGCTGCGCCACTGGCTGCGGGCGTGCGGCCCGGCGACCGAGGCGGACCTGAAGTGGTGGACGGGCTGGACGCTCCGGGAGGTCCGCCGGGCGCTGGCCGCGATCGGCGCGGAGGAGGTCGCCCTGGACGAGGGCACCGGATACGTCGACGCCGGCGACGCGGAGCCGGTGACGGGACCCGGCGCGCCGTGGGCGGCGCTGCTGCCCGCCCTGGACCCCACGGCCATGGCCTGGCAGCAGCGCGACTGGTACCTGGACCCGGCGCTGCGCCCCCTGCTCTTCGACCGCAGCGGCAACGTGGGTCCGACGGTGTGGTGGAACGGCCGCGTGGTGGGCGGCTGGACCCAGCGCGCGGACGGCGGGATCGTCTGGCGGATCCCCGGGGAAGGTGTCCGCCGGGAGGCCGCGGCCGAGGTCGCGGCGGAGGCGGAGCGGCTGCGCGGCTGGCTGGGCGCGACCCGGATCACCCCGCGCTTCCGGACTCCGCTGGAGCGGGAACTGACGGCGTGACGGTGCGCTGGAGCGGGCTGACGGCGTGACGGTGCCGGGTGCCCGCGCCGGTGACGCGGGCACCCGGCACCACGGCCGGCTCAGCGCGAGTAACGCATCAGCGCCCGCACCATGTGGCACGTGGTGTCGGACGGCGGGCGCATCCCGATCCGCTCCGCCGTGTCGCAGATCGTCTCGTTCCGGGCCTGGTTGGGCAGGTACACGCCGGAGTCGAGCAGGGCTATGGCCAGGCGCATGGCCTTCAGACGCCGGTTGTGCGTGACGTACCACTCGCGCGGCCGTCCGGCCGGCAGCGGCCGCTTCGCCACGGGCTCGTAGGGCGAGTCGAACAGCACGGAACGCTGGGCGGTGGACTGGGTCGGCAACGGCTTCGGCTTCAGGGCGGCAGCGGGCACAGGCATCCTCCTGTCGCGGTCAGGGCACGCACCGGGGTCCGGCGCGCACCCTCGAACACTGCTTCTATTCTACGGGGCACCACTGACAAAAGCCCCTGGCCACAAGGGCTTTAGGGGCTCCAGTGACGGGGGTGCCCAACGGTTTTCGCGTACCGTGTCCGGCATGGAGATCTGGATCAATCCCGCCTGTTCCAAGTGCCGCAGCGCGGTCGGTCTGCTGGACGCCGAGGGGGCCGAGTACACCGTCCGCCGTTACCTGGAGGACGTGCCGAGCGCCGACGAGATCAGGGCCGTACTGGACCGGCTGCACCTCGAACCGTGGGACATCACGCGCACCCAGGAGCCGGCCGCCAAGGAGCTGGGGCTCAAGGAGTGGCCGCGGGACGCGAGCGCGCGGGACCGCTGGATCGCCGCGCTCAGCGAGCACCCCGAGCTGATCCAGCGCCCGATCATCACCGCGGACGACGGTACGACGCTGGTGGCCCGCAGCGAGGAGGCCGTGCGGGAGGCCATCTCCCACAGCGGCAAGGGCTGAGGCCGGGGCAACTCCCGCGTGACACAGGTCACTTCACCGACTCCTGTAACCGCTGAGTAACCACGTTCGGTATCTCGTACATAGCGGCGTACGCTCCCCTACCTCTTCAGGAGGCGCGCATGTCGCGCAGGAGAACCCTCGGTACCAAGAAGAAGCTCGCGCTGCTCGTCAGCGCCGCGGCGGTGGCGGGCGGCGGGGCCTTCGCCCTGGCGACCACCTCCAACGCCGCGCAGAGCCCGCAGGGCGCCAGGACGCTGTCCGCCGGGGACGCGACCGTCTGCCAGGGGCTGGCCACGGCCCTCGGCAACAACGAGAGGTTCATCGCGGACCAGAAGGCGAAACCGGACGCGCAGTCGGCGGCCCGGATCGCCAACCGGCAGGCGGTCGTCGAGCAGATCAAGGTCCAGCAGAAGGCGTCCGGTTGCACCGTCGGGGAGTCGGCTCAGGGCTCCCAGGCGGCGCCGGGCGGCGGCACCGGGCAGAGTGCGGGCCAGCAGGGCGCAGGCCAGCAGGGCGGGGGTGCGCAGCAGGGCGGAGGCGCCCCGCAAGGCGCAGGCCGGCAGGTGTGCAAGGGCTCCACCGTGACGCTCTCCGGCGAGGGCGGCGCCCCGGCCGCGTCCAGCAACCAGTTCCCGGCGGGGACGACCCTGAAGGTCACCAACCTGGACAACGACAAGTCCACCACGGTGAAGGTGACGTCCGTCTCCGGCAGTTGCGTCCTGCTCAACAACGCCGCCTTCGAACAGGTCCGGGAACCGGGCAAGTTCCTCATCCGGCGCGCGGTGATCGAGAAGGTGGGGTGAGGCTCGGGAAACCGACAGGAAACCGGTGAGGTGGCGGACCAGGGCCGGTGGTGCCGTCCGCGGCAGCAGCGCACCGGCCCGCGCCACCGCCTCGTGAGGGTCGAGGGTCCTGCTGCTCGCGGCCTCGGGCAGCAGGACCGGCGCCGGCCTCCTGGCGGGCCGGCCGGCCGGGGCCGGGCGACCAGGTGGGCCCGGACGCGGAACGACCAGGTAACACGGGGTTCACGGACGGGCAATGGACGGGAAACGGCCTGTTGACAAGCTGCCCGGCAGATCGAGCGGCGCACCGGTGCCGCCGCGCGGCAGCACCCGCGCGTGCACCCGACCCACCCCCGAAGGATGTGGCCCCGTGACCTTCAAGGCTGAGTACATCTGGATCGACGGCACCGCGCCGACGGCCAAGCTGCGGTCCAAGACGAAGATCATCACGGGTGCCCCGGCCGGTCTCGACGCGCTGCCGGTCTGGGGCTTCGACGGCTCCTCCACCAACCAGGCCGAGGGCCACTCCTCGGACTGCGTGCTCAAGCCGGTCTTCACCTGCCCGGACCCGGTCCGCGGCGGCGACGACGTGCTGGTGCTGTGCGAGGTCCTCGACACCGACATGGAGCCGCACCCGTCCAACACCCGTGCCGCGCTGGCCGAGGTCGCCGAGCGGTTCGCCGCGCAGGAACCGGTCTTCGGCATCGAGCAGGAGTACACCTTCTTCGACGGCTCCCGCCCGCTGGGCTTCCCCGAGGGCGGCTTCCCCGCCCCGCAGGGCGGCTACTACTGCGGTGTCGGCGCCGACGAGATCTTCGGCCGGGAGATCGTCGAGGCCCACCTGGAGAACTGCCTGAAGGCCGGTCTCGGCATCTCCGGCATCAATGCCGAGGTCATGCCGGGCCAGTGGGAGTTCCAGGTCGGCCCGCTCGCCCCGCTGGAGGTCTCCGACCAGCTGTGGGTGGCCCGCTGGCTGCTGTACCGCACCGCCGAGGACTTCGGCGTCTCCGCGACCCTGGACCCGAAGCCGGTCAAGGGCGACTGGAACGGCGCGGGCGCGCACACCAACTTCTCCACCAGGGCCATGCGTGAGGGCTACGACGCCGTCATCACCGCGTGCGAGTCGCTCGGCGAGGGCTCGAAGCCGCTGGACCACGTGAAGAGCTACGGCGCCGGCATCGACGAGCGGTTGACCGGCCTGCACGAGACCGCCCCCTGGGACGAGTTCTCCTACGGCGTCTCCGACCGCGGCGCCTCCGTCCGTATCCCGTGGCAGGTCGAGAAGGACGGCAAGGGCTACATCGAGGACCGCCGTCCGAACGCCAACGTCGACCCGTACGTGGTGACCCGCCTGCTGGTGGACACCTGCTGCACCGCGCTGGAGAAGGCCGGCCAGGTCTGATCCGTACCCACGCGTCCGAGGGGCGCCCGCCGTGAGGCGGGCGCCCCTCGCGCGCGTGCACGCCCCGCCCCCGCCCCGCCGCCGTCCGAGGAGTGAGACGGTGATCCAGCCACCGAACGGCCATGACAAGGCGCTGACCAGGGCGGAAAGCCGGGGCCCCGGGTGGACGCAACGTCAATTTCACGCCAAGGAAGCGTCCAAGCAGTGAGAGGAGACTCCTGCCCGGCGCACGCCTCTGCTTCAATGGGCGCATGAACGGCTTCCAGCAGATCACCGCGACGGGTCGCCACGACCTTGAGCCGTTCTGGCCTTCCCGTCAGCACCACGACTTCGACCGTGTGTGTCGCCGCGCGAGGAACGCGCAGGCCCTCTAAAGCCGTACACCCCGGCCTTCGGCCAGCGCGGAACGACGTACGTCCTCCGGCGCGCCCGACCACGAATCGCGGCCGCCGCACCTTCCGACGAACTCCTCGCGCGAAAGAGCTGACCTCTCATGGCGACCTCCCGTTCCCTCTCCACCGCCGCCCTGTCCGCCCCCGCCTCGAACGGCACCCGGCACCGGCTGCGCGCCGTCGACCGGGACGAGGTGGTGAACGTCGCGGACTTCCTGCCGCCCGGCGCCACCTGGCTGCCCGCGCCGCAGCACACCCTGCCGACCCTGCCGGGCCAGCCGCCGATGGTCGGCTACCTGGTGCTGGTCCCGGCCGACCAGCGGCCCCCGTTCCTGCCGGTCGCGGTCCCGGACCAGCCGGAGACCGAGGCGGTCCCCGGCACCGAACCGCTGGTGCGGATCGACCCCGTGCGGCGCACCGCCAGCGTCGACGGACGTGAACTCGACCTCACCTACCTGGAGTTCGAGCTGCTGGCGCACCTGGTGGCGCACCCGCACCGGGTGCACACCCGCGACCAGCTGGTCACCACGGTGTGGGGTTACGGCCACGTCGGCGACGGCCGCACCGTCGACGTCCACATCGCCCGGCTGCGCCGCAAGCTGGGCGCCGAGCACCGCCAGGCGATCCAGACGGTGCGCCGGGTCGGCTACAAGTACACCCCGCCGACTGCCCGCTGACGGTCCGGCCCGAACCGGTGCCGCCCCGAAGCCGCACACGGCCAGGGCGGGGACGGAGGCGGCCGCCCAGCCCAGTGCCGGGCCAGGCGGGGCAACCGCCGGCTGCCGCCGGCCTCGGCACCACCGGCCGTACGGCCCCGGCGAAGCCCCCGGAGGGCCGCCGGCAGCGACGGTCCTGGGCACCACGGTCCGCAGGGAGCCGGCGAGGCGCCGGGACCCCTGCGGCCACCCCCGGGGGCCCTACGGCGGCCGCCGGACCGGCGCGGCCACCCTGGTCCGGCCCGAACCGGTGCCGCCCCGAAGCCGCACACGGCCAGGGCGGGGACGAAGGCGGCCGCCCAGCCCGGTGCCGGGCCAGGCGGGGCAACCGCCGGCTGCCACCGGCCTCGGCACCACCGGCCGTACGGCCCCGGCGAAGCCCCCGGAGGGCCACCGGCAGCGACGGTCCTGGGCACCACGGTCCGCAGGGAGCCGGCGAGGCGCCGGGACCCCTGCGGCCACCCCCGGGGGCCCTACGGCGGCCGCCGGACCGGCGCGGCCACCCTGGTCCGGCCCGAACCGGTGCCGCCCCGAAGCCGCACACGGCCAGGGCGGGGACGAAGGCGGCCGCCCAGCCCGGTGCCGGGCCAGGCGGGGCAACCGCCGGCTGCCACCGGCCGTACGGCCCCGGCGAAAGCCCCCGGTGGGCCGCCGGCATCCTGCGGCCACCCCGGGAGCCCCAGGGTGGCCGCCGGGATCGTCACGGCCGCCCGGCTCCGGCCCGAGCCGGTGCCGGCCGCCCGCCCTGCGGTTCCGGTGCGCGCCCGGCGCCGGGGTCTCCGTATCCGCGTCCCGTCGGCCGTTCCGCCCTCGGCGGAGCCCCGCGCCGGCACCGGCCCGGACCGGGCACGATCCCGGCATGAGACTTCTCGTGCTGGGCGGAACACAGTTCGTGGGGCGGGCCGTGGTGGAGGCCGCGCTTCGACGCGGCTGGGAGGTGACCGTCTTCCACCGGGGACGGCACCGGCCCCCGGCCGGGGTGCGGTCGCTGCACGGCGACCGCACCGCGCCCGACGGCCTCGCCGCCCTCGCGGCGGACGGCGGCGAGGGCTGGGACGCCGTGGTGGACACCTGGTCGGCCGCCCCGCGTGCCGTGCACGAGGCGGCCCGCCTGCTGCGCGGCCGGGCCGGGCGGTACGCGTACGTCTCCAGCCGGTCGGTGTACGCCTGGCCCTGTCCGCGCGGCGGCGCGGAGGACGCCCCGCTGGTCGGGGGTGCCGCCGCGGACGCGGGGGCGACGGACTACGCGCGGGACAAGCGCGGCGGGGAACTGGCCGCCGTCGGGGCCTTCGGCGCTGCGGGCTCGCTGCTGGTCCGGGCCGGGCTGATCCTCGGCCCGTACGAGAACGTCGGCCGGCTGCCCTGGTGGCTGACCCGGATCGCCCGCGGCGGCCCGGTCCTGGCCCCCGGCCCGCGCGACCTGCCCGTGCAGTACGTCGACGTGCGCGATCTCGCCGAGTGGCTGCTCGGCGCGCTGGAGCGCGGGCTGTCCGGGCCGTACGACCTGGTGAGCCCGCCCGGCCACACCACCATGGGCGGGCTGCTCCGGGCGTGCCTGCGGGTCACCGGCGCGGACGCGGAGCTGCGCTGGACCGGCCCGGAGGTGATCCTCGGGGCCGGGATCGAGCCGTGGACCGAGCTGCCGGTGTGGGTGCCGCCGGGCGGCGAGACGTACGACGCCGTGCACGGCGCGGACGTGTCGCGGGCGGTGGCCACGGGGCTGGTGTGCCGGCCGGTGGGCGAGACCGTCGCGGACACCTGGCGGTGGCTGACGGAGATCGGCGGCACGGCGCCCCGGCGCCCGGACCGGGCCCGCGTCGGCCTGGACCCGGAGGTGGAGGCGGAGCTGCTGGCACGGACCGGGGGTGTACCTGGCACCACCCTCCAGGAGGGGCCCTCGGACGACTGACCCCGGCGCGGGCTTCGGCAAGACTGGCGGCATGAACACCGACGAAGACAGGGCCGGCTTGCGCGCCCAGGTGAGGGAGACGCTGCTGGCCGCCGTGCGGGGGCTGGTGCTGGCCCTCGTGGTCCTGCCGTGCGGGGTGGCGTTCCTCGCCCTGACCCTCCTGTCCGTGGCGCTCGTCCCGCTCGGCATCGGGCTCGTCACCACCCCGGCGGTCCTCACGGGGGTGAGGGCGCTGGCGGACGCCCGCAGGAGGCTCGCGGCCGAGTGGTGCGGGGTCCGCATCCCGGCGGTGTACCGGCCGCTCCCGGCGGGCGCCAACCCGTGGACGCGCACCGTGGCGCTGCTCGGGGACCCGCAGGTACGGCGGGACGTACTGTGGCTGCCGGCCGACATGACCGCGGGCTTCTTCACCGCGCTGCTGCCGGCGGTGCTGGTGTTCTTCCCGGTCCAGGGGTTCCTGGTGGGCGCCGGGCTGTGGCGGACGGACGTCCGCGAACCGGGCGACGTCTACTGGTACGGCTTCGTGCCGGTCACCGGCCAGGCGACGGCCCTCGGCGCGGCCGCGCTCGGCGCCGTGGTCCTCGCCGCCACCTGGCGCCTCCCGCCGCGCCTGCTCACCGCGCACTTCACGCTCACCCGGGCCATGATCGGCGCCTCCCACGCCGCACTCGCCGAGCGGGTCCAGGTGCTGACCGAGACCCGGCGGGACGCGGTCGACACCTCGGCCGCCGAACTGCGCCGCATCGAACGGGACCTGCACGACGGGGCGCAGGCCCGGCTGGTCGCCATGGGCATGGACCTCGGCACCATCGAGATGCTGGTCGAGCGGGACCCCGCGCAGGCGAAGAAGCTGATCGCCCAGGCCCGCCGGAACTCCGCCGACGCCCTGGAGGAGCTGCGCGACCTGGTGCGCGGCATCCATCCGCCGGTCCTCGCCGAACGCGGGCTCGGCGACGCCGTACGGGCGCTGGCGCTCCGGCTGCCGCTGGCCACGGAGGTCGCCGTGGAGCTGCCCGGCCGCGCGGACGCGCCGGTCGAGTCGGCGGCGTACTTCGCGGTGAACGAGCTGCTCACCAACGCGGTCAAGCACTCCGGCGCCGACCGGGTGTGGGTCGACGTGCACCACACCGACGGCCGGCTGCGGGTCACCGTCACCGACAACGGCCGGGGCGGGGCGGCGGTCGGGGCCGGCTCGGGGCTCGCCGGGGTGGAGCGCCGGCTCGGTACATTCGACGGCGTCCTGGCCGTCAGCAGCCCCGCCGGCGGTCCCACCATGGTCACCATGGAGATCCCGTGCGTGTTGTCCTAGCCGAAGACCTCTTCCTGCTGCGCGACGGACTGGTGCGGATGCTGGAGGCCTACGGCTTCGAGATCGCCGCCGCCGTCGAGTCCGGGCCCGAACTCGCCCGCGCGCTGGAGGAGTTGGAGCCGGACGTGGCCGTGGTCGACGTACGCCTGCCGCCGACGCACACCGACGAGGGTCTGCAGTGCGCGCTCGCGGCCCGGCGGGCGCGGCCGGGACTGCCGGTGCTGGTCCTCTCCCAGCACGTGGAGCAGCTCTACGCGCGCGAGCTGCTCGCCGACGGCGACGGCGGGATCGGCTATCTGCTGAAGGACCGGGTGTTCGACGCGGAGCAGTTCGTCGACGCCGTACGGCGGGTGGCGGCGGGCGGTACGGCGATGGACCCGCAGGTGATCCAGCAGCTGCTGTCCCGGCGGTCGGCCGGCACGACGCCGCTCGGCCGGCTCACCCCGCGCGAGCGGGAGGTGCTGGAGCTGATGGCGCAGGGCCGGTCCAACGCGGGCATCGCGGCACAGCTCGTGGTCACGGAACGCGCGATCGCCAAGCACACCTCGAACATCTTCGCCAAGCTGGGACTCGAGGTGTCGGACGACGACAACCGGCGCGTCCTGGCGGTCCTCGCCCATCTGGACCGGGACCGGTGACCTGTCAACTCCCTTGTTGCGCGAGGAATTTGTGAGACCGCTGAACACCTCCGGGGCGGCGTCCGTATGGAAGGGCGCCGCTTCACTCCTGTCGGGCGCCTCGATGCTGCCCCGCAAGGAAGTCAGAGGAGTTCCATGGGACGCAACACACGAAAACGCCGTACGCCGCTGGCCACCAAGGCCATAGCCGCATCGGCGGCCCTAGCGCTCGGTGGGGGCGGGCTGATCTGGGCGAACTTCTACGCCTCGGCTCACGAGTCGGACAACCAGTCGTGGGGAGGCAACCAGACGAAGGCCGCGACGGCGCAGGTCGCGACCATCTCCTGCCCGGACGTGGGCCAGAAGCTCACCAACGTGCCGGCGCAGGCCCGTACCGAGGTCGCCGGTGAACTGGCCAACCTCGACCGCCAGATCACCGACGCCTACCAGCGTCTGGCGACGACGCGGGACGCCCAGGCCAGGGACGCGAGTTTCGTGCAGAACTCCATCCTCCAGCCGCTCCAGGACCGGCGGAAGGCGATCCTCGACCGGATCAGGCTGGAGATCACCCGTGTCGGCGGCACCGCTCCCGGCAGCCTGGACACCCTGGCCAACTGCACGGCGCAGAACGCCAACCAGACCACCGCCGGCGGCCAGCAGCAAGGCGGCGGCCAGCAGCAGGGCGGCCAACAGCAAGGCGGCCAGCAGAACGGCGGCCAGCAGCAGGGCGGCCAACAGCAAGGCGGCCAGCAGAACGGCGGCCAGCAGCAGGGCGGGCAGCAGGGCGGCCAGCAGCAAGGCGGCCAGCAGGGTCAGAACGGCCAGCAGGGCAACATCGGCGGGCAGGCCGGCAACGGCCCGGTCGCGGCCGACTTCGTGGACATCACCAAGGTCCAGCCGAACGTCAAGGCGAAGCCGCGCGCCGGCCGCAACGCCTCGACCGGCTCCTTCACCACACGCTGCGGAGTGAACGCCAACAAGAACCACAACACCGACAACGTGATCGTGGCGCCCGGTGTGGCCAACGGCGCACACCACCTGCACGACTACGTCGGCAACCAGAAGGTCAACGCCTTCTCCAGCAACCAGACGTTCCTCCAGGCCGCCACCAGCTGCCAGAACCAGAGCGACCTGTCGTCGTACTACTGGCCGGTGGTCCGCGTCCAGGACGGCACCCAGGACTTCGACCAGAACGCCGACGGCGGCGGCAAGGAAGGCAACGTCGGCCGCATCCTGACCCCGGTGCAGGCGCAGATCAAGTACGTGGGCAGCCCGCGCGGCAAGGTCGTGGCGATGCCGCAGTTCCTGCGCATCATCACCGGTGACGCCAAGACCACCACCAACGGCCTGGCCAACGCCAACGCGCACTGGAGCTGCACCGGCTTCGAGAACAAGGTGCAGCTGACCACGCAGTACCCGATCTGTCCGCAGGGCAGCAAGGTGGTGCGCACGTTCGCCTTCCAGAGCTGCTGGGACGGCCAGAACACCGACAGCGCCAACCACCGCACGCACGTCGCGTTCGCCGACGCGAGCGGCAACTGCCAGAACGGCTTCAAGGCGATCCCGCAGCTGACGATGCGCCTGGTGTACGCCATCACGCCCCCGACCCTCCAGAACGGCCAGGTGAAGAACGCCTACGCGGTGGACGGGTTCCCGGAGCAGCTGCACAAGGCGGCCACGGACCACGACGACTTCATCAGCGTCACGAAGAACGGTCTGGCCAACAAGATCGCCAACTGCGTCAACCGCGGTCAGAACTGCTCGTGATGCCCTAGCGGGCGCGGGACAGAAGGCCGGTGACGAACCCCCCTTCCGTCACCGGCCTTCGCCGCGCCCGGACGCGCTCGTCAGCCGCTGTGCGCGTGGTGGTCGGCGCCGTCCTCCAAGTCGCCGCCGAGCGTGCCGCGCAGCGCCTTGACCACCCCGTCGTCGCCGACGGCGACCCACTTGCGGCCGACCAGGTAGTGACCGCCGTAGTCCTTGGCGTCGTTGATCCACTCGCGCTGGCCGCGGTCGGTGGCGAAGGTGGCGAGGATGAACCTGCCCTTCCCGGTGCCGCAGATGGCCTGACGGATCTCGTCCGCGTCGGTCTGCATGTTCGGCTCGCACTTCACCTCGGCGGCCAGGTGTTCCAGGCTGCCGGTCGCGGTGGGCGGCACGGACTCCGTCGTGCCGCCCGAGCCGCAGCCCGCCAGCGTCAGTACGGCCGCGGCGCCGAGCAGCAGTCCTGTCAACCTCATCTGTTTCCTCCGGTCGGGTGTGCCGAGCATGCCCCAGCGCCCTCGGATACGGCTCCCGCGCTCGGTGCGCTCAAATCCGGTGGCCGGGCGGGCACGGGTGTGCGAGGGTGACGCGGTGAACCGGAACTGGGAAGAGCGCGTGACCGCGGCCTGGGCCGCCTTCGACGAGTATCCGGAGGAGCGCGCGCACGAGTTCCGGGCCCTGATCGACTCCCTCGTCGCCGAACTGCCGGACGGCAGCCCGCTCGGGCCCTTCGAGCGGGCCTGCGCCTGGGACTCCACCGGGCACTCCGACAAGGCGGTGCCGCTGTACCGGGAGGCACTGGCCCGCGGACTCGACGGGTACAAGGGCCGCCGGGCCAGGATCCAGCTGGCGAGTTCGCTGCGGAACACCGGTCAGGCGGAGGAGGGCGTCAAGCTGCTCACGCCCGAACTCGACGCCCCATCCGACGAGTTGGACGACGCGGTGCGGGCCGCGCTCGCCCTGTGCCTGTCCAGCCTGGGCCGCGACCGCGAGGGCCTGTCCCTGGTGCTCGGCGCGCTCGCCCCCCATCTGCCGCGCTACCAGCGGTCGATGGCGAACTACGCGCGCGCCCTGGTCGAACCCGGGGTGTGAACCACTCGTCCGGCGGTGACCAACCGCCGGCTCGCTCGTTCTCCCGGACGTGCAGTCACAGGATGTATCCCAGCGTCACGCACCCTCCCCCGGCGGGAACGCCGGCCCGGTCGGCTTCGAGCAGGCCGAGGCCGCGTTCGTCGAGCACTACCCCCGGCTGGTCCGGCTCGCCTACCTGGTGCTGCCGCCGGGCCTCGGCCGCAGCCGCCGGGTCCTGACCGCACACGCCCTCGTCCAGCGCGCCCTGCCACGGGGCCGCAAGCAGCCGTCCGTGCTCCCGGCCCAGGCCTCCGGCCGGGAGGCCGACCCCGGGTACGCCTACCTGCGCGAGCGGGTCCTGTGCACGGCCCTGGCGGCGGCCCGCCCCCGCACGGGCCTGCCCCGGCTCGCCCAGCTGCCGCCGCCGCTGCCCCAGGTGTGGGGCCTGAAGCTGTTCCCGCGCTCCGGCGGCGCCGACGAACTCGCCCTGGACCAGCGGCTGTCCGCCCTGTCCGGCCCGGCCCGCGCCGCCTACGTCCTGCGCGGCCTGGAGAGGCTGCCCGACCCGGACATCCGCGACCTGCTCGACGCCGCCGGGGTCTCCGACCCGGGGGGCGCGCTGGCCTCCGCGAACAGCGTGCCCATGCAGCCGGGGCTGCTCGCCTCCCCCGAGTTCGACCCGTGCTCGCTCCAGGCCCGGCCCACCGATCTGATGCGCCGCCGCCAGCACACCAAGGCCGCCCTCGCCGCGGCGGCGGCCCTCGCGGTGTGCGGCGCGCTGGTCGCCCTGCCCGGCGGTGGCTGGGGCCCCGACGGCGCCGCCGCCCCCTCCTACGCCGAGAACCCGGCCGCCGAGGCCGCCCTCGACCCCGGCAAGGTGGTCCGGGCCGCCCCCACCGCCTGGCGGACCTCGGCCCGTACCGACTTCTCCGTGTGGCCCGCGCGCGGCCCGCTCACCGGCGACCGGGCCCTGCTGCGCCGCGCCCTCGCCGTCTGGGCCCGCCCCGGGGAGGCGGTCCGCGTCTCGGCGACCCCGGGCACCCAGACCGGCGGCCCGGCCGGCCCGCCCCAGCTGCTGTACGCGGGCGAGGTCGACGCCGCCCGGGTGGTGATCCTCTACGACGGCCTGCGCATCGCCCGTTACGCCGAGCCGAAGAACGGCACGCGGGGCGCGGCCCTGGACTTCGCCCGGGTCGACGGGGCCACGGGCGCCGGGGCGAGCGCGCTGGTACTGGGCCGCTCCGACGGCAACGTCCGCTACCTGACCGCCCCGTGGGTGACGAAGGCGGCGCAGCGGGACCTGACGAAGCCGGACGCGGCCGCGACGCCGCTCACCCTCGCCGACGGCGTCACCGCGCCGCTGGCCAGCCCCGCCGTGCGGACCGGCGGCTGCACCTCGTGGACCGTGCTCCAGCTGACCGACGCCTCCGGCACCCGGCTCACCACCGACCTCGGCGAGCTGGTCCCGGCCCACCTCACGGCCGGCCGGCCCGGAGCGGCCGGGGAGGCGTCCGGCGCGCGCGGCCTGCGCACCTGGGCGCCGTTCGCCTGCTCCCTGGCGGCCGAGCGCTCGTCGGGCATCCGCAGCGTCAACGCCTGGGCGTACGCCGAGCAGCCGCTGCCCGAAGGCACCGGGACCGGTGCGTGGGTGTGCACGCGGGCGGAGACCTGGCGGGGCGACGGCACGGCCGTGCTGGCCCAGTTCCGCACGCCGGGCGGGGCGGCCGGGGCGGTCGTCGCCAAGGCCACGGACGTACCGGCCTGCGGACCGCGCGATCCCCATGTGCTGGCCGGGGTGCTGTGGAAGTCGGCGGCGGGGAGCTGGTACCTGCTGGCCGCGGGCAGCGAGGGGACGTCGTCGGTCTCCGCGACGGGCGGGGTGACCGCGTCCGGGCAGGGGCCGCTGCTCGCCGTCAAGGCCGAGCAGGGAGCGCGGGCGGACCTGAAGGGCACCCTGACGGACGGTCGGGGGATCAGCGGGCTGCACTAGGGCCTGGGTGATCCGCGCCGGTCCGCGGCTCCCCGACGCGGAGTGGCCACCCGGTTCTCGACAGATGATCACGGGCGGCCGGAATCGATCGGTAAAGTGTTCGCATGAGTACCGGGGTTCGCCGCAGGATGGGCGTCGAGGAACGTCGGCAACAGCTGATCGGCGTCGCCCTCGACCTGTTCAGCCGACGCTCGCCCGACGAGGTCTCCATCGACGAGATAGCCTCGGCGGCGGGCATCTCGCGGCCGCTCGTCTACCACTACTTCCCGGGCAAACTCAGCCTGTACGAGGCCGCGTTGAAGCGTGCGTCGGAGGACCTCGCGAGCCGTTTCGCCGAGCCGCACGAGGGCCCGCTGGGCGCCCGGCTGCATCGCGTGATGGGCCGCTTCTTCGACTTCGTCGACGACCACGGCCCCGGTTTCTCGGCCCTGATGCGCGGCGGCCCGGCCGTCGGCTCCACCACGACCAACGCGCTCGTCGACTCCGTCCGGCAGGCCGCGTTCGACCAGATCCTGTCACACCTGGGCGTGACCGAAGCCTCCCCGCGCCTGGAGCTGGTCGTCCGCTCCTGGATCTCGCTCGCCGAGTCCACGGCGCTGATCTGGCTCGACGGCCGGCACATCCCGCGCGCCGAGCTGGAGAAGCAGCTCGTGCAGGACTTCGCCGCGCTGGCCGCCGTCAGCGCCGCCCACGACGAGGGCATGGCCGCCCTGCTGCGCACGATGGCGAAGGACGAGCCGGCCGACGGCCCCTTCGCGGAGCTGGTCGGCCGGCTGCTGTCCCTGGCGTCCTGAGCTACCGGTCGAACTTCCGGTACGACGGGTCGAGGTCGCGGATCTCGGCGGAGGCGTGCAGTGTGAACGCCGCGTCCGTCACGTGCTCGCGGAGCAGCTCCAGGGCCGTCTCCGTCAGCTTCGCCTTCGTCTCCTCGCCGCGTCCGGCGAGAAGCCCGATCGTCACGTGCACGACGGCGTGCCCGCGCGCCTCGGGGTCCTCGTATCCGAACACCGTGTACGCGCTCGGCCGGAACTGCGTCTTGCAGGCCTCCGGCTTCGCCGCCGCGATCCGAACGGTCGCCTCGTGCAGCGCCCGGGCGAAGCCCGCACGGTCGAAGGCGTCCTCCATGGCGGCGGAGTAGTCGATGGTGATCTGCGGCATGCGCGCTCCTGTTCTACGGCAACGGCCTCACCCTAGTTCCCCGCCCGGGTGAACACCGCGACGGTCCGCGCGGGGACGGTGAAGGTGCCCGAGCCGGCCGCGTAGGCGGCGGTCCGCACCACCTCGTCGGCGCCCGCCGCCTGCACGGGGTGCAGCCGGTACGGCGTCCCGGCGAGGGTGCCGATCCGCTGCTCCTGCCGCTGCGGAGTGGCGTTGAGGACGACCACCAGGTCACCGAGGCGCATGGTGATCACGCCCGGTGTCTCGTCCTTCCCCGAGAGCGGGAACGACAGCTCCTGCTGCACCCGCGCGGCCGTGCCGAGGGAGAACGCCTTCTCGGTCGTGCGGATCCTCAGCAGGTCCCGGTAGGCGGCCGAGGCGCCGGTGATCTGCTCGCAGCCGACCTTCACCGTGCTCAGCAGCGGTTTGGCGTACTGCCACTTGGACTGGTTGTCGGCCGCCGGGGGCAGCCCGCGCCCGAAGCCGTTGCCGTCGGCGCAGTTCCAGTGGATGGCGTTGAACCAGTCACCGCTGTCGAAGGAGTTGCGGTCCAGGGACTTGGAGCGCAGCAGGTCGGTGCCCGCCAGGGAGAGCGCGGGGCCCTGGGAGAGGGCGGCCGTGGCCATCGCGAGGACCTGCATCCGGGCCCGGTCGGACGCGGAGGTGTCCTTCGGCAGCTTGTAGGTCAGCGCGTCGAACAGCGACTCGTTGTCGTGGGCGTCCACATAGGCCAGGGCGTCACCGGGCGCGTGCGCGTACCCGGCAGGCGCGCCGTTGTAGTCGACCCCGGCGCCGGTCACCTCCTTGCCGTCGGTGCCGGTGAAGCGGTACCCGGCCAGGTTGCCGGTCAGGCCGACCTTGATGAGGTCCTGGTAGTGCAGCAGGCGCGCCTTCTGCTCCTCCTTCGTGCCGTTGGCCGTGGAGGAGTTGGGGTCGGTGTAGAGCCCGGACGCGAAGCCCTGGACACCGGGGTCCTCGTCGAAGGGGCCGCCGCCGCGCACCGCGTCACGGGCGCGGTCGGAGAAGGTGGCGATGCCGGTGCCGGCCATGTTGGCCTGCGTGGCCTGCACGAACCGGGCGTCGTCCGCGACCTCGCCGAAGTTCCAGCCCTCCCCGTACAGGATGATCTTCTTGCCGTCGACGCCGTCCTTCTTCAGGGTCAGCGCGTCCAGGGCCTTGCGGACGGCCAGGATGTTGGCCTTCGGGTGGTGGCCCATGAGGTCGAAGCGGAACCCGTCGACCTTGTACTGCTTCGCCCAGGTGACGATGGAGTCCACCACCAGCTTGCCCATCATCGCGTTCTCGGGCGCGGTGTTGGCGCAGCAGGTGCTGGTGGCCACCGAGCCGTCGGCGAGGAGCCGCTGGTAGTAGCCGGGCACGATCCGGTCCAGGACGCTGGTGTCCGCCTGACCGCTCGCCGCCGTGTGGTTGTAGACGACGTCCATGACGACCCGGAGCCCGTCCTGGTTGAGCGCCCGCACCATCTGGCGGAACTGGACGGTACGGGCCGTGCCGTCCGGGTCGGTGGCGTAGGAGCCCTCGGGGACCGTGTAGTGGTACGGGTCGTAGCCCCAGTTGTAGGCGTCCTTGGCGGCGGTCTTCGCCACGCACTCCTGCTGCTTGTCGGAGTCGGCCGGGTAGGAGGCCAGGTCGCAGTCCGGCCTCGACTGGTCGGCCCTCTTCTCGGGGATGGTGGCGATGTCGAAGGCGGGCAGCAGGTGCACGTAGGAGGTGCCGGCCTTGGCCAGCGCCCGCAGGTGCTTCGAGCCGTCGCTGTTCTTGTCGGTGAAGGCCAGGTAGGTGCCCTGGTCCTTGGCCGGGACGGTCTTGTCGGCGACCGAGAAGTCCCGGATGTGCAGCTCCTGGATCTGCGCGTCCTTCAGCGGGACGGGCTTGGGCTTGCTCAGGGCCGCCCAGCCGCTCGGGGAGAGCGACTTGTCGTTCAGGTCGACGACGAGGCTGCGCGCCGAGTTCGCGGTCAGGGCGACCGAGTAGGGGTCGGTGACCTTGTTGGTGACCACCTTGCGGACGCTGGGCGCCCAGACCTTCACGACGTAGCGGTAGGGCTTGCCCTTCCAGGAGGCCGGGCCGGTGACGGACCAGACGCCGGTGGTGTCGTCGCGGTGCATCCTCACGGACGTGCCGTCGAGGTCGAGGCGGACGCTCTGCGCGGTCGGCGCCCAGACGGCGAGGGTCGGCCTGCCGTCGTGGAACGTCGGCCCGAGGGCGGCCTTCGTCGCGCCGGGGTACAGGTCGTCCAGCACGCCGGCGGTCTGCACGCCGGTCGCGGCCAGGACGGCACCGTTGGCGGCCCGCTGGGTGGCGACGAGCTGCCCCGCGAGCGCGCCGCGCACGCGGTCCCGGTCGCGGGGGTCGACGGACCAGGCGGTGTAGTCCCTCAGGTGCGGGAACTTCGCCTTCTGGGCGTCGGTCAGGGTGGTCTTGGCCAGTCGCAGCCAGCGCTCGTCGTCGCTGGTCAGCACGCCGTCCTTGACGGTGATCGAGCCGTCGTGGGAGGAGAGCAGCTGGGTGGAGGCGGCGCCGTCGACGCCGTTCCAGGCGACGGTGTCGCGGTCGATCCAGATCGCCTTGGAGGTGGTCAGGTCGAGTGCGGCCGCGCTGCCCGCGGGCTGCGGCAGCAGGTACTTCTCCTGGCCGTTCAACAGCCACACCTCGTGGCCGTTCGACGTGAGGTCGAGGGACTGGTCGGTGGGCAAATCCTTGTCGTCGCCCTTGTGGATGATGTAGCTGAGACTGGTGGCACCCGCGCTGAGCGGCACCTCGAAGACCGCGCCATAGGCGTCAGTCTTGACCGGCTTCACCGGGTTCGGCCAGTCGGTGGGGTTCGCGGCGCCGGTCCAGACGTGCAGGCCCCAGCCGTCGTAGTTCCCGTCGGCCCGGTGGTAGTGGATGACCGCCTTGGTCTCGTCCTGCGCCGGGTAGCCGGGCTTCGTGGTCAGGACGTCGGCCTTGCCCTGCTCGATCCACACCTCACCCGTCCTGGTGACGTCGATGGACCGGTCGGCGGAGACGTCCTTGTCGCCGTTCTTGTCGATGACCAGGAAACCGACGTTCGAGGCGCCCGGCCTGAGCTTGACGTAGGCGAAGGCGCCGTAGGCGTCCCGGCCCACGAAGGGGTGGCTGGCGGGCCAGTCCGTGGCCTCGCCGTCGGCGAGGTCGCCCCAGGCGTACAGGCCCCAGTCGGCGTAGTCGCCGTCCGTTCGCTTGTAGTGGACGATCGCGTAGTCCCGGGAGGAGGCCGTGGGGACCTCGGGCGCGGGCGGGGTGCCGGTGGTGCTGCTCGCCGTGGCGCTCGCGGTGTGCCCGGCGGAGTCGACGACGACGGCCTTGTAGCGCAGGGCGGTGCCGGCGGGCACGTCCCTGCCGAGGGTCTGGGTGACCTGGTAGGGGGCGTGGTCGGCGGAGCCGAGCGTCTTCCACGCGCCGTCGCCGACCTGGGCGGCGAAGACGACCCGGTTGAGCTGTCCGCCGTCGACGTCGGCCTTCAGCACGGCCGTCCCGGTGGCCCCGGCGGCCGGGGCGGTCAGGGTGATCACCGGCTTGGCGGCCGGCTCGGCCAGGGTGCCGGTGGCCTTGTAGACGACGGCGGCGCCGGCCGGGACGGTGACGGTGACCTTGCTGTCGCCGTCCGACCGGACGGTGCCGGTGGCGCCGTGGATCCCCCGGTAGGGCATGTCCGCGGATCCGGTCGCGAAGGTGGCGGTCCTCGCGGAGCCGGCGTTGTTGAAGGCGACGACGTACTCCTGGCCCGTCCGGGCGTCGGTGCGCGTGAAGGCGTAGACGCCGGGCCCGTCGGCCGCGTACCGCTCGGTCTGCACACCGTCGGTCAGGGCCGGGTTGGCCTTGCGGAGCTTCGCGAGCGCGGCGATCTGCCGGTACAGCGGGGCCCTGGTGTCGTAGGCGGCGCTCGCGTGGGTGCGGTCGGTGCCGATCTCGTCGTCGTCCAGGTAGTCGGCGACCTTGGAGGCGAACATGGTCTGGCGGGCGTCCTTGTCGCCGCCGGAGCCGGTGAAGCCCTGCTCGTCGCCGTAGTAGACGACCGGGTTGCCCCGGCTGAGGAACATCAGCTCGTTGGCGAGCCTGTCCTTGTCCAGGATCTCGGCGTCGGTCGCCTTCGGGTTGTCCTGCTTCAGGAAGTACCCGATGCGGCCCATGTCGTGGTTGCCGAGGAAGGTGACCTGCTCGTACGCGTTGGCCTTGTCGGTCGTGTACCGGTAGTCGTCACCGAAGACACCCGCCAGCTTGCGCGCGCTGCCGCCCTGGGAGGCGTAGGCGCGGGCCGCGTCCTGGAAGGGGAAGTCGAGGGTGGCGTCCAGGCGGCCCTGGGTGACGTACGGGGAGGTGACGGCGGTGTCGGCGGAGTAGACCTCGCCGAACATGAAGAAGTTCTTCCGTCCGCGCCCGGCCGCGTACCGGTCCAGCGCGGTGGCCCACTGGGTCCAGAACTCCATGTTCACGTGCTTGACGGTGTCGATCCGGAAGCCGTCGACGGCGAAGTCCCGCACCCACCGCTCGTAGATCTTCTCCATGCCGTGCACGACCTCGGGACGCTCGGTCCACAGGTCGTCCAGGCCGGAGAAGTCGCCGTAGGTGGTGGACTCGCCGGCGTACGTCGAGTCGCCCCGGTTGTGGTACATCGCCGGGTCGTTGAGCCAGGCCGGGACCTTGCTCCCGCTCGTGGCCCTCGGGGTGTACGGGAAGGAGCCGGCGTCGACGGCCGGGAACGCGCGCCTGCCGTCGGCGTAGTCGGCGTCGTCGAAGGGCTTGCCGTCCTTCGTCAGGTAGGGGAAGGCGCCCTTGGAGAGGTAGCCGTAGGACTTCTCGTCGTAGTCCACGACGTCGGCGGTGTGGTTGGTGATGACGTCGAAGAAGACCTTCATGCCCTTGGCGTGGGCCTTGGAGATGAGGGACTTGAGGTCGTCGTTGGTGCCGAAGTGCGGGTCGACCTGGGTGAAGTCGGTGATCCAGTAACCGTGGTAGCCGGCGGATGCGTTGCTGCCGGTGCCCTGCACGGGCCGGTTCTTGAAGATCGGCGCCAGCCAGATGGCCGTGGTGCCGAGGCCCTTGATGTAGTCCAGCCGCCGGGTCAGGCCCTTGAGGTCGCCGCCCTGGTAGAAGCCCTTGTCGGTGGGGTCGTACCCGGTGGACAGGCGGGAGCCGGTCAGGCCGCCCCTGTCGTTGGAGGCGTCCCCGTTGGCGAAGCGGTCCGGCAGGACGAAGTAGAACTGCTCGCGGGTGTCGTCGTGCCGGGCGGGCACGGCGGCGAGCTTCGCGTCCGAGGGGGGCGCGGGCGGGGTGGCCGCGTGGGCGGCCGGCGGCTGGAGCAGTGCGGCGGCGAGGGCGGCGACGGTGACGGCCGCGGCCCGTCCGCGGTGCGGGGTACGGCGCCTGCGCGGCGCCGGCCATCTCGGTATCACAGGGGATGACTCCTTGCGGGGGTCGCTGGATGCTTGCAGCAAGGGGCGTGAAACCTCCGGCAAGAGGTTTCACGCTCCGTCAGACGAGGGCTCAGCAGCTCGACTTGCCGGCGTAGAGCGCGAGGGCCGTGTTCGAGCCGAGGGTGGCGGTGAACTGCCCGCTGGAGTTCACGGTCACCGGGGTGTTGTTCTGGACGTTGCAGTACGTCCCGGCCGGCAGGGACGTCTGGTAGGTGCGGGTCAGGGACGAGGACTCGTGGTTGATCGCCACATAGCCCTTGCCGCCCCGGCCGAACGCGATCGCGTTGTTGCCGTTGTCCCACCAGTTGGTGACCGCCTGGCCGCGGGTCGCGTTGCGGAAGGCGACCATGGACTTGATCTCGGGCCAGGCGTGCTGGCACTTCCAGCCGTCCTGCCAGCAGGCGTTCACCTGGCCGCCGTTGGGCGGGCCGGCGTCGGCGTCCGACCACTCGTAGCCGGAGTTGACGTCGGGGGCGCCGTAGGGCCAGGCGAGCATGAAGACGTTGGCCAGCGTGTAGGTGGCGCCGCTCTTGTAGTTGAGCGTGCTGCCGTTGCGCTCGGTGTCGTGGTTGTCGACGAAGACACCGGCGACCGAGCTGTTCAGGTAGCCCCAGCCCTCGCCGTAGTTGGTGAGGTAGGCGAGCTTCTCGCTGGTGAAGACGCGCTTGAGGTCATAGGCGTAGCGGAACTCCTGGACGTCTCCGTTGCCGGTGTACTCGGAGGGCTGGACGGCCTCGCCCGCGCCGTAGATGACCTCCTGCTTCCAGTAGGCGGACGGGTTGGTCAGGCGGCTCTTGATGTTCGCGAGGTCGTCGGCCGGGATGTGCTTGGCCGCGTCGATGCGGAAGCCGTCGACGCCGAGGCCGAGCAGGTCGTTCAGGTATCCGGCGATCGTCTTGCGGACGTACTCCTCGCCGGTGTCCAGGTCGGCGAGGCCGACGAGTTCGCAGTGCTGGACGTTCCAGCGGTCGGAGTAGTTCGACACCTGGGACGTGCAGTCGTCGAAGTCGTAGACCGAGTACTGGCCCGGGTAGTCGTACTTCGTGTACGACGAGCCCCCGGTGCCGGTGCCGCTGCCCGCCGACATGTGGTTGATCACGGTGTCGACGACGACCTTGACCCCGGCCGCGTGACAGGTGTTCACCATGTTCCGGAAGGCCGTGCGGTCGCCGAGGCGGCCCGCGATCTTGTACGACACGGGCTGGTACGACGTCCACCACTGCGCCCCCTGTATGTGCTCGGCGGGCGGGGAGACCTGGACGTATCCGTAGCCGGCGGGGCCGAGGGCGGTGGTGCACTCCTTGGCCACCGACGCGTAGTTCCACTCGAAGAGGACGGCGGTGACGTCCTTGGTGCCGGGCGGGGAGGCCTCGGCGGCCGTCGGGGTCATGCCAACCAGAGCGGCGGCTGTGAGGGCGACCGCCGTGGGGAGGGTTCTGCGTGCCATGTGGGGTTCCTTCGACGTTGAAGGCAACGGGATCGCTGAAGGCGCTTGCTGAAATATTTCAGCAAGCTTGCGGTGACGCAGATGTTAAAGGCCCGCTGGCCGAAGCGCAGCGGGCCGTTGTGAACTTGATGCAAGAACTTTCAGACGGGGCCTCAGAAGCGGCTCCGCGTACGGCCGTCAGTCCGCCGTCGTCCACCAGACGGTGGTGTCGGCGGGCACCTTGGTCTCGCCGTCCGCCTCGGTCACCTCGCCGCTGGTGAGCAGGACACGGCCGTACGACGGGGTCGTCACCGACTCGCCCGTGGTGTTCGCGACGCACACGAAGTCGCCGCGCCGGAAGGCCAGGACGCCCTCGGGCGCCCGCAGCCACTCCACCGCCTCCCCCGCGCCGAGGTCCGGGTGGGCCCGGCGCGCGCGCAGCGCGGCCCGGTACAGCTCCAGCGTGGAGCCGGGGACGCCGGTCTGCGCCGCCACGCTCAGCCCGGCCCAGTCGGCGGGCTGCGGGAGCCAGCTGCCGCCGCTGCCGAAGCCGTAGGAGGAGCCCTCGCGGGTCCACGGGATCGGCACCCGGCAGCCGTCGCGGAAGCCGTCCTGGCCGGCGCCCCGGAAGTACGCCGGGTCCTGGCGCACCTCGTCGGGCAGGTCCACGACGTCCGGGAGGCCCAGTTCCTCGCCCTGGTAGATGTACGCCGAGCCGGGCAGGGCGAGCATCAGGAGGGTGGCCGCGCGGGCGCGGCGCAGACCCAGCTCCCGGTCCCCGGCGGTGCGGATCTGGGTGCCGAGGCCGGGCGGGTTGGCGAAGCGGGTGGCGTGCCGGGTGACGTCGTGGTTGGACAGCACCCAGGTGGCGGGGGCGCCGACCGGGCGCATGGCTTCCAGGGTGCGGTCGATGACCGCCCGCAGTTCCTCGGCGTCCCACTCCGCGCTCAGGTACTGGAAGTTGAAGGCCTGGTGCAGCTCGTCGGGGCGGACGTAGTGGGCGGTGCGCTCGATGGTCGGGGTCCACGCCTCGGCGACGAAGATCCTCTCCCCCGCGTACTCGTCGAGGATCCTGCGCCACTGGCGGTAGATCTCGTGCACGCCGTCCTGGTCGAAGAACGGCATGACATCGTTGCCCAGCAGCTTGAGCTGGTCGTGGGCGCCGAGGTCGGGCAGGCCGTCGGCCTTGACCAGGCCGTGGGCGACGTCGATGCGGAAGCCGTCCACGCCCATGTCCAGCCAGAAGCGCAGGATGGAGCGGAACTCGTCGCCGACGGCCGGGTGGTTCCAGTTGAAGTCGGGCTGCTCGGGGGCGAACAGGTGCAGGTACCACTCCCCGTCGGCCACACGCGTCCAGGCCGGGCCGCCGAAGATGGACTCCCAGTCGTTGGGCGGGAGTTCGCCGTTCTTGCCCTTGCCGGGGCGGAAGTGGTAACGCTCGCGGAGCGGGGAGCCGGGGCCCTCGGCGAGGGCGCGCTTGAACCACTCGTACTGGTCGGAGGAGTGGTTCGGGACCAGGTCGACGATGATGCGCAGGCCGTGCGCGTGGGCGTCGCGGATGAGTGCGTCGGCGTCCAGCAGCGAGCCGAACATCGGGTCCACGGCGCGGTAGTCGGCGACGTCGTAGCCGGCGTCGGCCTGCGGGGAGGCGTAGAAGGGGCTGAGCCACACGGCGTCGACGCCGAGGTCACGCAGATAGGGCAGGCGGGAGCGTACGCCTTCCAGGTCGCCCATGCCGTCGCCGTTGCTGTCGGCGAAGCTGCGCGGGTAGACCTGGTAGATGACCGCGTCCCGCCACCAGTCGCGGCGGTCGGCGACGGAGACGGCGGAGTGGCGGGCCGGTGCGGCGGAGTGCTGCTGGCTCATGGCGTCCTTGATACGTAACTGGGGCGTGGTGGGCAGTCGGTGGGTGCGGCGGCGAGGCGGGCCGCGGTGACAGCGGGGTCTGGGGGTCCCCCCGGGTCGGGCGAAGCCGGGAGCTGGGGAGGCACCGCGGCCGCCTGGTCGGTGTGGGCGTCAGCCCTTGGTGCCGCCGGCGGTGAGACCGGTGACGAGGTTCTTCTGCACGAGGTAGAAGAACACGGTCACGGGTATCGCGATCAGCACCGCGGTGGCGGCCATGTAGTTCCACTGGGCGTCGTGCTCGCTGACGAAGGTCTGCAGGCCGACGGCGAAGGTGTACTTGGAGTCGTCCAGCAGGAAGGTGGTCGCGAAGGCGACCTCGCCGACGGCGGTGATGAAGTTGTAGAACGCGGCCACGGCCAGGCCCGGGCGGGCCAGCGGCAGGATGAGCCGGAAGAAAGTGCCGAAGGGGCTGAGCCCGTCCACCCGGCCGGCCTCGTCGATCTCGAAGGGGATGGTGTCGAAGTACCCCTTGAGCAGCCAGGCGCTGTACGGCACGGCGGTGGAGCAGTTGATGATGATCAGCGCCCAGTAGGTGTCGATGAGGCCGAGCTCGCTGAAGATCTCGTACATCGGCACGATCAGGATGGCGATCGGGAAGGCCTGCGTGAGCAGCAGGACCCACATCAGCTGCTTGTAGCCGGGGAAGCGCATGCGGGAGACCGCGTAGCCGGTGGTGGCGGCGACGAAGACACCGATGAGGGTCGTGCCGAGGGCCACGATCATCGTCGACTTGAACCAGTCGAGGAACCCGGTGTGCTCCAGCACGAAGCTGTAGTTGGAGAAGCTGAACTTGCCCGCGATGCCGGCCGGGTGCAGGTAGTCCTCCTTGTCCGGGCCGAGGGACAGGTAGAACAGCCAGGCCACCGGGGCCAGGGCGATGAGGCTCGCCACGACGAGCCCGCCGTGCAGCAGGGCGGCGCCGGCCGGGCCGCGCTCGCCGCGCCGGCGCACGCGGCGCCGGGGCGCGGGTGCGGGGGCCGGGGCGGTCTCGGTCTTGTCCAGGGTGGTGGTGCTCATGGCGGCGGCTCCTGCGGCGTCAGACGGCGAGCTGGTCATTGCGCTTCAGCCAGCGGAAGTAGAAGGAGGTGAAGACGGTCAGGATCGACAGCAGCAGCACGCCGTACGCGGCGGACTGGGCGAAGTCGCGCGGCTGCTGGCCGAAGCCCAGCTGGTAGGCCCAGGTGACGAGGATCTGGGCGTCCGGGGCGGAGTTCTTGCCGAACAGCAGGAAGATGATGACGAACTGGTTGAAGGTCCAGATGATGCCGAGCAGCACGACGGTGGAGCTGACCGAGCGCAGGCCGGGCAGGGTGACGTGCCGGAAGCGCTGCCAGGCGCTGGCGCCGTCCATCTCGGCGGCCTCGTAGAGCGAGGAGTCGATGGACTGGAGGCCGCCGAGCAGGGACAGCATCATGAACGGCACACCGCACCAGGTGTTGACCATGATCGCGGAGAACCGCTGCCAGAAGGTGTCCTCCAGCCACTCCGGCTGGGGCAGGTGGAGGGAGCCGAGGATCTGGTTGAGCACGCCGGAGTCGGCGAGCATGATCCGCCAGGAGAACACGGTGACGAAGGTCGGCACGGCCCAGGGCAGGACGAGCAGCAGCCGGTAGACGGTGCGGCCGCGCAGCTTCTGGTTGAGCATGAGCGCGAGACCGAGACCGATGCCGTAGTGCAGGGCGACGCAGGCGGCCGTCCAGAACACGGTCCACAGGAAGTGCGACCAGAACCGGTCGTACGCCGTCGGGCCGAAGAGGATGTCGTGGTAGTTGTCCAGGCCGATGAACTTGTACGTGGCGTCGATGTGGTTGACGCCGATCGTGCGCGCCGAGTTCAGGCTGTTGGCGTCGGTGAGGGTGAGGTAGAAGCCACGGACCAGCGGGTAGCCCACGAGGACGCCGAGCACGACGACCACCGGGGCGATCATCGCGTAGGCGTACCAGTACTTCTGCAAACCGTTTCTGACGCGCTGCCCCAGCCCGGGCCGAGGCGCGCGGTCACCGCGGCGCTTGCCGGTCGCGCGGTCGATGGCGACTGTCATGGTTCGACACCTTCAAAGATCAAGGGGTTGGGCCGGGCACAGGGCGGTGGCCGTCGGATCCTTCCCCCCGTTCCCGCGGGAGGGATCCGACGGCCACGCGGGCTACTTGCTGAAGCCGTTCACCAGCTTGGAGATGGCCAGCTCGGCGTTGCCGAGGCCCTTGTCCAGCGACTCCTTGCCGCTGGCGACCTTGGGCAGCTCGGTGTCGAGCGGACCCCACAGGGAGCTGTACTCGGGCAGCGCCGGGCGCGGCTGGGCGGCGGCCAGGACGCCCTGGTAGCCGGCGATGCCCGGGTCGGCCTTGACCTTGTCGGTGTAGGCGTCGGAGCGGGTGGGCAGGGTGGAGTTCTTCAGGGCGATGGTCTCCTGCGCCTGCGCCGAGGTCATGAACTTGACGAACTTCAGGGCCGCCGCCTGGTGGGCCTTGTCCGAGCCGGCGTAGACCGAGAGGTTGTGGCCGCCGGTCGGGGCGCCCGCCTTGCCGGCGGAGCCGGCCGGGACGGTGGCGATGCCGAGGTTGGACTTGTCCGAGAAGGCCGAGCCCTTGTAGAAGTTCGTGATCTCCCAGGGGCCCTGGATGATCGCGGCGACCTTGCCGTTGACGAACGCGTCCTGGATGTGGGCGTAGGCGTCGGCGGTGGCGTCGGCCTTGTGCAGGCCCTTGCCGGAGAACAGGCTCAGCCAGGTGCCGTAGGCCTTCTGGGCGGCCGGCGAGTTCACCGTGATCTTCTTGGCGGCGACGTCGACGGTGTCCGTGCCCTCGCCGTAGAGGAAGGTCTGGGCGTAGTAGGCCTGGGTGGAGCCCCAGTAGCCGTCGACCTTGGCCTTGTCCTTGATCTTGGCGGCGTCGGCCTTCAGCTCGTCCCAGGTCTTGGGGGCCTCGGTGATGCCGGCCTTCTTGAACAGGGCCTTGTTGTAGACCAGCGCGAGGGTGTCGGTGACGAGCGGCACGCCGTAGGTCTTGCCCTCGTACTGGGCCTGCTTGATCAGGTTCGGCTCGAACTTGCCCTGGTCGGCGAGGGCCTCGGTGCCGTCGAGGGGCAGGAAGAAGCCCTTCTTGGCGAAGGCGGGGGTCCAGCCGACCTCGGAGCGCAGCACGTCCGGGGCACCCTTGGCGCCGGCCGCGGTGTCGAACTTGTTCTGCGCCTGGTCGAAGGGGACGTTGACGTACTTGACCTTGACGTCCTTGTGGGCAGCCTCGAACTGCTGGACCAGGGCCTTGTACGTCGGCGCCTCATTGGTGGCGTTGGAGGTGTCCCACCAGGTGATGGTGACCGGGCCGTCCGACTTCCCGCTGTCGCTGTCGCTCCCGCCGCACGCCGTCGCCGTCAGGGCGAGGGACGCCACCAGCGCGGAGGCCGCTATGCCACGCCGCATGAGTTCTCCTTGAGGGTAAAGCCCGAGTGGTACAGGGGACGGTCCCGTCCGCCCCTGCGACTTGCCGACTGCGCCGTTGCCGCGGCCGGGCGACTGGGAACGTAACAGCCATGTAAGCGTTTCGAAAGACCTTGCAGAAAAAAAGTGCAAGGCGACACGATGGTTACCCCGTCGTGACCAGCCGTCGACCGTGGCGCGGCCCAATGGCGCGGGCGCTGAGCGGCGGTGACGGCACTTGTGCAAGACTTGCAAGCTCTTGCCACCCACATTCCCGAGGGAGCGCGATGACGCAGCAACCCACGGCAGGCCGTGCGCCCGCCCGCGCCCGGCGTCCGGCCGGTGTGCAAGGGAAGATACGACCGGTACAGTCCAGTGGCGTGACCACACGGCTTGCCGACATCGCTGCGCAGGCGGGGGTGAGCGAAGCGACCGTCAGCCGGGTCCTCAACGGCAAACCGGGAGTCGCCGCCACCACCCGCCAGTCCGTGCTCGCCGCACTGGACGTGCTGGGCTACGAGCGCCCGGTACGGCTGCGGCAGCGCAGCGAGGGCCTGGTGGGCCTGATCACGCCGGAGCTGGAGAACCCGATATTCCCCGCCCTGGCGCAGGTCATCGGCCAGGCGCTGACCCGCCAGGGCTACACGCCGGTGCTCGCCACGCAGACCCCGGGCGGGTCGACCGAGGACGAGCTGACCGAGATGCTGGTGGACCGCGGGGTCGCCGGGATCATCTACGTCTCCGGACTGCACGCGGACACCACCGCCGACATGCAGCGCTACGAGCGGCTGCGCGCCCAGGGCGTGCCGTACGTGCTGGTGGACGGGTTCTCGCCGAAGGTGCAGGCGCCGTTCATCTCCCCCGACGACCGGGCGGCGATGTCGCTGGCGGTGACGCACCTGGTGTCGCTGGGGCACACCCGGATCGGGCTGGCGCTCGGGCCGAAGCGGTTCGTGCCCGTGCAGCGCAAGATCGAGGGCTTCGTCCGCGCGGTGCAGGACCAGCTGGGGCTGGCCGCCCAGACCGTCGAGACGGAGCTGATCCAGCACTCGCTGTACACCCTGGAGGGCGGTCAGGCGGCGGCGGCGGCGCTGATCGACCGGAACTGCACGGCCGTGGTCTGCGCCAGCGACATGATGGCGCTGGGCGCGATACGGGCGGCCCGGCAGCGGGGCCTGGAAGTGCCCCGGGACGTGTCGGTGGTCGGGTTCGACGACTCCCCGCTCATCGCCTTCACCGACCCGCCGCTGACCACGATCCGCAAGCCGGTCCCGGCGATGGGGCAGGCGGCGGTGCGCACGCTGCTGGAGGAGATCGGCGGGACGCCGGCGCCGCACAGCGAGTTCGTGTTCATGCCGGAACTGGTGGTGCGCGGTTCCACCGCTTCGGCGCCGCATGTCCTCCGTACGTCGTAGGAGGTGCGCCGCGGACCCGACCTTGGGATGATCGGCCGAGGGAAGGCTTGTCTGGCAGACTCTGTGCCTATGAGTGACTCGACCGTGACAGAACCGGAAGGTCGCGAGGAGGTGGCCGTTCCGCGGGCCGTCACGGGCGAGGCCCCACGTGGTCCGCTGGGCCGGCTGCGGCGGCCCAGGCGGCCCCGGCTGTGGTTCGAGATCCTTCTGATCGCGGTGAGTTACTGGACGTACTCGCTGATCCGCAACGCCGTGCCGGAGCAGCGGTCCGCGGCGCTGCGCAACGCGGACTGGATCTGGCGCGTGGAGCACGCGCTGGGCATCGGCGTCGAGCAGTCGGTCAACCACGCCGCGAACTCGGTGACTTGGCTCATCATCGGGATGAACTACTACTACGCCACACTGCACTTCGTCGTCACCATCGGGGTGCTGGTCTGGCTGTACCGCCGGCATCCCGGCCGCTACGCGGCGGCCCGGCTGGTGCTGTTCGCGACCACGGGCGTGGCCCTCGTCGGTTACTACCTGTTCCCGCTCGCGCCGCCCCGGCTGATGCGCGGCGGGCACTTCGTGGACACCGTGATGGCGCACCACACCTGGGGCTCGATGGCCTCCGGGGACCTCAAGCACATGTCCAACCAGTACGCGGCCATGCCGTCGATGCACATCGGCTGGTCACTGTGGTGCGGGCTGACCGTCTGCGCGCTGGCGTCGGTGCCGTGGGTGCGGGTGCTGGGGCTGCTGTACCCGGCGACCACCCTGCTGGTGATCGTCGCCACCGCCAACCACTTCTGGCTTGACGCGGTGGGCGGTGTGCTCTGCCTCGCCTTCGGGTTCTCGGTGGCCCGGGCGTGGTACGGCAGCCTGCCGCACACGCTGCCCCGGCGGGTCCCGGCCCGGACCCCCGCGCCGGCTCAGGCCCTGTCGCCGTAGAACAGCTCCTCCACCACCGTGCGCGCCCGGCGGGTGGTGCGGCGGTACGCGTCCAGCATGTCCCCGGCGTGCCCGGCGCCGTAGCCCAGGTAGCGGCCGACGGCGGCCAGCTCGCGCGGCTCGGTCGGGAAGGTGTCCCCGGCCCGGCCGCGGACCAGCATCACCGCGTTGCGCACCCGGGTGGCCAGCACCCACGCCTCGTCCAGGATCTCCGCCTCCTCCGCGGACAGCAGCCCGGCCCCGCGGGCGGCGGCCAGGGCCTGGCGGGTGCGGGTGGTGCGCAGGGCCGCCTCCTGGTGGCCGTGGCGCATCTGGATCAGCTGGACCGTCCACTCGACGTCGGACAGACCGCCGGGGCCCAGCTTGGTGTGCAGCTTGGGGTCGGCGCCGCGCGGCAGCCGCTCGGACTCCATGCGGGCCTTCAGCCGGCGGATCTCGCGGACCCCGTCCTCGGTGAGGCCCTCGGCCGGGTAGCGCAGCGGGTCGGCCAGCTCGACGAACCGGCGGCCCAGGTCCGCGTCGCCGGCGACCGGCTCCGCCCGCAGCAGCGCCTGTGACTCCCAGACCAGGGACCACCGGCGGTAGTACGCCTCGTACGACTTCAGGGTGCGCACCAGCGGGCCCGACTTGCCCTCCGGGCGCAGGCCGGCGTCGATGAGCAGCGGCGGGTCGGCGCTGGGCAGCTGGAGCAGGCGGCGCATCTCGGCGACCACCTTGTTCGCGGCGGCGGACGCCTCGTGCTCGTCCACACCGTCCTGCGGCTCGTGCACGAACAGCACGTCCGCGTCGGAGCCGTAGCCCAGCTCGTGCCCGCCGAAGCGGCCCATCCCGATGATCGCGAACCGGGTGGGCAGGGTGTCGCCCCAGCCCTCCCGGACCACCGCGCGCAGCGTCCCGGCGAGCGTCGCCTTGGTGAGGTCCGAGACGGCCGCGCCGACCCGGTCCACCAGGGCGCCCTGGTCGGCCTCGGCGGGGCTGGTCTCGGTGCCGTAGGAGCCGACGATGTCGGCGGCGGCGGTGCGGAACAGCTCGCGGCGGCGGACGCCACGGGCCGCGGTGACACCCTGCGCGGCGTTCTCCGCGCGGCCCACGGCGGCCAGGATCTCCTGTTCCAGCCCGGCCCGCTGCCGCGGCGCGAGACCGCCGCCGGCCGCCGCGGGGCCCGCCCCGCTGCCGTCGCCGAGCAGGGCCACCGCCTCGGGGGCGCGCATCAGCAGGTCGGGGGCGAGGCGGCCCGCCGACAGCACGCGGGCGAGGTTCTCGGCCGCCGCGCCCTCGTCGCGCAGCAGGCGCAGGTACCAGGGGGTCTTGCCGAGCGCGTCGGAGACCTTGCGGAAGTTCAGCAGGCCGGCGTCCGGGTCGGCGGAGTCCGCGAACCAGCCGAGGAGGACCGGCAGCAGGGTGCGCTGGATCGCCGCCTTGCGGGACACGCCGGAGGCCAGGGCCTCCAGGTGGCGCAGGGCGGCGGCCGGGTCGGCGTAGCCGAGCGCCACCAGGCGTTCGCGGGCCGCCTCCGGGCGCAGCCGGGCCTCGCCGGGGGCGAGTTGGGCGACCGCGTCGAGCAGCGGGCGGTAGAAGAGCTTCTCGTGCAGCCGGCGCACGACGCCGGTGTGCCGCTTCCACTCGCGGTTCAGCCCGGCCACCGGGTCGGCGCGCAGGCCCAGGGAGCGGCCGAGGCGGCGCACGTCCGGCTCCGCCTCCGGCACGAGGTGGGTGCGGCGCAGGCGGTACAGCTGGATGCGGTGCTCCATGGAGCGCAGGAAGCGGTACGCCTCGTCCAGGCGGGCGGCGTCCTCCCGGCCGACGTAGCCGCCCGCGGCGAGGGCCGTCAGGGCGTCCAGGGTGGTGCCGCTGCGCAGGGCGGGGTCGGTGCGGCCGTGCACCAACTGCAGGAGCTGCACGGCGAACTCGACGTCCCGCAGGCCGCCGGGGCCCAGTTTGAGCTCGCGGTCGATCTCGGCCGCCGGGATGTTCTCGACCACCCGGCGGCGCATCTTCTGCACGTCCGCCACGAAGTTCTCGCGGTCCGCCGCCTGCCACACGAGGGGTTCGAGGGCCTCGATGTACGCCTCGCCGAGCGCCGCGTCGCCCGCCACCGGGCGGGCCTTGAGCAGGGCCTGGAACTCCCAGGTCTTCGCCCAGCGCTGGTAGTAGGCGAGGTGGCTGCTGAGGGTGCGCACGAGGGGGCCGTTGCGGCCCTCGGGGCGGAGGTTGGCGTCCACCGGCCAGATGGAGCCCTCGACGGTGGTCTCGGAGCAGATCCGCATCAGGTGCGCGGCGAGTTTCGTCGCGGACTTCAGCGCCTCGGTCTCGGGGGTGCCCTCGGCCGGTTCCGCCACGAAGATGACGTCCACGTCGGAGACGTAGTTCAGCTCGTGGCCGCCGCACTTGCCCATCGCGATCACCGCGAGGCGGCAGGCGGCGGCGTCCTGCGGCGCCGCGCGTTCGGCGAGGGACAGCGCCGCGCGGAGGGTCGCCGTGGCCAGGTCGGCGAGCTCCGCGGCCGCCTGGGCGACGTCCGTGGTGCCGCAGACGTCGCGGGCGGCGATGGAGAGCAGGCAGCGGCGGTAGGCGACGCGGAGCGAGACCGGGTCGGTGGCCTCCGCCAGGCCGCGCTCGAACTCCGCGACACCCGGGTGGAGGTCGTGCGGCTCGTAGGTGACCAGGGCGTGCCAGTCGCCGGGGTGGCGGGCGAGGTGGTCGGCGAGGGCGGCGGAGGCGCCGAGGATGCCCAGCAGGCGGTCGCGCAGCGGCTTGGCCGCGATGAGGGTGTCCAGCAGTTCCCGGTGGGCGGTGGGGCCGGGCTGGGCCTCCAGGAGGCGGACCAGGCCGTGCAGGGCGAGGTCGGGGTCGGCGGTGGCGCCGAGGGCTTCGAGGAGGACGGGGTCGTCGCGGACGGGGGCCAGTTCGGGGCCGTCGAGGAGGCGTTCGGCGGCGGACGGGTCGGTGAAGCCGTGCCGCAGCAGACGGGTGAAAGTGCTGCTCCTGCGCCCCGGCGTCATGTCCGTGGTCTCCCCTCGGATCCGCTGTCGTCCTGGCCAGAGCCTAACCGGAGCGGGTGCCGTCCGGCGGTTGGGGCGGACGAGGTGGTGGGGCGGGGGGTGGGGTGCGTCCGGCGGTTGGGGTGGAGGGGGCGGAAGCCGCGCCCGCGGCGGCCGCCGGCCTTTGCCCGGAAACCCCGCCGGCCGGGGCCCGCCCCCGCTTCGGCACACTCCGATGCCTGCGGCACCGCCGCCCCGGCGGGCGCCACCAGCCCTGTGCCGGCGGCCCGTCCGTGCCGGGTGCCTGTCCGTGCCGGGTGCCTGTCCGTGCCGGATGCCCGTCCGTGCCGGATGCGTCCGTGCCGGATGCCCGTCCGTGCCGGATGCGTCCGTGCCGGGTGCCCGTCCGTGCCGGATGCGTCCGTGCCGGATGCCCGTCCGTGCCGGATGCCCGTCCGTGCCGGATGCCCGTCCGTGCCGGATGCCCGTCCGTGCCGGGCGGGCGGTCCTGTGCCTGCGGCGGCCCGTCCCGGTGAGTCGTGGCCCGGGTCGCGCCTGCCGGGGGGTGGGGGTCGGGGCCGCGCCGGGTGGTGTCCGTCCTCGGTCCGGCGGGCTGTTGCTCGTGCGGTGCCGGGGTTTTCGCCGGCCGCTGCGGGCGGACACCACCCGACACGTCCCCTTCCCGCCGTACGCGGGTGCGGGCCGTCGCCGGTTCCCGAGTGGCCTCCCTTCTATGCCGGTCCTGCCTGGGCGGGGGCCGCCGTGGGCGACTGCGGGGGCGTCGCGGCCCCGGTTACGCCGGGCGCGGGTGCGGGCCGTCGTGGGTCCCGCTTGCCCGCCCGCCTCCGGCGGCCCTGCCTCGCCGGGGCCGCCGTGGGTTCGGTCATGCCGGGCGCGGGTGCGGGGCCTCGTGGGTTTCCGCTTGTCCTCCCGCCTCTGTCTCGTGCGGGGCGGCGCGGTGTTGTTGGTGTGGGAGTGTCGTCGCCAGCAGGTCGCGCAGTGTCTGGGCCGCCGTCGGGGCCGCGTCTCCGCAGCAGTTGTTGAAGAGGATGTGCACCTCCTCGGCCTGGGCGGCCGCCTGCCGGATGGGGGGCAGCCAGGTGGCGAGTTCCCGCTCGGTGTAGCTGTGGCGGAAGCGGTCCTCCTTCGTGCCCTTTCCCCAGTGGGGGCTGCGGCCGTGGAAGCGGAGCAGGTGCAGGCGGGGGGTGGTGACGGGGGCGGGCGGCGGGGCGTCGGGGGTGTCCGTGGCCACCGCCGTCGCGTTCAGGTCCCCGAGGAACGCCGCCGTACGGTTCGCCCGGTCGGGGTGCCACCAGGCGGGGTCGCGGAACTCCACGGCGAAGGGCCAGTCGTGGGCGCGTTCGCGGGCGGCGCGGACGAAGGCCTCGGCCTCCGGGCCGGGGGTGAGGGAGGGCGGGTACTGGAAGAGCAGGGTGCCCAGGCGGCCGGCGTCGCGGAGCGGGGCCAGCGCTTCGGCGTAGCGGGTCCAGACCTCCGTGCGCAGGGCCTCGTCGCGGGGGTGGTCCCGCAAGTCGGGCGGCAGGGCGGCGGGGCGGGTACGGTGGCCGGTGAGCAGGGAGAATGCCTTGACGTCGAAACGGAAACCGGGAGGTGTGCGTTCGGCCCACAGGGCGGTGGTGCGCGGGGCCGGGAGGGCGTAGTACGGGGAGTCCGCCTCGACGAGGGGGAAGCGCGTGGCGTAGTGGCGTAACCGCTTCTCGGCGTCCCGGTGGCCGGGTGGGTACCAGCCGCTCCGGAGCAGCGCCGGGTCGGTCCAGCCGCAGGTGCCGATGAGGATGTCCGCCATGCGGACGCGAGTACCCGGCGTTCACCGGGTTTTCACCCGCGGGGTTGGCGGGCGTGGGCCACGGGCTTGTCGGCATGAGCATGCTCTGTCCGCACCGCCAGCCGCCCATCCTTACCCGGAGGTTGATGTGTCCGGCAGTTCTGCTCGTTCGGCGTACCGCCGTGCCCGCGCCGTCGTGGCGTCCGCGGCCGCCCTCGCCGCGGCCGCGGTCGGGCTGTGGACCGGGCTCGGGGAGGGGTCCGCGCACGCCGCGGGCGCCGTGCCCAGCCCGGACCACGTGGTCGTCGTGGTCTTCGAGAACCATGCCTACAGCCAGGTCATCGGCTCCTCCAGCGCGCCGTACATCAACTCGCTGAAGGCGGGGGGTGCCAACCTGACCCAGTCGTACGCCGAGACCCACCCCAGCCAGCCGAACTACTTCGCGCTGTTCTCCGGGTCGACGCAGGGCATCACCGACGACAGCTGCTACACCCCGGGGTTCTCCTCGGCGCGCAACCTCGCGTCCGAGCTGATCGCCGCCGGCCGCACCTGGGCCAGCTACAACGAGACCCTGCCCAGCCAGGGCTCCACGACGTGCAGCAGCGGCAACTACGCGCGCAAGCACAACCCCTGGTTCGGGTTCAGCAACGTGCCGACCTCGACCGCGAAGACGTTCGCCCAGTTCCCGACGGACTACTCGACGCTGCCGCAGGTGTCGTTCGTGGTCCCGAACCTGTGCAGCGACATGCACGACTGCTCGGTGTCCACCGGTGACACCTGGCTGAAGAACAACCTGGGCGCCTACGCGACCTGGGCCAAGACCCACAACAGCCTGCTCGTCGTCACCTTCGACGAGGACAACCGGCTGAGCGGGAACAAGATCCCGACCGTGTTCTACGGGCAGCCCGTCGCCGCCGGGTCCAGCTCCTCGACCACGTACAACCACTACGACCTGCTGCGCACCCTGGAGGACTCCCAGGGCCTGACCACGCACGCGGGCAACGCGGCCTCCGCCCAGGACATCACCGGGATCTGGGCGTCCTGACGTGTACGTAGCGGACAGCCGTGCGAGTACGTCCGCTCAGGGTGCCGTCCGGCCTGCGGCCGGGCGGCACCGTGCGGCGGTCGCGCCGACCGTGCTCGCGCTGGGGACGGTGAGCCTGGTCACCGACGTCTCGTCGGAGATGGTGACGGCGGTGCTGCCGCTGTACCTGGTGACCGGCCTGGGTCTGTCGCCGTTGGGTTTCGGCCTGCTCGACGGCGTCTACAACGGGTTCTCGGCGCTCGTGCGCCTGGTGGGCGGGCACTTCGCCGACCGGGGCGGCGGGCGGCACAAGTGGGTCGCCGGGCTCGGCTACGGCATCTCGGCCGTGTGCAAGCCGCTGCTGCTGGTGGCGCACACGCTGACCCCGATCGGGCTGGTGCTCGCCGCCGACCGGACCGGCAAGGGGCTGCGCACGGCGCCCCGCGACGCGCTGATCTCGCTCGCCAGTACGCCGGAGACGCGCGGGCGGGCCTTCGGGGTGCACCGGGCGATGGACACGGCCGGGGCCCTGCTCGGGCCGCTGGTGGCGTTCCTGATCCTGCGGGCCACCGTCGACGGGTACGACGCGGTGTTCACCGTGAGCTTCTGCGTCGCCGTGCTGGGCGTCCTGGTGCTGGTGCTCTTCGTGCCGGGCGGGCGGGGCGGCGCGGTCCCGGCCGAACGGCCGACGGTCCGGGCGGCCCTCGCCCTGCTGCAAGGCCGCGATCTGCGCCGGATCACGGTGTGCGCGCTGCTGCTGGGCCTCGCCACGGTCAGCGACTCCTTCGTCTACCTGCTGCTCCAGCGCCGCCTCGGCGTCCCGGACCGCTGGTTCGCGCTGCTGCCGCTGGGCACGGCCGCCGCCTTCCTGCTGCTGGCGGTGCCGCTCGGCCGGCTCGCGGACCGGGTGGGCCGCTGGACGGTGTTCCTGGCCGGCCACGGCGCGCTGCTCGTCGTGTACGCGCTGCTGCTCACCTCCTGGCACGGCACCGGCCTGCCGTACCTCGTGCTCGCCCTGCACGGCTGCTTCTACGCCGCCACCGACGGGGTGCTGATGGCCGCCGCCTCGGACAGCGTGCCGGAACGGCTGCGCTCCTCCGGGCTGGCCGTCGTGCAGACCGGGCAGGCGCTGACCCGGTTCGCCTGCTCGCTGCTGTTCGGCGCGGCCTGGACGGTGTGGGGCGACCGGGCGGCGCTGGCGGGCGCGGCGGTGGCGCTGGCCGTGTGCGCCGCGTCCTCCCTCACCCTGCGCCCGAAGGGAACGGTGCCCGCATGACGACCGTACGCACCCGCGTCCTGATCCTCGTCTCGGCCGTCTGCGTGCTGGCGGCGGTCGGGCTGGCGTCGGTGCTGCACGCCTCCGCGCGGGCGGACCGCCGTGACCGCGCACAGGCGGGCGGGCCGAGCGTCACGCCGGGGACGGTGACGCTGCGCGAGCCGGGGCGGCTGGTGTTCCGCAACATGGCGTGGGGCCCGCACCGCGACGAGCTGACCAGCGTCCCGGCCTCCGCCCCGGACGCGCCGCGCACCGCCTCCGGCCTCAAGTGCCTGCGGTTCTACGCCGCCTCGGGCACCGGCGTGTGCCTCCAGGCCGTGCACGGGCCGGTCTCGGACACCTACCGCGCGCTGATCCTGGACGCCCGCCTGCGGACCGTGGACCGCTACGACGTGCCGGGCATCCCCTCCCGCGCCCGGGTCTCCCCGACCGGGCACTTCGCCGCCTGGACGGCGTTCGTGGGCGGCGACTCGTACGCCGGGACGGACTTCTCCACGCGCGCGGCCATCGTGGACACCCGCACCGGGAAGCTGATCCCGTCCCTGGAGGCCTTCCGGATCGTCAAGGACGGGCGTCCGTACCGGGCGGCGGACGCCAACTTCTGGGGGGTGACGTTCGCGGCCGACGACCGCACCTTCTACGCGACGCTGGCCACCGAGGGGCGGACGTACCTGGTCCGCGGCGACCTGCGCCGCCGTACCGTCACCACGCTGCACGCCAACGTGGAGTGCCCGTCCCTGTCACCGGACGGCACCCGGGTCGCGTACAAGAAGCGGGTCGCGGGGCTGCCGAAGGACGCGCCCTGGCGGCTGTACGTGCTGGACCTGCGCACGCTGCGCGAGACCCCGCTCGCCGAGCCCCGCAGCGTGGACGACCAGGCGGTGTGGAAGGACACCCGCACCCTCGTGTACGCGCTGCCCGGCGACTACGGCGCCGACCTGTACGAGGTCCCGGCGGACGGCTCCGGCCGCCCCCACCGGATCAGCTCGGCGGCGGTGTCACCGGCGTACCTCGGCTAGCCGCGCCGGGGTCAACGCGACAGCCCGGGTTTTCCGTCGTTCCGGTGGTTTGCCGCACGCCGCCCCCGTCGTCGTCCGCGGTCACGGCCGAGACTTTCCGGCGGGGTGGCCGGGTGGCCGCCGGGGAGGCGAGGGCACGCCATGGCCGACAGCAGGATCCTGGTCGCGGTACCGCAGCACCCACGGGCCGAGGGCGCCGGGGCCGAGCAGCTGCGCAAGATCCGGGACGCCGTGGAGGCGGACGGCTTCGAGGTGCGCTGGGCGGTCACCGCCGAGGACGCCGAGGCCGTGCTGCGGACCGAGGCGGGCCTCGCCGCGGCCGTGGTCGCCTGGGACCTGCCCGGCGCCGCGCCCGCCCCGGCGGACGGCACTCCCGGCGGGGACCCGGGCGGGGCCGCCGTACTGCGCCGGATCGGGCGGCGGTTCCGGGACCTGCCGGTGTTCCTGGTCATGGCCGAGGAGGGCGTGCGGGAGCTGCCGCTGTGGGTGTCGGAGACGGTCGTCGGGTACGTGTGGCCGCTGGAGGACACCCCGGGGTTCATCGCGGGCCGGATCACCAGCGCGGCCCGCGCCTACCGGGAGGACGTGCTGCCGCCGTTCTTCCGGGCGCTGCGGCGCTTCGACGACGCCCACGAGTACTCCTGGCACACCCCGGCCCACTCCGGCGGCGTCGCCTTCCTCAAGTCGCCCGCGGGGCGAGCCTTCCACGACTACTTCGGCGAACGGCTGCTCCGCTCCGACCTGTCGATCTCGGTGGAGGAGCTGGGCTCGCTGTTCGAGCACACCGGCCCGATCGGGGAGGCGGAGCGCAACGCGGCCCGCGTCTTCGGCGCCGACCTCAGCTACTTCGTGCTGCACGGCGACTCCACCTGCAACCGCCTGGTGGGCCACTTCAGCGTCACCCGTGACGAACTGGCGCTGGTGGACCGCAACTGCCACAAGTCGGTGCTGCACGGCCTGGTGGTCTCCGGCGCCCGGCCCGTCTACCTGGTGCCCACCCGCAACGGGTACGGCCTCGCCGGGCCGCTGCCCCCGGCGGAGCTGGCGGCGGACTCGATCGCGGCCCGGATCGCCGCGCACCCGCTGGCCGAGGGGGCCGTGTCCCGCGAGCCGCAGTACGCGGTGTTCACCAACTCCACCTACGACGGCCTGAGTTACGCCGCCGTACCGGCCGCGCGGGCGCTCGCGGCCAGCACGCCCCGGGTGCACTTCGACGAGGCGTGGTTCGCGTACGCCCGGTTCCACCCGCTGTACCGGGGCCGGTACGGCATGTCGGTGGACGCGGACACCTTCCCCGGGCCGGACCGTCCGACGGTCTTCGCGACCCAGTCCACGCACAAGCTGCTGGCCGCGCTGTCCCAGTCGGCGATGGTGCACGTACGGCCCGCGCCCCGGGCGCCGGTGGAGCACGACCGGTTCAACGAGGCCCTGATGATGCACGGCACCACCTCGCCGCTGTACCCGATGATCGCCTCGCTGGACGTGGCGACGGCGATGATGGACGGCCCGCAGGGCGAGTGGCTGGTGGACGAGGCGGTGACGGAGGCGGTCCGCTTCCGGCAGGAGATGGTCCGGCTGCGCCGGCGGGTGGAGAGCGCCGGGGACCGGCCGCCGTGGTTCTTCGGCGTCTGGCAGCCGGAGGAGGTCACCGACCCGGCGACCGGCGCACGCCTGCCCTTCGAGGAGGCCCCGCCGGAGCTGCTGCGCACGGAACAGTCCTGCTGGCTGCTGGAGCCGGGCGCCGCCTGGCACGGCTTCCCCGGGCTGACCGAGGGCCACTGCATGCTGGACCCGGTCAAGGTCACGCTGACCTGCCCCGGCGTCACCGCCACCGGGGAGATGGCCGAGGAGGGCATCCCGGCGCGCGTGCTGACCGCGTATCTGGCCACCCGGAACATCGTGGTCGAGAAGACCGACAGCTACACCGCGCTGATCCTGTTCTCGATGGGCATCACGAAGGGCAAGTGGGGCACGCTGCTGGACGCCCTGATGGACTTCAAGGCCCTGTACGACGCCGACGCCCCGCTCGTCCGGGTCCTGCCCGGGGCGGTCGCCGCGCACCCTCGCCGCTACTCGGGCCTGACCCTGCGCGAGCTGTGCCGGCAGATGCACGAGCAGCTGCGCTCGGCGCGCCTGGTGGAGCTGCTGGACACCGCCTTCCAGCAGCTCCCGGAGCCGGTCCACCCGCCGCAGCACTGCTACCAGCGGCTGGTGCGGGGCGGTACCGAGCGGGTGCGGATCGCCGACGCGGCGCACCGGGTGGCGGCGGCGATGGTCACGGTCACCCCGCCCGGCATCCCGGTCCTCATGCCGGGCGAGTCCACGGGCGCCCCCGACGGCCCCCTCCTGCGCTACCTGACGGCCCTGGAGACCTTCGACCGCCACTTCCCGGGCTTCCGCAGCGAGACCCACGGGGTGACGATCGACGAGGACAGCGGGGAGTACGGGATCGAGTGCCTGCGCGAGCAATGAGCCGGCCGTCGGACGCGTCACGGGGCGGTGGCCCGAGCCGTCCCGGCCGGCCCGCACCGCCACGCCAGGCCCGCCGCCAGCAGGTAGGCGAGGGCGCCGAAGGCCATGCCGAGGCGCACCCCGGAGCCGTAGCCGGCACTGGTCGCCAGCAGACTGCCGCCGAGTGCGACGCCGGTGGCGCTGCCGATCTGCCGGGTGGTGTTGAACAGGGCGGAGGCGGCTCCCGCGTACGCCCGCGGCGCGGCGCCCATCACCGTGGCGGTCGAGCCGGTCAGGGCGAAGGAGGTACCGAACCCGGCGGCCATCATGGGCGCCACCAGCAGCGGGTAGGCCGGATCCGCCCCGGCGGCGGCCCAGCCGGCCAGCCCCAGTGCGCCCAGGAGCATGCCGGTGACCACCAGCGGGCGGTCTCCGGTACGGCGGGTCAGCCGCCCGGACAGGACGGAGGCGAACATGGTCACCGCCACGGCCGGGAACAGCGCCAGTCCGGTCCGCAGCGCGCTGAAGCCGCGCTGGTGCTGGAAGTACAGGCTGGCGGTGAACACCATGCCGTAGAAGCCGAAGTTGAACAGAAGCCCTACGACGGCCGCTCCGCCCATGGCCGGTGAGCGCAGCAGCCGCAGGGGGAGGGCCGGCGCCCGGGCGAGCCGCTCACGCAGCGCGAACCCGGCCACGGCCAGGGCCGCCAGCCCCAGTCCGGCGAGGACGGCCGGGTCGGACCAGCCACGCCGTCCGGCCTCGTTCAGGGCGGCTGTCAGCAGGGTGACGGCCGCCACCACGGCGGCCTGGGCCGGCCAGTCCACAGCCCGGTCCGGGTGCCGCGGCGAGGGCGCTACGAACCGCGCCGTCAGGACCAGGCAGGCCGCGCCGACGGGCACGTTGATGAGGAACACCCACCGCCAGCCGACGGTGGACACCAGGAGCCCGCCCAGCAGGGGCCCGGCGGAGGCGGCGATCCCCGCCATCGACCCCCACAGCCCGAAGGCTCGCGAACGCGCCGCCGGCTCGGGGTAGGCCTCCTGGAGCAGGGCGAGCGAGCCGGGAACGATCAGTGCCGCGCCGAGCCCTTCCACCAGCCGGGCCGTGACGAGGGCCGGGGCACTGGGCGCGCCCGCGCACAGGGCCGACGCCACCGTGAACAGCGCCACTCCCGAGCAGAAGACCCGCCGGTTGCCCAGCCGGTCACCGAGCGCTCCGCCCGTCATCAGGAACCCGGCGAGGACGAGGGTGTACCCGTCGGTGATCCACTGGATGCCGGTGAGCGAGGCCGCCAGCTCACGGCCCACCGCGGGCACGGCGACATTGATGATCGTGACGTCCAGGATGACCATGAAGTACCCGGCGCACACGGCGAGCAGCGGTGCCACAGGCGCATGCTAGGACCGGGCGAACGCCGGATCGACGACCTCGGGTGCGTGTTCACGGCCCTAGGGGCCGACGATCGATGACCGCCGGCCCCTCCGGGATCGGACCTACAGCACCGGCAGGTTCTTCCGCAGCTCGAACGCGGTGACCTCCGACCGGTACTCCTCCCACTCCTGCCGCTTGTTGCGGAGGAAGTGGCGCCGAGGATACGCCACCAGCCAGGACTGGTCACAGCACACCGCTGACCAGCAACGTTATGGCTGTTGGTGGTCGTTGTTGGTCGGTCGAGGCCGCCCTCCCACGGCCCACGCACGGCCCCACCGCTCAGCGTTTCCTGAGGCTTCTGACCATCGTTACCCAGGGGGTAGATCTTGCCGTAGTCATGGACATACTGTAAGTAGATGATGATCGCAGCCGCTTCCAAGGTTCTGCGAGTTTAGCCCTGGGGGGGATGCATGATCGACATGTCGGCATGGGAAGAGATTAGCGTCGACGTGGTCGACGAGCTGGAATTAGACCCGAAGAACGTGCGGCTGGAACTCGGGGAGACTGCCCCCGAATCAGACATCATCCATGACCTATTCCACAACGAGAAGGCGCTCACTCTCGTTGAGAGTATCTGCAAAGTCGGGCTACTGACACACGAAACTCCCATAGCCCTCAGGAGAGATGGCGAACTAGTTGTCGTTGAGGGAAATAGACGCGTAGCAGCACTGAAGGCCATCCAGAATCCCTTTCTGGCCCCCGGACATCAGGCCCGGATCACAAAAGCCAGAAATGGCGTGGACCTGAATAGGCTGCGGCGCGTATCGGTGAAGATAGCACCCAACGAGGACGAAGCTAATCAACTCATCGCCGCCATCCACACCGGAAACCAACGGGTGAGTTGGTCGCCCGCACGACAGGCGGCATTCTTTCAAGCTCAAATCGACTCAGGAAAATCCCCGGAATACCTGATCGCACACTACCCGACCGTCGAAGTAAAAAAGTTCATCATTCGGAGTCAGATACTCAAGCTGTTTCGTGATGCCAATTACCGCGACGACTCTCTAAAGCAGTACGTTAAGACCCGCACCTTCCCCGTTTCTGTACTGGCCAGGCTTTACAGTAATGAAGAGTTCCTACTCCTTGCCCAAATACAAATAGACGAAAATGAGCCCAAGGTCAACCTGGGATCGACACAGACCCAGTTCGATAAGCTCGCCGAGAAAATCGTCGGAGATATAAAGAGCAAGCGAATCAATACGCGAACTCTCAACTCAACGAAGTCCGAGTCATACGCGGACTACATGGACCAGATCCGCGAACTCGTATCTTCCTACGACGAGAGCGATGAGGCACCCCCCTCAAACATGAGCAAGCCTCAGTCGGCGTCCACAAACACTCAACCCCCCTACAGTGCGGCACCACAGGGTCCGAACCCACCAGCCCAGCAGAAAGCACCACAGGGTCCGAACCCACCAACCCAGCAGAAAGCACCACAGGCGGCCACGGCCTCCGCACCTCCTACTCAAGCGCAGTCGAAGCCAAGCGACAAGCCAAAGGAGCTAAGCCCGAATTACCTCAACCTAAGCCAAATCAAGATCGACCCAAGTTACCCTCCCGCAATTCGTAAGATGTGCGAGGAGCTTGCGGCCATCAATGTCAGGAAGTTCCCTAATGCCACCCTCGATCTGCTGCGGACCTTCTTGGAGAAAACAATCAAGGCCTACGCAGAGAAGCTAGGAGTGGACCTTAAGAGGCATGCAGGACAGCAACAGAGCGGCGGGTTCATCCAACTGGGACACTGTCTGAACTGGCTCGAGGAACACCTTAAGGCGACGAATAAGACGGCCTTCGTTCAGGTGATCAAAAAGATTCGAGGAAATAAGCTCGGGGGCTACATCCCTACCGTGGACCACATGAATGCCATAAACCACAACCATCACGTGTTTGCCACAGCGGATGAAGTGAAAGCCTGCTGGGACGGCATGGAGGGCCTGATTAGGGTGATGCTGAAGCCATGAATAATTCAGGCGCCTCCATGAGGCATCACAAGAAGCCGATCATCTCGCCGCTACGCTATCCCGGCGGCAAGGCGTCTCTCTACACACGATTGCGCGCGATTGTGCGAGCTAACGATTTAACTGCTGGCACATACGTAGAACCCTATGCGGGCGGTGCCGGCGCGGCTCTCGGCCTTCTCGTGACTGGTCAGGTCCGACGCATCGTGATCAATGATCTAGACCCGGCAATCTACGCCTTTTGGAAAGCTGTAACCAGCGAACCGCTGGCCATCTCCCGGATGGTCGAAAAGGCCGAACTGACTGTTTCCGAATGGTCTCGCCAGAAGGACATCTACCTCAACGCCCCACGCGACGACTATCTGAATCTCGGATTCGCCACCTTCTTCTTGAATCGAACGAACCGGTCTGGCGTGTTGAATGGTGGTCCGATCGGGGGGATGGATCAGACCGGGAAATATAAGATCGATGCTCGCTTCAACCGGTCCACTCTTGTCGAACGGCTACGTCTAATCTCTCTACACGCCAAAAGAATTTCGGTCACCAACACTGATGGCATGACCGTGATTAAGAGATACTCGAAACGCGAGAACACTCTCATTTATGCCGACCCACCGTATTTCGAGAAGGCTGGGTCTTTGTACCTCAACTCATTTGAGGACGCACACCATTCCTCCCTCGCCGCATGTCTGAACTCAGTGAGTGATGCCAAATGGTTGCTTACCTATGACAATGTCCCGAGAGTTCCAGAACTTTATCCTGACAGGAGGCGTGAGGTTTTCTCTCTGAATTACTCGGCTCATAGGGTTACCAAAGCGAATGAAATCATGGTCTTCTCTGATGCACTAACGGTTGCATGAGCATCTGATAGCGACTGTGGGCCTCTTCAAACCACGGAGGTTCCGTCGAAGCAAGCAACTCCCGCAGTAGCTCACACCGAGGGCTGAAACATGTCGTGGCATGCGAAGCTTGGAGCCAGCATCCATGAAGCCTCGGACAGAAGGGTGAACAGGTGCCGCAGGCCAGTCCGCGAGGTACGTACTTGCAGGTCTCTGAGTCTCTGCGCCAACAGATCGATTCAGGAGACGTAGCTGACGCCTTGCCGTCGGAGGCTGCCCTCATGCAATCCCACGGTGTCTCTCGTAACACGATCAGGCGCGCGCTCAAGGCACTGGAAGCCGATGGCATCGTGGTGTCGGCCCCCGGCATCGGATGGCGCATCGCCCGAGACAACGACCGACGCTCCCTCTCAGAGCGGATGGCTGATCTGATCGTGGAAGATTCACTCTCAGTGGGGGACACCTACCCGTCTGAAGCGAAGTTGTGCGAACGGTTCAGCGTCTCCCGTACTGCCGTGCGCCGTGTACTCGCCCAGATGGAAGGGAACGGCCTGCTCGCCACCGTTCACGGCAAGGGACGAACCGTACGCGCTCTCCCAACCCCGACCGGCCAGCCGTAGCCTTGGCCGACATGGGACTGACTGAGTGGGCGTACGCGCTCTCTGAATCGCTGTTGTCCGATCCGCTCCCGCGCCGGTGGGCGCACTCGCTCGGTGTCGCCAAGCGCGCTCGTTCCCTGAGTCCGATCCTGGGAGACGACGCCGAGCTGTTGGAAGCCGCCGCCGTCCTGCATGACATCGGCTACTCGCCGACCATCGCCGTTACGGGCTTCCATCCTTTGGATGGCGCGCGATTCCTCAGGGATCAGGAAGGGGCGGACGAACGGGTTGTTCGTCTTGTGGCGCATCACTCCTGTGCCTTGCTGGAAGCGGAGGAACGCGGACTTCGACAGGAACTTGAGGGCGAGTTCGAGATGGAGCGCCCTGACCTGGTCGATGCCTTGGTCTACTGCGACATGACGACGACGCCGGACGGAACGCAGACGACGCCGGCTGAGCGGCTAGACGAGATCGTGCAGCGCTACGGCCCCGACACGATCGTCGGGCGGTTCATCCAACGCGCGGCCCCCGACATCCATGCAGCCTCCAAGCGCGTCGGGGACCGGATGGCGAACGCTTCCGCTGGCGGTCAGCCGATGTAGGGCTCTCGCCGCGCGTCCTCAAGACCGTGCCTGATGCGCAACATCATCGAAGGGTGGATGTCCAGCCCGTCAAGGTCCGTCGGATCAATCCAGCGGACCTCTTTCGACTCGCTACTCGTGCGCAGGGAACCGCCGACCGGATGGGCCCGGAAGCAGATGGAGAACTGTTGTCGGACCTCACCATCGTCGTACGCCAATACGTGCCCGGGGTCGGTGTAGAGCCCCACGATGTTGTCGACCTCAACGTCGATGCCTGTCTCTTCCCGGACCTCACGAACAACCGTGTCCGCGATGCGTTCGCCGATGTCGTGGCCACCACCGGGCAGCGCCCAAAGATCGTTGTCGGTTTTGTGGATGAGCAACAGCCGTCCCGCACCGTCCCGGACCACCGCCGTCACCGACGGCACCACTGAGTTGGCTTTAGGGGCGTTCGGGTCGCGGAAGTAATCAATCCGGCTCATCAGCGTGTGCCTTCCCATTCGGCGGGTGACGAGATCGGGCGGGCCGACTGCCACACCTTCTCAACGCTCTCAGCGTAGGCGTCGAAGAGTTCACCGCCTGGTACGCGTTGCAGATGGAGCACCGGAGCCATGTAGGCGCCGACCCCGTATAGGTGGCCGTTGGCCAGCATCTCGTCATCGGCCCGGTAGATCGAGTTGTAGAGCGTGGTGCTGTGTAAGCGGAACTCGACACCCGGGAGGCCGAAGAGCGGGCCATAGTTGATGAGGGCGTTGCGAATCTTGCCGGCCATCGCGGCCCCGATCCCTTCGTCCTCGCCCCGCACGGCTACGGCCGGCGAGTCGGGTTCGCCCAGCATGAAGCGGATGGGAACCCCGTCAGCCGCCTTCTCCTTCACGATGCGGTGAAACGTCGCGTCCTCGGTGAGCCAGAACCCGGAGTACACCAGTAGGTCAAACTGCCGGGTCGCCTTGGAGTACAGGTTCGTCCAGAGGGTCTGCATCACGACGGACCGGTGTGGATACAGCCTCACCAACTCCGCGTTACCGGTGGCGGTCACTTCGGCCGACGTCCGTTCGTCCGGCCAGAGGTACGAGACTTCGCACTTCAAAAGTGAGGCGGTCGCGTACTGGAAGCGGCGGTACGGCTTGCGCTCCGGGTCATTGATCCATCGTTCGACCGTCTTGGCCGCCACACCGAGACGTTCGGCCACGTCATCAAGAGTCAGGCCTAAGTCGACTATCGCGCCGCGCAGCCGCTCGTTCGCCACGGCCAACCTCCGCTCACCCGGGACGACTTGGTACGACTTCACGCTAGCTAAGAACGACCTGAGTCGTACAGGCGCGAAGTCGAGCGTCGGCGTCGCCGGCGCCACTCTGTAGGTACATCGAGCGCGAGGGGCGCACGAACTCCAAACAGCCGAAGGGCTTGACGGGGCGAACCTCCCTCTGCAAGATGAGGAACAGGTAATACATGTTCCTTCTGATCGGTCGCTTCGGCGGCCCGATCGAGCGCACGACAAGGGGCCCGGGACAGAGCGGGCCGAGGGACCCGGACCCCTGGTCAACCGGAGGGCTCAGACCGAAAGGTCACGTCTCCATACGCCTGAAACGGGAGCCCGTGTTCCCGAAGGAGACACATCCGCAAGACCACAACTTCGCAACTCAAAGGGCTGCGCCGGTTGCCTCCGCTGTTCGTCTCGCTACGAGCAGCGCTGAGGGGAGCCGGAATCCGACTCCAACGGCGAGCGGCTCCCGGGGTGCCACCCGGGAGCCGCGTTTCGGGCCGTTCCTGACTGGAAGGAACCAGACCCAATGAAGCACATCGTCACTGTTCAGGACGCTGTTACCGCGTTCGCCGACTTCATGGAGCCGACCGGCGCGGAGCTGGACGCGATCGAGGAGGAGATGCCGCTGATCCTGGCGGACGTCGACCTGCTGGACGCGCAGATCATCACCCTGGACCGCACGCCGAGCGAGCTGGACACCCGCCGCATCCGCCGGGCCCGCCGCCGGGTGCTGACCGAGCGCATCGCGCTGGCGAACCGCGCGGCGACCGCGAGCCTGCCGGGGGGTGCGGCATGACCGCCACGACCGGACGGGACTTGATGGCCGCGCACGCCGAGGTGAAGGCGGAGATCGCGCGGACGGACGGCAAGACCAGCCTGTTGCTGGCGTTCGTCGGCGCGGTCCTCGCCGGGGCCTGGAGCGTCGGTCACGACCTCTCCCTGGCCTGGCCCGCCCGTATCGCCGGCGGCGCCGGTATGGCGGTGCTGCTGACGGCGGCCGGTCTGCTGCTGCGCTCGGTCCGCCCGAACCTGGGCGGCCGGCACGGCTTCCCGCTGTGGGCCACGCTCACCGCGCAGGAGATCGCCGACACCGTCTCGCGGGACCTGGCCGCCGACATCGCCGGCCTGTCCCGCCTGGCGGTCGCCAAGTTCACCTGCCTGCGCCGCTCCGTCGACCTCACCCTGGCCGGAGGCGCCCTGCTCGTCCTCGCCGCCCTGCTCGCCATCGGGGGTGCGGCGTGAACGCCAAGACCGTGCTGCCGGCCGTTGCGATGACGGCCGTGTCGATGGTTCTCACGCTGGCCGTGGTGGTGATGTGGCTGGGCACGGCCGTGCCGTGGCCGGTCGCCCTGGTGGTCGGTCTCGGCATCGACGGGGGATGGCTGGCCACCCTCGCCTACGAGCGCCGCCTCGCCGCGCAGGGCGATCACAACCCCACCGTGACCGCGGTCGGCTGGTCGTTCGGGCTGATCGCGACCGGTGTCCTGGTCGCGCATGCCCTGACCGCCGACGGCTCCGCCGCCGCGTGGCTGGCCGTGGCCTGGCTGCCCATCGCGGCCAAGGCCCTGTGGCTGGTCCACGGGCTGTGGGAGCGCACCGCGCTGACCCCGCACGCGCTGGACGCCATCCGGGGTATCCAGCAGGAGGCCCGCGACGAGGCGGCCGTGGCCCGCGCACGGTTGCGGGCGGAAGCGGCCACGGAAGAGACCCGGCTGACGGCCGTGACGCAGGCCGGCGCCCGCGTCGCACGCGTCCAGGCAAAGACAGCCGCAACGCTCTCCGAGGCGTGGGCGACGCTGGAGACGGCCCGCAAGGGCGAGGAGACGGGCAGGGCGCTGACCAGCGTGACGGGCCCCGTCACGCCCGGCGTCACGGCCCGCTGGGAACTGCCCGTCTGGGGACCCTCCGAGCCGGTACCGGCGCTCACGCTGGAAGCCGGACCGGCCCTCTCGGACGACGCCCTTGACGCGCTGGTGGACCAAATCCGGCACAGCGAAGTCCCCGCCCTGTCGTACCGGGAGATGGCCACCCGCTTCCGGGCGGCCGGTCACTCCGCCTCCGAGGTCCGCCTGCGGGCCGCCTGGAAGCGCGTAGCCGCCTGATGGGAGCTCTGCCCGTCTACCGGTGGCGGCCCGCCCCGGACGGCTATGCCACCCGTCGGCAGCTCCGTGCGCGGGGTCTGCGGCCGGGTGGTCAGGAGGTGGCGGCGCAGCTCGAACGGCCGCGCCGCCGCCGGGGCCCGCTGGTCGCCTACCTGTACCGCGTCGACCTGGCCAAGCCCGTGCGTCCCATGACGCCGGCGCGGTGGGCGGCGCTGGCCAAGGCCAACCGCGCCCGCCGCACCTGCCCGAACTGCCGGCGCGACGCCGGCTACGTCATCCCCACCTCGCTCGGCACGTGCGTGCCCTGCGCTTCCCCTTCCACCTCGCCGAGGAGTGCCTGACATGGGCAAGCCCGACACCCGCCGCCTGGACAAGGAAATCCAGCGCAACGAACGCAAACTTCAGGCGGTGCAGAACCGGGAGCTGTGGCCGCTGGACGGCCGCGAGCGCCGCGCCGTGCTGGGCGCGGCCGTCTCCGGTGCCCGCAGCCTGCACCGGGGCAACGGCACCGCCCGTGCGGACCAGCGGATGGACACCGCCTGGCAGAGCGCCGAGACCCGGCTCCTCACGGAGATCGCCGCGCTGAAGGCCGAGCGGCAGCGCATCGTGACCGAGGCCGCCACCGCCAAGGCCGCCAAGAAGTCGTCCGGCTGGTGGTGACCGTGCGCACGACCCGCGCCGGCGCCTGATCGACCTTCACCGCTCGGGGTGGCCGCACCGCGCCACGATCCCGGCCACCCCGAGCGTGTTCCTCAACTTCTCGTCCCGGATCGGGGCAGTCAGGAGAGCACCGCATGAACGGCGACGTCGTTCACCTCTACAAGGACCCCAACCCCGACCCCGCCCCCGGCTCCGCCGCAGGTGAAGCGTCGACTCTGACCATCGTCACCGACACCCCGGCCGCGCCGGCCGCGCCGGTGCTGCCGCTGTGGGTGCGCTCGGGGCGGGCCGTCCGCGCGGCCGTCACCCATGAGCAGACCCGGACCGCCGCGCGTGCGGTGGTCCGGCACTCCCTGTACGTGGCCGGCGGCGCCCGGATCGTGGCCCGCCGTGCATGGGACGGCCGCACGGCCGCCCGCTACGAGCGGATGCTCCGTGCGGCGGAAGCCGCGGGGAACATGGAGGCCGCCGCCGAGTGGGAGGAACGCGGGCAGCGCTTCCGCGAGGCACGTCACCGCCGCCGCATGGACCTGCTGCACTCCCCGTTGGACGCGGCCAAGGGCGCCGCCGTGAGCGCCGGCATGGGCATCGGCGGTCTCGTGCTGCTCGGTATCGCCATGGCGGTGGCCACCAAGGACCCCGCCGACGTCGTCACCCCGCTGATGGCGGTCATCAAGTTCATCAACCTGATGATCACGATCGTGCGGGTGGTGTGGGGCCCGGCCCTGACGATCGGCCCGTTCCTGGCCCTGCTCGCCCTGTGGTCGGTGGGTGCCCATCAGAAGGCCGCACCGCAGTGGGCCCTGCCCGCAAGTGCCCGCAGCGGTGAGGGAGAGCCGATCACCCCGTCGATCGTGGTCAAGGCGCTGCGTGACCTGGGTATCCCGGCCCTGCGCAAGGCCATTACGGAGATGGGCGACGCCGGCGCCTCCATGCTGTCGCCGATCGTGATCGCCGGATGCGGTGTGGAAGTCGACGTGACCCTGCCGTCGGGGGTGTCGACCAACGAGGTGCAGGGCAAGCGGCGCAAGCTGGCGGAGAACCTGTCCCGGCACGAGCACGAGGTGTTCATCACCATCCCGCAGGCTGCCCGCACGGTGCGGCTGTGGGTGGCGGACTCCGGTGCGCTGGACGAGCCGATCGGCCCCTCCCCGCTGGTCACCGACGAGACGCTGACCGCCGACTACAAGAAGGGCCGCGCCCCCTGGGGTCAGGACCTGCGCGGGGACGCCGCCGCGCTGAGCCTGTACCAGCGGCACCTGCTCATCACCGGCCTGTCCAACCAGGGCAAGACCGCCTCCCTGCGCTCCCTCGCGCTGTGGGCGGCCCTGGACCGCACGGTGGAGTTCCGGATCGCCGACCTCAAGGGTGTGGGCGACTGGGCGATGTTCGACGGACTGGCGACCGTGCTCATCCAAGGGCCGGCGGATGAGCAGGTCATCCAGGCTACCGAGATGGTGGAGGGCCTGGTGGAGGAGATGAACCGCCGTATCGAGGCCCGCCGGACCGACCCGAACGCGGTGTTCCCGCCGCTGCTGGGCATCGTGGACGAAGCCCAGGTGGCGTTCATGTGCCCGGTCAAGGACGAGGACGGCCGGCCCTACGGCGGCTCCAAGGCCACCTCCCGCTACTTCATGGCCGTCCGCAAGGTCCACAACCAGGGCCGCGCCGTGGACGTGCTGATGTGGGAAGGCACGCAGGACCCCACCGACCAGAACCTGCCCAAGCTGGTCCGCGAGGGCGCCCACACCCGCGCGTCCCTCGCCCTGGGCACCGAATCCCAGGCCCGCATGGCGCTCGGTGACAAGGCCGTGGACGGCGGCGCCGCCCCGCACCTGCTCCGCCAGGGCCTGGACAAGGGCACCCTTGTCGTCGCCTCCGACGGCATCGAGATCCCGGCCGGGCAGGCGTCCATCACCGTGCGCACCCACTACATCGGCGACGACGACGCCCACGCCATCGCCGAGCGGGCCAAGGCCCTGCGCGACGGAGTTACCACCCTGCACGCCATCGAGCGCGACGACGCCGACCGGGACCCGCTCGCCGACATCGCCTCCATCATCGGCGACGCCGAACGCGTCTTCACGCAGGACATCGTCAAGCGGCTGTCCGTGCTCAACGCGGACGCCTACGGCGGCTGGACGTTCACCGACCTCAAGCGCGTGCTGGAGGCCGCTGGCGTCGAGCCGTACAAGTCGCACGGCCGCATGGTCGTCCGCCGCGACGACGTCACCCGCGCCCTCGCCGACCGCGACGCGGACGGTTCCGCTTCCGCCGCCTGACAACGGGGAGCCACCCGAACGCCGTGCGGGGAGGCGGGGAGAACTCCCCAACCGCCTCCCCGACCCGCCTCCCCCGCACTGATCAGCGAAAACACCCCTTCGGGGAGGCGGGGAGGCGCCCAGGTCAGCACCCCTGAAACCCCCTCCACAGCCACCCCCGAGGGGGGTGCGTCTGCCTCCCCGAGCGAGCACCGGAAGGGATTCCGCATGTACCCCGAACCGCTCCGCAACGCGCCCGACGAGCGGGCCGTAACCGTCCACCAGCCCGGCCCCCTCGCCCCCGTACCGGCCATCGCAACGGCGCTAGTTCCGGTGCAGCCGAGCGCAGTACCGACGGTAGCGAGCATCGTCCTGCCCGACGGCCGCGTCGTCACCGGCTACGCCGTCACACCGACCCACCCGGCACCGGCCACGGCCAAGCCGGCGGCCGTCTCCCGCACGGCGGTGAACATCGCGCTCGGCGGCATCGGCTTCGGGGCCGTCTGCGGCGGGCTGCTCCTGCTGACCACGTTCATCACCGCCCTCACGGCGCTGATCACCCAGCTCATCACCCTGGCCGCCATCTGCTTCGGCGGATACGCCGCCGTCCAGATCTTCAAGCCCAACCACAGCAAAAGCGGCATCACGTTCCACATCCGCAAGGCCGTCTTCAAGCGCAACCACTTCCACGGCTGACAGGAGACCAGCACCGTGCGACTGCGCATCCAGCTCACCACCTGGCCCCGCCGGGCCCTGATCCTCACCGACACCCCCCGCCCGAACTGCCGGATGTGCGACGGGGAGGGCGGCACCAACCACGACTACGGCGACACCGCCACCGGCGAGTACGCCGGCACCGACTGGGAGCCCTGCACCTGCTGGGACGAGAACCGCCGCCGGACCCTGCTGCCCTTTCCGCGCCGGCCCCGGTGGCTGCGCCGCCGTGACACCGGCTGTGACCCGTGGGCGCCCGGCGGCTACAGCAACGAACCGCCCTTCTAGCTACGCCAAGGGCGGCCCCCATCCGACCAAGAACCGGGGCCGCCCTTGTCTCCAGTCCTCAACAGACCTGCGGAGGTTTCCCAGCATGACCCAACTGACCCCCGTTCGGCGAGCGTCCGGCCACCGGCCGCCCGTGCTCGACACCGCGCTCACGCTCGCCGCCGACGGCCTGCCCGTGCTGCCGCTGCGGGCAGGCAAGGTGCCGTTCGGCAACTGCCTCACCTGCGCCGGCAACGCGTGCGGCGGCCGGCCGAACATGAAGACGCCGAGCACGTGCCACTGCCCCGGTGTCTGCCACGCGTGGGCCGCCGCCACCACCGACCCTGCCGTCATCACCTCGCCCCCGTGGCTGGTGGCGTGGGATCGGGCGGTGTGCGTGGGTTACCACCCCGGCGGCGCCGGGCTGACCGTGGTGGACCTGGACGACGCGGCGGCCGTCGCATGGGCCCGCGAGACGCTACCCGCCACCCGGACCGTGGCGACGACGCGCGGGGAGCACTGGATCTACCGGGGTGCCATGACCTCCCGCAACGCGGTCCGGCCCGGCGTCGACATCAAGTCGTCCATGGCCTACGCCCGCTACCTCGGCCCCGGCACCGGCAGTCTTGCCGACCTGCCCGACGCCGTACGCGCCCTGGCCATCAAGCAGCCTTCCCCGGTCCGGTCGGTGCCGCAGGCCGTCACCGTGCCCCCACGCGCCGGCGAGGAGTGCCCGCACCGCACGCCCGCCTTCTTGGAGCGCGGTATCGGCATGGCGGTGGAGCGAATCACCGAGGCGCGCAGCGCGATCCACGCGACCGTGTACCGGACGTTCCTCGCCGTGCTATCCACGCACGGCCGGTGCGGCTGCCTCACCGACGCCCACGTCATGCGGCTGTTCGCCGCCGCGCAGGCCAAGGGCGAGTCCCCGCGGCACTGCTCAGACGCGTGGACCAACGCCCGCACCACGTTGGGACTGTGAGCATGACCGACGACGACAAGAACCCCGCCCGCGAGATCATCACCAACTACGCGCAGGACCACTTCCGGTACTTCCGCACCGCCGACGGGACCGTGTACGCGCAGCGCAACGGCCACCCCGTGGCCCGCCCGATCCGCTCCCAGGGCACCACCGGCAGCCACCGCCAGGAACTCATGGTCGGTCTCTTCCGCGACGGAGTCGGCGTCTTTAACGGGACCGCGCTCAAGGAGGCTTTGGACTTGATCGAAGCCTTGGCGCTGACCGAGGACGTGCAGCCCGTCCACATCCGCGTCGCCCCCGGGCTCGACGGGGCAACGTGGCTGGACCTGGGGCGTGCCGACGGGCAGTCCGTCCGCATCCACCCCACCGGCTGGGACATCGCCGTCCCCGACCCGCGAGAGGTGTGCTGGCGGCGCACCCAGCTCACCGGGGAGCTGCCGATCCCGGCCAAGGACACCGACGGCAAAGGCATCGACCTGTTGCTCAGGTTGTGCAACTTCGCCAACGCGGAGACGGAGTGCCTGGCCATCGCCTGGCTCATCGGCTGCCTCGGACCGTCCGTACCTGTCCCCGCCCCATTCCTCACCGGCCCGCAGGGGGCGGGCAAGTCCACCAGCGGGCGGATGCTCGTGCGGGTCATCGAGGGCATGAGCGGGGACCTGCGCCGGGCCCCGAAGGACGAGGAAAACCTGATCGCGGCGGTAGCCGCCGGATGGGTCACAGCCTTGGACAACCTCTCCCACATGACCCCGGACCTGTCGGACGCGATGTGCTGCATCGTCACCGGGGCCGAGAACGTCAAGCGCGCGCTGTTCACCGACGGGGACGTCTTCCGCGCCCGCTACCGCCGCCCCCTGCTCCTGACCGGTATCGACGTCGGCGTCATCCGGCCCGACCTCGCGGAACGGCTCCTGCCCCTGCGGCTGGAGCGGCCCAAGGTCCGGCGCACGGAAGCGGAACTGTGGGCGGACTACGCCGAGGCACTGCCGGTCATCCTCGGGTCTCTCCTGGACCTCACGGTCAAGGTCCGCGCAGCAGAGGCAGACATCCCCACCGACCTGCGCATGGCCGACTTCGCCCACCTGTGCGCGCAGCTCGACGCGGCCACCGGCCTCGGAGCACTCGCCGCCTACCGGGCCAGCCTGGACGACCTCAACGACGACGTCATTGAAGGTGACCTGCTGGCGCAGACCGTCCTGAAGCACGCCGCCGGCATCGAGCCGGGCACCGAGCAGCGGATGACGTCGGCCGAGTGGCTGCACTGCCTCAGCGGCCTTTACGCGGGCGAGGACTTCCGTCCCCTGCCCAAAGGGTGGCCGACCACCGGCAAGGTGCTCTCAGACCGCCTCAAGCGCCTTCAGCCCACCCTCGCCGCCCGAGGCGTCCTCATCGACTGGGGCCGCACCAAGACGGCCCGCTACATCGAGATCGCGCGGCCGGCCCACTCACCGGCCCCGCACGAGCAGGCAGCGGCCTTCTGACCGCGCGGCACCACGCCCGCCCGCACAAGCAAGAGGAGCACCCGCCGCCGCGTGCTCCTCTTGCTGTTCGGCGGCGCCGCCGCCCTGTGATGGTCGCGCCGCGAAGCGGCCCGTTCTTTACTCTCTGAGCCGCGCACCACAACAGACACCACCCCCCCTCTTTGTCCGAAGTAGAAAGACGCTGCGTCACCTGCGTCACCCGCACCCCGTAAACGGCCGGTGACCTGCCGGAAGACGGGTGACGCAGACGGCCGATCTCTGCGTCACCCCGCGTCACCTGCGTCACCCGGTGACGAAGGCCTGCGTCACCGGTGACGCACCTTCTCGGTCCTGCGTCACCACGAAACGGCAGGTCAGGTGCATGAATGACGCAGATGACGCGGGTGACGCAGAAATCCGCACCTCGGACACACCCGGCCCTGCGCTCCCTGCTTGGAGTCCCTATGGCAAAGCCGACAGCCCCCGACCCCCGCGCCACCCTCCGAAGCGGCCTGCCGGACCGGTACCTAACCCCTGACGACATCGCCGGCATGTTCGAGGTGCCCCTAGAGACCGTCTACCAGTGGCGTAAGAAGCGCACCGGTCCGCCCGGCTTCCGCATCGGCAAGCACCTCCGCTACGACCCCGCCGACGTACGGGCCTATGTCGACCAGCTCAAGCACGCCGAAACCGCAGCCGCCTAACCAAACACCCACCACACAGCAGGGAGAGCCGCCCGTGCGGCTCTCCCTGCTGCATGTCGAGAGGACCATTGCCTGATGGCAGGGCACATCCAAGACCGGTGGTACAAGACCGAATCCGACGCCACCGGCAAGCCCCGTCGTGTACGCACGGACCGCTACGGCACCGGAATGCGTTACCGCGCCCGCTACATCGGCCCGGACGGAACAGAGAAAAGCAAGTCATTCCCCGACGGACAGAAGCGACTGGCCGATCAATGGCTCGCCCACATTGAGGCGGACATGTCTCGCGGCCAGTACGTGGACCCGGCCGCGAGTCGAGTGACGTTCCGGCAGTACGCCGAGAAGTGGCTGAACACCCAGACCACCGACATGACAACGCGAGAGTCGGTGGAGTCCGCGATTCGCGGCCATGCCATCCCCTACCTGGGACCGCGACCACTCGGTTCTTTCAAGCCGGAACACATCCGGGATTGGCTCAGCGAACTGGAACGGGCCGTCCCCGCGTCGTCATACCGGCGCGTGATCTACAACAACGTGTCGACGGTCCTTAACGCGGCCGTGGACGACGGCCACTTGGCGAAGAACCCGTGCCACGCGCAATCGGTTCGTCCGCCTGCTGCGGGTACTGGTCGCGTTGTGCCGTGGAGCGCAGAGCGCGTCTTTGCTGTGCGTGCAGCGCTGCCGGAGCGATACCGCGCGACGGTCGACCTCGGAGGCGGATGCGGACTCCGGCAAGGGGAGATCTTCGGGCTACCCGTCGACGCAATCGGCTTCGACTCCGGATGGCTCCACATCGCGAACCAGGTGAAAGTGACGAAACAGGGTCTCGTATTCGCCCCACCCAAGCGCAACAAGATCCGCGACGTTCCCTTGCCGGACCGCGTGGCGCACGCTCTCAAGCAGCACATGGAGGCGTTCACCCCGGTGGAGATCACCCTGCCGTGGCTCCGGGTGGACGGTCCGCCTGTCACGAAGCGGCTGCTGTTCACCCGCCTTGACGGCGCCGGCGCGGTTCGACGTACCGACTTCAACGACCGCGCATGGAAGCCCGCCCTCGTGTCTGCTGGAGTGATTCCCGCGCCCAAGCCCGGTCAGCGTCACCAGGCTGCCCGCGAGCACGGCATGCACGCCCTCAGGCACTTCTACGCCTCGGTCCTGCTGGACGCCGGCGAGAACATCAAGGCACTGAGTCACTACCTCGGCCACAACGATCCAGGGTTCACGCTCCGGGTCTACACGCACCTCATGCCGAGCAGCGACGCACGGGCCCGCAAGGCCGTGGACGGCCTGTACGAGGGCACCGATCCGACGCCGGACGGCCCAGAGACGGCCCAGGGTCAGTGAGACGCAATGGGGCCGACGGTCCGCAGCCGTCGGCCCCATCCGCCGAATCAGCGGGAACCCCGCTCTGACCTGCCCTTACAGCACCGGCAGGTTCTTCCGCAGCTCGAACGCCGTCACCTCGGACCGGTACTCCTCCCACTCCTGCCGCTTGTTGCGGAGGAAGAAGTCGAAGACGTGTTCGCCGAGGGTTTCGGCGACGAGGTCGCTGCCCTCCATGAGGGTCAGGGCCTCGCCGAGGTTCTGCGGGAGGGGCTCGATGCCCATGGCGCGGCGTTCGGCGTTGGACAGGGCCCAGACGTCGTCCTCGGCGCCCGGCGGGAGCTCGTAGCCCTCCTCGATGCCCTTCAGGCCGGCGGCGAGCAGGACGGCGTAGGCCAGGTACGGGTTGGCGCCGGAGTCGATGGAGCGGACCTCGACGCGGGCCGAGCCGGTCTTGCCGGGCTTGTACATCGGGACGCGGACCAGGGCGCTGCGGTTGTTGTGGCCCCAGCAGATGTAGGAGGGGGCCTCGCCGCCGGCGCCGGCGGTGCGCTCGGAGCCGCCCCAGATGCGCTTGTAGGAGTTCACCCACTGGTTGGTGACCGCGGAGATCTCCGCCGCGTGCCGCAGCAGGCCCGCGATGAAGGAGCGGCCGACCTTGGAGAGCTGGTACTCGGCGCCGGACTCGTAGAAGGCGTTGCGGTCGCCCTCGAAGAGGGACAGGTGGGTGTGCATGCCGGAGCCGGGGTGTTCGGAGAAGGGCTTCGGCATGAACGTCGCCTGCACGCCCTGCTCCAGCGCCACCTGCTTCATGACCAGCCGGAACGTCATGATGTTGTCGGCCGTGGAGAGCGCGTCGGCGTAGCGCAGGTCGATCTCCTGCTGGCCCGGCGCTCCCTCGTGGTGGGAGAACTCCACCGAGATGCCCATCGACTCCAGCATGGTGATCGCCTGGCGGCGGAAGTCCATGCCGACGTTGGTCGGGGTGTGGTCGAAGTAGCCCGAGTTGTCGGCGGGGGTGGGGCGGGAGCCGTCCAGCGGCCGGTCCTTCAGCAGGAAGAACTCGATCTCCGGGTGGGTGTAGAAGGTGAAGCCGAGGTCGGAGGTGCGGGCGAGGGCGCGCTTGAGGACGTACCGCGGGTCGGCGAAGGAGGGGGAGCCGTCCGGCATGAGGATGTCGCAGAACATGCGGGCCGTGCCGGGGGTCTCCGCGCGCCACGGCAGGACCTGGAAGGTGGACGGGTCCGGCTTGGCGATCATGTCGGACTCGTAGACCCGGGCGAAGCCCTCGATGGCGGAGCCGTCGAAGCCGATGCCCTCGTCGAAGGCCTGTTCCAGCTCGGCGGGGGCCACGGCGACGGACTTGAGGAAGCCCAGCACGTCCGTGAACCACAGGCGTACGAACCGGATGTCGCGCTCCTCCAAGGTCCGGAGCACGAACTCCTGCTGCTTGTCCATCTTCCGCTTCCCCATCCTTGCTGGTCAGGCCGCCTGTCCCCCGTATCACGGGAGGCGGTCGGGCACCTGAGCATCCCACCACAACACGGTTTCACGCGCGTTGCGGGCCTTGATCGCCCGGGCGTCCTCGCCCTGAACGCCTCCCGTACGGCAGGTGTAGTGCGCTCTCGACCCATCTTGCCTGCTCGGGCCGACATCCGTAATGGCCGGTCCGCTTCCCCCGTGACCGACACCACGCCCGTTAAATTTGCATCTCCGATGCAACTTTTCATAGCGTGTTGATCAGCCGAGTTCTCCGAGGGGTCCCGATGCTGACCGAGCAGTCCGCAACCACCGTCCGCGCCACCCTGCCCGCCGTCGGCGCGGCGATCGGCGAGATCACCGAGCGCTTCTACGCCCGCCTCTTCGACGCTCACCCCGACCTGCTGCGCAACCTCTTCAACCGTGGCAACCAGGCCGCCGGAACCCAGAAGCAGGCCCTCGCCGGGTCGATCGCCGCCTTCGCCACGCACCTGCTGGACCGCCCGGACCAGCGGCCGGACGCGATGCTCGGCCGCATCGCGCACAAGCACGCCTCCCTGGGCGTGGCCCCCGAACAGTACGACGTCGTCCACGAGCACCTCTTCGCCGCCATCGCCGAGGTCCTCGGCGAGGCCGTCACCCCCGAGGTGGCCGCCGCCTGGGACGAGGTGTACTGGCTGATGGCGAACGCCCTCATCGCGATCGAGAAGCGGCTGTACGAGGAGAGCGGCGGCCCCGGCCTGCGCGCCTGGCAGGTCGTCGAGCGCTTCGAGGAGACCCCGGACGTCGTCACCTTCCGGTTGCGCCCGGCGGACGGCGGCCCGGTGGCCGGCTTCCGCGCGGGACAGTACGTCTCCGTCGGCGTCACCCTGCCCGACGGCGCCCGGCAGATACGGCAGTACAGCCTGACCGGGGCGCCGGGCGAGACGGTGCGTCAGATCAGCGTCAAGCGCGTGCGGGGCGGGGCGACGCCGGACGGCGAGGTCTCGAACCACCTCCACGCGCGTGTGCGGCCCGGCGACGTCCTGGAGCTGTCCGAGCCGTACGGCGACCTCGTACCGGCCGGCGGCCCGGACACGCCCCTGCTGCTCGCCTCCGCGGGCATCGGCGTGACCCCGATGATCGCCATGCTGGCCGGCCTCGCCGCCGGCGGCCACCGCGCCCCGGTCACCGTCGTCCACGGCGACCGCTCCCCCGCCGACCACGCCCTGCGCGCCGACCACACGGCGTACACGGAGAAGCTGCCCGAGGCCGCCGCGCACTTCTTCTACGAGCGCGACGCCGAGCCCGGCACCCGCACCGGCCTGGTCGACCTGACCGGCATCGACGTCCACCCCGGCACGCGCGCGTACCTGTGCGGCCCCCTCCCCTTCATGCGCGCGATCCGCACCCAGCTGATCGAGAAGGGCGTCGCCCCGGCCGACATCCACTACGAGGTCTTCGGCCCCGACCTCTGGCTGGCCCAGGGCTGACCGCCCCGAAGGGGCGCGGGGAACCGCCGGCCCCGGCCCGCATCCATCTGGCGGCCGGCCCAGGCTGAGCATCCAGGAGACGCGCGTTCAGTCCGGCCCCGGCCGCCGGGAGATCCCCAGCAGCAAGGGCCCCGTCGGCCCGGTGACGAGGTCCCCGATCGTGACGGAGTCCAGCGCGGCGAAGAACGCCTCCTGGGCCCCCCGCAGAGCGCCCCGCAGGCGGCAGCCGGAGCGCAGGGGGCAGGCCGCCGTGCCCTGCGTCCCCTCGCAGTCCACCACGTCGCCCTCGCCCTCGAAGGTCCGCACGACCGCGCCCACCGACGCGGTGCGGCCCCGCTCCGTGAGCGCCAGCCCGCCGCCCCGCCCGCGCCGGGCGTCGACCAGGCCCAGGTGCTGGAGTTCGGCGACGACCTTCGCGGCGTGCGTGTAGGGCACGTCCATGTCGGCGGCGACCTGACGGGTCGTGGGCGTGGCGTCGGCGACCGCGAGTCGCATCAGGACGCGCAGGGCCAGGTCGGTGGAGCGCAGCAGCCGCATACCGCGAGCGTAGATAATGCGCATCCCCGCTTCAAATTTCCGGTTCCTGTGCCCTGCCCACGTCAAGCGCGGCCCCGCCGCATTACGATCAGCGGGCCCCACCGTCCACGTCCCCTTCCGCAGAAGGACACGCCTCATGGGTTCCGGCAAGAACAGCAGCACCGCGGCGCGCAAGGCGCGCATCGAGGAGATGCGGCGCGCGGACCGTGCCCGCGAGCGCCGCAACCGGGTGCTCACCATCGCCGCCAGCGCGGTGGTCGTCGTCGGTCTCGTCGTCGGCGGTGTGGTCCTGGTGAAGACGCAGAACGACTCCGGCAAGGACCAGGCCACGCCGAGCGGTGACGCCAAGGGCTCCGGGGACTCGGGGAAGTTCACCACCGGCGCGGACGGGGTGAAGACCTGGTCGGGCAAGCTGTCCCGGACGCACGTGACGACCAAGGTGTCGTACCCGATGCACCCACCGGTCGGCGGCAACCACAATCCGGTCTGGCTGAACTGCAACGGCGACGTCTACACCAAGGCGGTGCCCGAGGAGAACGCCGTGCACTCGCTGGAGCACGGCGCGGTCTGGGTGACGTACACCGGCAAGGCGGCCAAGGCCGACGTCGACGCGCTCGCGGCGAAGGTGAAGAAGACCCCGTACTCGCTGATGAGCCCGTACGAGAACCAGGACGCCCCGCTGATCCTGTCGGCGTGGGGCCACCAGGTCGCGGTGAAGAGCGCCAAGGACCCGGAAGTGGACAAGTTCTTCGCCACGTACGTGCAGGGGCAGCAGACGCCCGAGCCGGGCGCCTCGTGCACCGGCGGGGTCATGAAGTGAGGCGGCAGCACGTCGGCTGGGTCGCCGGAACCGCGGCGGCGGTGCTCGTCGCGGCCGGCGCGATCACCTACGCGGTCGCCGAGGAGACCGGCGGACCGAGTCCGAAGACGCCGAGCGCGGATTCGGCGGACGCCGGGTTCGCCCGGGACATGGCCGTCCACCACCAGCAGGCCGTCGAGATGTCGTACATCGTGCGCGACCGCACGAAGGACGAGGAGGTGCGGCGGCTCGCCTACGACATCGCGCAGACGCAGGCCAACCAGCGCGGCATGCTGCTGGGCTGGCTGGACCTGTGGAACCTGCCCAAGGTGTCAGCCGACCCGCCGATGACCTGGATGGGCATGGGCGGCATGGCCTCCGGCAAGGACGGCGCGCTGATGCCGGGGATGGCCACGAACACCGAGCTGAAGAAGCTCGGGTCGCTCAGCGGCAAACAGGCCGAGGTCTTCTACCTCCAGCTGATGACGGCCCATCACAAGGGCGGCATCCACATGGCCGAGGGCTGTGTCGCCAAGTGCACGGTCGGCGTGGAGAAGCGGCTCGCGCAGGGCATGGTCGACGCGCAGCAGTCGGAGATCGAGCTGATGGCCGGAATGCTCAAGGAACGGGGCGCGCAAGCCCGTTCGTAACACCGCCGTAAGGATGAAACGGTCAAACCGCCCTGCAGGGCGGTTACTTGAGCTTCTCTTGACTTTTACGTTCCCCTTGCATGAACGGTTCATCGCAAGAGTGGCCCCCATCGTGTGATCCACTCGTCGGCCGACACCGCCGCGGGCCGGCGCGCGCCTCCACGACGTGCCAACCACTACATGCATGCGAACCGCATCGCAGGGGGTTCTATGAGATCCAACCGCGCCACCGTGCGCGCCGGTGTGAGCATGGCAGCGACACTGCCCATGATCGCCGGTGCGCTGGCGCTGGGCATACCCGCGGCACACGCCGCGGACAGCCCCGCTCGTGACGTACTGAAGGGCACCAAGCCGCTGTGGGCCACGGCCAAGGCGGACAAGGGCGCGACCTCGGACAAGGCCCAGGTCAAGGCCCGCGTCTACCTGGCCGGCCGGGACGCGGCCGGACTCGCCGCCTACGCCAAGGCGGTGTCCGACCCCAGCTCGCCCCTGTACGGCAAGTACCTCAGCGCCAAGAAGGCGCAGGCCCGCTTCGGGGCCACCAAGGCCCAGGTGGCCGCCGTCACGTCCTGGCTGAAGTCGGCCGGCCTGACGGTCACCGCGGTCACCCCGCACTACGTCGCCGTCTCCGGTGACGTGGCCGCCGCCGAGAAGGCGTTCGGCACCCAGCTGCACAACTACGCCAAGGGCTCCAAGACCTACCGCGCCCCGGCGCGCACGGCCTCCGCCCCGTCCGCCCTGAAGGGCGCGGTCCTCACCGTCACCGGCCTGGACAACGCTCCGCACAAGGCGAACCACGACGACCAGCTGCCGCCCCCGGACGCGGTCTTCAAGAACGCGGGCCCCTTCTCGTCGTACTACGGCTCGAACGTCGCGACGACGCTCCCGGACGCCTACGGCCAGAAAATCCCGTACGCGATCAAGGGCTACACCGGCGAGCAGCTGCGCGCGGCGTACGGCGCCGGCACGTACACCGGCAAGAACGTCCGCGTCGCGATCACCGACGCGTACGCCTCCCCGACGATCGCCTACGACGCCGGCAAGTACGCCGTGAAGAACGGCGACGCGGCCTGGAAGACCGGCCAGCTGCACCAGGTGCTGCCGAAGAACTACACCAAGACCGACGAGTGCGGGGCCGCCGGCTGGTACGGCGAGGAGACCCTGGACGTCGAGGCGGTCCACGCGGTCGCACCGAACGCCGACGTCACCTACGTGGGCGCGGCCTCCTGCTACGACGACGACCTGCTGGACTCCCTCAGCAAGGTCGTCGACAGCCACCTGGCCGACATCGTCTCCAACTCCTGGGGCGACATCGAGGCCAACCAGACGCCGGACCTCGCCGCCGCCTACGACCAGGTCTTCCAGCTGGGCGCGGTCCAGGGCATCGGCTTCTACTTCTCGTCCGGTGACAACGGCGACGAGGTAGCCAACACCGGTGTGAAGCAGGTCGACACCCCGGCGAACTCCGCCTGGGTCACCGCGGTCGGCGGCACCTCGCTGGCCGTCGGCAAGGGCGACAAGTACCAGTGGGAGACCGGCTGGGGCACCGAGAAGGCGTCGCTGTCCCCCGACGGCAAGAGCTGGGTCGGCTTCCCCGGCGCGTTCACCTCGGGCGCGGGCGGCGGCACCAGCAAGACGGTGCCGCAGCCGTACTACCAGAAGGGCGTCGTCCCGAACGCGCTGGCCACGGCCAACAACGCCGCCGGCAACCGCGTCGTCCCGGACATCGCGGCCATCGCCGACCCGAACACCGGCTTCCTGGTCGGCCAGACCCAGACCTTCCCCGACGGCACCGAGCAGTACAGCGAGTACCGCATCGGCGGCACCTCGCTGGCCGCGCCGGTCATCGCGGCGGTCCAGGCCCTGGCCCAGGAGGCCCGCGGCGGCAAGCCCCTCGGCTTCGCCAACCCGGTGATCTACGCCAAGTACGGCAAGAAGGGCGTCTTCCACGACGTCACGGACAACCCGACGGGGTCGGGCCTGGCCGTGGCGCGCGTGGACTTCGCCAACGGCCTCGACGCCGCGGACGGTCTTCTCACGTCGGTCCGCAGCCTGGGCAAGGACAGCTCGCTGTCCGCGGTGAAGGGCTACGACGACGTGACGGGGGTCGGCTCGCCGGCCAACGGGTACGTGGAGTCTTTCCGGCAGCGGTAAGTCGCCGGGGTTGTCGTCCCGCTGACGGGGCGTGGGGTGCCGGGCACCTCACGCCCCGTTCGCGTCGCTGGTTACGCAGACTTCAGCGCGGCGACGAAGGGGGTCCAGGCGGCGGGGGCGAGGAGGAGGACGGGGCCGCCGGGGACTTTCGAGTCACGTACGGGGATGAGGGTGGGGATGTTGTGGGCTACTTCGACGCAGTCCCCGCCGCCCGCGTTGCTGTAGCTGCTCTTCACCCAGAGCGCGTCACTCAAGTCGATCCGCTTGCTTGCCATTTCGGTAATCCTCTGCCGCTGATTTGATCATGGCCAGGGACGCCTTCGGCGATAGTGCGACGGCCCTGAGCTGATCGTACGACCAGCGGTACTGCGCCACGAGGGTCGGATCATCGATGGTGTCACCGCTGTGTAGCGCCTCCGTGTAGAACAGTGGCGGGGCATCGGCAAAGGTCATGATCTTCGCCGGACCAGTCATGAGCGGATGCGCACCGACCTTCCGCAGGATGAGCTGCGGAGTGATCCGACGACGTTCAGCCAACTCCACGATGCGGTCGAGCTGCTCCGCCATCTCGGGCGGCGGCAGGATCGGGTCGGTGATCAGCGACTCGTGCAGGATCGCCCAGTACCCGGGGGTGCGGTGATCCAGATCGAAAAGCTCGGCACGGGCCATTCGGCCGCTGACCTTCTCCTCGACCTCCTCGTCGAGGGACAGCGGGAAGCCCGCCAAGATCACGGCTCGCGCATAGGCCGCAGTTTGAAGCAGCCCAGGAATGAGGATCGGGCACCACTCCTCGATGGTCAGGGCATACTTCTCGGCCTCCAAGACCTTCTCGAAGTACGCCGCATGCCCGCCCCTCTTGGCCATGCGCACATCCTCGCAACGGCGCTCGAAGAAGCCGTCGGTCCGGAGCACGCGATCCGCGTGGCGAGCCAGATCGATGGGCATCCTCCGCTCCCCGTGCTCGATGTCGCTGAGGTACGTCTTGCCGTAGAAGCTGCCCTCAAGGAACGCCTCCAACGACAGGCCGGCCGCCTCCCGCTTCCACCGCAACTCCTTGCCGTAGAAGGTCGGGACGCTCATCGAGCCGTCAATGTCCTTGCCCCGAGCCACCGCTCACTCTCCTCCGCTGCCCTGGTCGCGAACGCGAAACCTCTTCCACGGTAGCGAGCGTGGCGACAGTCTGTGAGGCGTTCGTCACACACCGCACAGAAGGTGCCGCCGCTCATGTCCGACCGCTCCCCCACCGCCTACGACGTCACCCTCTGCGTCGAGGAACTCCGCGCCGCGCTCGCCCTGCACGGCATCACGCTGCCCTCGCTCCGGGTCGACCTGCCGGGCTTCGCGGGTACGTACGACCCGCCCGCCGGACTCGTCACGCTCGGGAACTGCAACACGGCCACGGCGCGGGCGCTGGCCGCCGCGCTGAGGAAGGCGGCGGCGCAGTGACGACGTCACTGGAACTACACCTGCTGGCCACGGCGAAGGCGGCGCCGGAACTGCGCCACCACCTCCGTGGGCACGGCTTCGACGTCCGCCTGTGTGCGACGGAGCTGTTGACCAACGTCATCGACCACCTCGGCGAGGGAACACCGGTGACGGTCCGGGTCGGGGGTACGGCGGTGGGGCGTACGCGGATCGAGGTGACCGATCCCGACCCGCGCGCGTTGCCCGTCCTGCTGTCGGCCGCGGAGACGGCGGAGTCGGGGCGGGGGCTGGCGCTCGTGGACGCGCTGGCCGAGCGGTGGGGCGTGGACCAGGGGCCGGACCGGAAGACGGTGTGGTGCGAGCTGAGGAACTGAGGCAGGTGCCGCGGGGGCTCGCGGGGAGCGGGGCTCAGTGCTGGACCGGGAGTCCGGGGCAGTGGCGCCGCATCGCTTCCAGGACCGCTTCCGGCGGCACCGGCAAGGTGTTCGTGGCCATGTTGGCCGGGCCGAGGCCGAGCCGTGCGGTCGCGGGCGCGGTCCTGCGGACGAGCCTGGGCGCTCGCGCCAGGTAGGCATCCGGATCGTGCAGCACCAGCTCGATGAACCGCTGCGAGGTGGTGCGCACCCGCTGCTCCCGCATCCGCACGGCGGCTATCTCGTCCCAGCCGAACCGGCCCAGCCTCACGTGGTCCACGCCCGCGTCGTCCAGCACCAGCTCGGGTCGGTCACGGAACAGGCGCCGGATGAAGCTCACCGAGCAGGACCCGAAGAAGAGGACGGCCAGCGCCCCGGCCACAGTCATCTTCACGGTGCTGTGAGCGACCAGGAAGACGATGCCCAGGGCGACGAAGACCAGCGAACCGGCCAGCGTGGCCCACACACGTCCCTTGGCGAGCGGGAAGACCGTCGGGGGCAGCGGAGCCGCTTTTTCGACCACGGACCCAGACGATAGGACCAGAGCCCCGGCCGGCGGAACCCTTCGGGGTCCGTCGGCCGGGGCCGGCGCTGTCCGGGGATGCTCGCCTTCTTCGCGTCACCTCGGCAGCTCGGTCAGGTGCGGCTCCGGTACCCGGGACGCCACCACCCGCCCCACCGACGGAGTCTCCCGGCGGCGGTCCACCGCGTACGCCACGCTCGCCACGCCCAGGCCCAGGACGGCCAGGGCCGCTCCCGCGAGCGCCGGGGACGTCGCGCCGAAGCCGGCCGCCAGGGCGAGGCCGCCGATCCAGGCGCCGCCCGCGTTGGCCAGGTTGAACGCCGCCTGGTTGGCCGAGGAGGCGAGGGAGGGGGCCGCCGACGCCTTCTCCATCACCATCAGCTGGAGCGGGGATCCGGTGACGAACGCCGCCATGCCCAGCAGGGCGACCGCCAGGGCCGCGCTCCACTCCGCCCGCATCAGCAGGGGGAAGAGCGCCAGGACCGCGCCCAGGGACGCCAGGCCGCCGAAGAGGGTGGCGCGCAGGGAGTGGTCGGCGAGCCGGCCGCCGAGCAGGTTGCCCGCCGTGGCGCCGACGCCGAACAGGGCGAGGAGCAGGGTCACGCTGGAGTCGGCGTAGCCCGCCGCGTCCGTCAGCATCGGGGTGACGTAGCTGTAGGCCGAGAAGAGCGCGCCGAAGCCCGCCACCGTCGTACCGAGGGCCAGCCAGACCGGTACCGACTTCAGGGCCGCGAGTTCGCCGCGCAGGCCCGTCGACGTGGCCGCGTGGTTCCGGTCGTGCGGGATCAGCAGGGCCAGGGAGGCGATCGCGGCGATGCCGATCACGCTCACTCCCAGGAACGTCGCCCGCCAGCCCAGGTGCTGGCCCATCAGGGTGGCGACGGGGACGCCCGCGATGTTGGCGACGGTCAGGCCGAGGAACATCAGGGACACCGAGCGGGCCTTGCGCTCCGGTGGGACCATCGCCGTGGCGACGACCGCGCCGACGCCGAAGAAGGCGCCGTGCGGCAGGCCGCTGAGGAAGCGGGCGGCCAGCAGGGAGCCGTTGCCGGGGGCGAACGCCGACAGGGCGTTGCCCGCCACGAACAGGGCCATGAGGGAGATCAGGACCGTGCGGCGGGACATCCGCGCGGTCAGCGCGGCCAGCAGCGGGGCGCCGATGACGACGCCCAGCGCGTACGCCGAGACCAGGTGGCCGGCGGCGGGGATCGAGATGTGCAGGTCGTCCGCGACGTCGGGCAGGAGGCCCATCATCACGAACTCGGTCGTGCCGATGCCGAAGGCGCCCACGGCGAGGGCGAGCAGGGCCAGGGGCATGAGGGACCTTTCAGAGAGCGCGGTGCCGTACAGGTTCAGTCTCGCGATATGTTCCTGGGCGGAACAAATTCTCTCAGGTCCACTATTCCGGCAGGTTAAGCCCCTGTGTCGAGCTTCACACGGGCCGCTACGGGCAGGTGATCGCTGTTCGTGCGCGGCAGCGTCCAGCTCTTCTCCGGCTCCACGCCCTTCACCAGGATCTGGTCGATGCGGGCCATCGGGAACGACGCCGGCCAGCTGAACCCGAAGCCGCTGCCCGCCGCGCCCTGCGTGGAGCGCATCTGGGAGGTGACGCCGTTGAGGGCGCGGTCGTTCATGGTGCCGTTCAGGTCGCCGAGCAGCACGACCTGCTTCAGGGGCTCGTCGGAGATGGCCTCGCCGAGCGCGTCGGCGCTCTTGTCCCGCTGCCGGGCGGTGAACCCGGCCTCCATCTTCACCCGCACCGAGGGCAGGTGGGCGACGTAGACCGCGACCGGGCCCCTGGGCGTCGCCACGGTGGCGCGCATCGCCCGCTTCCAGCCGAGCTTGATGTCGACGGCGTGGACGCCGGTCATCGGGTACTTGCTCCACAGCCCGACCGTGCCGACGACCGCGTGGTACTTGTACGTCGACGCCAGCGCCTTCTCGTAGACGGGTACGGCGGAGGCGGGCAGCTCCTCCAGGGCCAGTATGTCGGCGCCGGACGCGGCCACGCCGGTGGCGGTCGCGGCCGGGTCGGGGTTGTCGGCGTTGACGTTGTGGGTGGCCACCGTGAGGTCGCCGCCGGTGCCGGACTTGTCGGTCAGCAGCCCGCCGAAGAGGTTCAGCCAGACGATCGCCGGGAGCAGGATCACGATCAGCGCGGTCAGCGACCGGCGGACCAGGGCGAGGACCAGCAGCACCGGGACGGCCAGGCCCAGCCAGGGCAGGAACGTCTCGGTGAGCGAGCCGAGGTTGCCCACCGCGTTCGGCATGTGGGCGTGCAGCAGCATCACCAGGGCGAGCAGCAGGGCCAGCACGGCGAGGACGACGCCGCGCCGCCAGACGCCCGGATCGTTCCGCCACCCGGTGAAGAGGCGGTGCGCCAGGCGTCGGAGCCGGGATCCCGGTCGCTCGGGCTCCGAGCCGTCGCCCACCGTCTCCGTCATGTACGCCTGCTGCGCCATACCGTCTGCCTCACTGCCTGCCGTGCACACCGTTCGCCCCCCGTGTTCTTCCGACCCTAGGGGATGATCGGCTCCGTTCCGCCGTCCCATGACGGCCGTACGGAAGACGAGGACGAACGAGCCGGGGCCGCGAGTTCCGGTGACCCCCGGGGTGCGCGGGATCTGTGACGAAACGCGCACATTAGTGCTACGGCACCGTGGACCTGACGGGGCGTAGGCCGTCCAGGACCGCGTCGACGATCTGCTCCGCCAGTCCCTCGGGCAGTTCGGCGTCGGGGCGCATGACGGAGCGGACGAGCATGGGGCCGACGAACATGTCGTTGGCCAGGTCCAGGTCGATCTCCGCGCGGATCTCGCCGTTCGCCTGCGCGCGGCGCAGCAGGTCCAGGGCGAGGTCGCGGCGGGGCGCTATGACGCTGGCGTGGTACGCCGCCCAGATCCGCGGGCTGCTCTTCATCTGCGCGTACACGTTGTGCAGGATCGCCGAGGAGCGGCTGACCAGGCCGCGCCGGCGCAGGGACTCCAGCAGCACGACGAGGTCGTCGCGCAGGGAGGTGCCGGGGAGTTCGGGGTCGGGGGGCTCGGCGGCGCGTACGACGTCGACGAACAGTTCCTCCTTGCCGCTCCAGCGGCGGTAGATGGTGGCCTTGCCGACCCCGGCGGTGCGGGCGACCCGCTCGATGGACAGCTCGGCGAGGGGCACGCCCTCCTCCAGGAGCTTCATCACGCCTTCCAGGATGGCGCGTTCCACCGCTTCGCTGCGCGGCCGGCCGCGCGCGGGTCCGTCCGGACGCGGTCGGCTCTCGGCAAGGCTCACGACGATCCGTCCTCTCACTGGGCTGCGGGGATTGTCCCGCAGCCCCCTCCTTCCCCCGTGGAACCCCGCGCGTGCCTCATTCCCCCGCGGCGACCAGCTCCGGCTCCTTGTCCTGCCGCCGGCCGGCGGGCGGCTTGCCCGGCAGGAACAGGAAGGTCACCACGGCGCCGACCAGCGCGACGCCCGTACCGCACAGGGCGGTGACGTGCATGGCGTGCAGGAACGCGTCGTTGGCGGGGGTGACCAGGGCCTGGCCCCGCGGGCCGAGCTTCTCGGCGACGCCGAGGGTGGCCTCGATGGACTCGCCGGCGGTGGCGCGCAGGCCGGGCGGCAGCAGGCCGAGCTTGTCCTCGATGCCGTTGCGGTACGAGGTGGCGAGCACCGAGCCGAGGACGGCGATGCCGAGGGCGCCGCCGACCTGGCGGAAGGTGTTGCTGAGCGCCGAGGCGGAGCCGGCCTTCTCGCGGGGCAGGGCCTGCATGATGACGACCGAGGTCGGGGTCATGATGTGCGCCATGCCGGTGCCCATGAGGAAGAACACGACCTCCAGCAGCCAGATCGGCGTGTCGGCCTGGAAGGTGGCGAACGCGGCCAGCGTCGCCGCGATCAGCACCAGACCGCCGGTGGTGGTGGCCTTGTTGCCGAACCGGTCGACCAGCAGCCGGGCCCGGGGCGCGAAGATCAGCTGGGCGGCGGCGAGCGGCAGCATCAGCACGCCGGACTCCAGCGGCGAGTAGCCGCGCACGCTCTGGGTGTAGAAGACGCCGAAGAACGTGACGCCCATCAGCGCGAAGAAGACCAGCGCGATGGCGCTCATGGCGGCCGAGAAGACCTTGTTGCGGAAGTAGGTGACGTCCAGCGACGGGTGGTCGCTGCGCTTCTCGAAGACGACGAAGGCGGCCAGGACGACGAGGCCGGCGACGATGGTGCCCAGCGCCTTGGCGTCGGTGAAGTCGGCCAGCTCGCCACCCTTGATGATGCCGTAGACGAGCAGCACGAGGCCGACGACGGACAGGACCACGCCGATGGGGTCGAGGCGGCCGGGCCGCGGGTCGCGGGAGTCGGGCACCAGCCAGGCCATCAGGACCAGCGCGACGATCACGATGGGCACGTTGACGAGGAAGACCGAGCCCCACCAGAAGTGGTCGAGGAGGGCGCCGCCGGTGATCGGGCCGATGGCGATGGCCAGGCCGACGCCGCCGGCCCAGATGCCGATGGCCTTGGGCTGTTCCTCGCGCTCGAAGACGTTCATGAGCACGGCGAGAGTGGCGGGCATGACGAAGGCGGCACCGAGGGCCATCACCGCCCGGTAGGCGATCAGCTGGCCGGGCGAGCCGGACTCGGCGGCGAGCGCGGAGCCGATGCCGAACACGAGGATGCCGCCGAGCAGCACCTTCTTGCGGCCGAGCCGGTCGCCGACGAGTCCGGCGGTGAACAGCAGGCCGGCGAAGACGAGGGTGTAGGCGTTGATCGCCCACTCGATCTGGCTCTGCGTGGCGCCGAGGCCGGTGGGCGCCGGGGTGGCGATGGTCTTGATGGCGACGTTCAGGATCGAGTTGTCGAGCACCACGATCAGCAGGCTGAGCATGAGCACGCCGAGGATCGCCCAACGGCGTCGGTGCACCGCTTCCGGTATTCGGGAGGCAGGGACGGGACTTGTCATGCGTCCGAGCCTACGATCATTCCGATACGGAACCGTCTCGTATCTTATTTCTTTACCAAGGCCTTACGCGGTTCGGCTCACACGGGGGTACCCCTGGCCCCGAATGGCACGAGGTGCCACCATGGAGTCGATCCGGGGACGCCGTCAGGGCGCCTCGAGATGACTGAAGGAGCCGTTGCCATGACGCAGCTTTCGGCTGCCCAGAACAAGCCCTCCGACGGCAGCAAGGCGCTGTACGGGGGCCTCTACGGAGGAAAGGGCACCCGCCGCATCACCGTCCGCGACATCGCCCTCGCCAAGGAGCGGGGCGAGAAGTGGCCCATGCTCACCGCGTACGACGCGATGACCGCGTCCGTCTTCGACGAGGCCGGCATCCCGGTCATCCTGGTCGGCGACTCGGCGGGCAACTGCCACCTCGGGTACGACACCACCGTCCCCGTCACCCTCGACGAGATGACCATGCTGTCCGCGGCCGTCGTACGCGGCACCACCCGCTCCCTGATCGTCGGCGACCTGCCCTTCGGCTCCTACCAGGAGGGCCCGGTGCAGGCGCTGCGCTCGGCGACCCGGCTGGTGAAGGAGGCCGGGGTCGGCGCGGTCAAGCTGGAGGGCGGCGAGCGGTCGCACGAGCAGATCCGGCTGCTGGTGGAGTCCGGCATCCCGGTCATGGCCCACATCGGGCTGACCCCGCAGTCCGTCAACGCGATGGGCTACCGGGTGCAGGGACGCGGCGAGGAGGCGGCACAGCAGCTGCTGCGCGACGCCAAGGCCGTGCAGGACGCGGGCGCGTTCGCGGTGGTGCTGGAGCTGGTCCCGGCGGAGCTGGCGGCCGAGGTGACGCGGGTGCTGCACATCCCGACCGTCGGCATCGGCGCGGGACCGGAGACGGACGCGCAGGTCCTGGTCTGGACGGACATGCTCGGGCTGACCTCCGGCCGGGTCCCGAAGTTCGTCAAGAAGTACGCGAACCTGCGTGAGGTCATGGGCGACGCGGTCAAGGCTTTCGCGGAGGACGTGGTCGGCGGGACGTTCCCGCTGGAGGAGCACTCCGTCCACTAGACCACTGCGGCACCACCGGGCAGCCCGCCGATCGTCCCCCGTCGGCGGGCTGCTGGCCGTCCGTCGGTCGACTGTCGGCGGGTGTCGGTCGGCTGTCGGTGGTTTGTCGGTGGGGGCTGGCACTGTCATCGGCATGACACGCATCGACGACAACCCCGTCGGCGGACGCTCCGCCGTGACCGTACGGGGACTGGTCAAGCACTACGGCGAGACCAAGGCGCTGGACGGTGTCGACCTGGACGTGCGCGAGGGCACCGTGATGGGTGTGCTCGGACCGAACGGCGCCGGCAAGACCACCCTCGTACGCATCCTGTCCACCCTCATCACCCCCGACGCCGGGCAGGCCACGGTGGCCGGCTACGACGTCGTACGGCAGCCCCGCCGGCTGCGCCGGGTCATCGGCCTCACCGGCCAGTACGCCTCCGTGGACGAGAAGCTCCCGGGCTGGGAGAACCTGTACCTGATCGGCCGGCTGCTGGACCTGTCCCGCAAGGACGCCCGCGCCCGCGCCGACGAGCTGCTGGAGCGGTTCTCGCTGACGGAGGCGGCCAGGCGGCCCGCGGGCACGTACTCCGGCGGCATGCGGCGGCGGCTGGACCTGGCCGCGTCCATGATCGGCCGGCCCGCCGTGCTGTACCTGGACGAGCCGACCACCGGCCTCGACCCGCGCACCCGCAACGAGGTGTGGGACGAGGTGAAGGCGATGGTCGGCGACGGCGTCACCGTGCTGCTCACCACCCAGTACATGGAGGAGGCCGAGCAGCTCGCGTCCGAACTGACCGTGGTGGACCGGGGCAAGGTCATCGCGAAGGGCGGGATCGAGGAGCTGAAGGCCCGCGTCGGCGGACGCACCCTGCGGGTGCGGCCGGTGGACCCGCTGGAACTGCGCCCGCTCGCCACGATGCTGGACGAGCTGGGCATCACCGGGCTCGCCACGACCACCGTGGACACCGACACCGGGACCCTGCTGGTGCCGATCCTCAGCGACGAGCAGCTGACGGCCGTCGTCGGCGCGGTCACCGCGCGCGGCATCACGGTCTCCTCCGTCACCACCGAACTGCCCAGCCTGGACGAGGTGTTCCTGTCGCTCACCGGCCACCGCGCCAGTGCCCCGCAGGACGCCACGCCCGCCGACGACCGTCAGGAGGTCGCCGTATGACCGCCGCCACCCTGTCCCCGGCCGCACCGAAGACCGACACGCCGATCCCGCTGCGCGCCCATCTGCGCCACACCGGCGCGCTGATCCGCCGGAACCTGCTGTGGATCCGCCAGGACCCGGAGTCGATGTTCGACGCGATCCTGTTCCCGGTCGTCTTCACCCTGCTGTTCGTGTACGTCTTCGGCGGCTCCATCGGGAAGTCCCTGGGCGGCGGGCAGGACCAGTACGTCCAGTACGTCGTCCCCGGCCTCATGGCCATGATGGGCATGAACATGGCCCAGGGCGTGGGCACCGGCTTCAACCAGGACTTCAACTCCGGTGTCATGGACCGCTTCCGGTCCCTGCCGATCGGACGCGGCTCCGTGCTCTTCGCGAAGATCGCGGTGGAGCTGATGCGGATGCTGTTCGCGACCCTGGTGCTGCTGGTGGTGGCCCTCCTCGTGGGCTACGACATCAACAGCTGGAGCGGTCTGCTGGCCTCCGTGGGACTGTCGGCGGTGTTCGGCTCGGCGCTGATGTGGGTGTTCCTGACCCTCGGCGTGGTGATGAAGAACGCGCAGTCGGTGCAGGCGATGGGCTTCCTGGTGCTGATGCCGCTCCAGTTCGGCTCGTCGATCTTCGCACCGACCTCCTCGATGCCGGGCTGGCTCCAGGCGTTCACCGACTACAACCCGCTGTCGTCGCTGGCCGACACCGCGCGCGGCCTGATGGAGGGCGGCCCGGTCGCGCACGACCTGTGGGTGACGCTGATCTGGTCGGTCGGCCTGACCGCGGTCATGGCCCCGGTCGCCATCCACAAGTTCCGCACGAAGAGCTGACGCCTCCCGGCGCTCAGAGCAGGGCGGTGGCCTCCGCGAGGGAGAGGCCACCGCCCTCGGCGTACGCGGCCTCGTACGAGACCGGGTCCAGCGCCTCCCGGATCCGCGCCTCGGTCATGGCGTGGCACCGCCGCTCCACGTCCGAGGGGATGTGGCCGGGCGGCAGCAGCGCGTCGGCGGCGCCCAGGCAGCGGGCGGCGTCGCTGGCGCGGCTGCCGCCGTCGGCGCGGGCGAGGGCCATCGCCGCGGTGGTGAGGCAGATGGAGTTCAGGTGCGGGTTGAGGGCCTCGGACAGCGGGTCGGTGGCGAGACGGACGGCCCTGCGGACCCGGGTGAGGGCGTCCTCCGTGCGCTCGTCCACGGCGTCCACCCATGCCTCCTGAGAGGTGATCAGCGCGTCGAACACGACGAAACGCGCGATGGTGACCTCCTCGCGCGTCAGCCGGAGCTGTTCGCGGGCCTCCGCGGTGCGGCCGGTCAGACTGAGCCAGCCGGCGAGGAAGAGCCGCGCGAAGGGCACGGCCTCGTTGTGGACGCCCCCCTCGTCCATGGTGACGTCGCGGAGCATCCGCTCGCCGCGTTCGTTCTCGCCGGCCTGCACGAGCACGCTGCCGAGCCGGGCGCGGAGCACGGCGACCTGGGCGCGGGCGCCGAGGCGTTCGGCGTGTTCGATGGCGGCCTGGTAGTCGGCGGCGGCCTCGCGGTGGGCGCCCTTGCGTTCGTTGGCCTCGCCGCGGGCGGACAGGGCCTCGGTGGTGCCCCAGGCGTCGCCGAGCCGGTGGTAGATCTCCAGGGACTCGTCGGCGTCGCGGGTGGCGTCGCCCGCCCAGGAGCCCCGGTTGGCCAGGAGGTTGGCGCGCAGGTGGAGGGCGCCGGCCAGCTCCCACTCGTAACCCGGGGTCTCCCGGCAGGTCCGCACGGTGGCGTCCACGATGGTGCGCACCTGATCGGCGCCGCCGGTCAGCAGCCCGGCGAAGAACCACAGCATGCCCGGGGGCCGGCAGGTCTGCGGCAGGCCGGGCTCGTAGACCTGGGTGACGACACGGAGCTTCGCCGCCGCCTCGGGGGTCTGCCAGAGGTCGATCTCGGTGTCCATGCACGCCAGATGGGCCAGATGGACCCCGCGCCGGGCCTCGGCGAGGAGCTCTCCGGTGTAGGGGGGCGGGGTGTCGGTGCAGCGCTGCCACACCGGTTCGGCGCGGCGGACCGGTTCGGTGAACGGGTCGGGGCCGAGCGCCATGACCTCCCGGCACCAGGTGCGGATCTCGATGCGCTGGTCGCGCATCTGCCAGAACCAGAACAGGGACAGCACCAGGCACAGGCACTCCTGTTCGTCGCGCTGGGCGACGGCGTGCCGGAACGCGGTGCGCAGGTTCTCGTACTCCAGCTGGAACCGGTCGATGGCGGCGCGCTGCCCGGAGCCGCGCAGCAACGGGTCGGTGGTGCGGGCGAGTTCCCGGTAGTAGGTCAGGTGGGCGCGCTGGGCCCGCGCGCGGTGGCCGGTCTCGGCGAGGCGTTCGGCGGCGTACTCGGCCACGGTCTCCAGCAGCCGGTAGCGCATGCCGCCGTCGGCCGCCGGGGCGGCCACCACGAGGGACTTGTCGACCAGGGAGCCGAGCGCGTCCAGGGCGGCCGGCCCGCACACCGCCTCGGCGGCGGCGAGGTCGCAGCCGCCGGCGAACACCGACAGCCGGGCGAGGACGTCCCGTTCGCCGGCGTCCAGCAGGTCCCAGGACCAGTCGACGACGGCTCTGAGGGTCTGCTGGCGGGGCAGCACGGTGCGGCTGCCGGAGGTGAGCAGCCGGAAACGGTCGTCCAGCCGGTCCGCTATCTGACGAGGCGTCAGCATGCGCAGCCGGGCCGCCGCAAGCTCGATCGCGAGGGGCAGTCCGTCCAGGCGGCGGCAGATCTCGGCGCACGCCTCCGGGTCGTCCTCGACCCGGAAGCCGGGGCGGGCCGCCGCGCCCCGGTCGGCGAGCAGCCGCAGCGCGACCGGCTCGGGCAGCGGCTCCACGGGCCGGACCAGTTCCCCCGGCACGCCGAGGGGTTCCCGGCTGGTGGCGAGGACGGTCAGCTCCGGGCAGCGGGCCAGCAGGTGCTCGGCGAGCCGGGCGGCGGCGTCCACGACGTGCTCGCAGTTGTCCAGGATGATCAGCATGCGGCGCCGGGCGCAGTGCTCCACGAGCCGTTCGACGGGGTCGCCGTGCCGGTCGGAGACCGCGCGCATGCCGTCCACGCCGGCGCCGTGCAGCACGGTCTCGCGGGCGCCGATCGCGGTGAGCACGGCCTGCGGTACGGCGTCCGGGGCGTCCACGGGGGCCAGCTCGGCGAGCCACACCCCGTCCGGGGCGGTGTGCCGTACCGCCTCGGCGGCCTCCTGCGAGAGCCGGGTCTTGCCGGCGCCGCCGGGCCCCAGCAGGGTGACCAGGCGGGCCGTCGCCAGGTCGGCGCCGATGGTCCTGAGGTCGGCTTCCCGGCCGACGAAGGAGGTGAGCCGGGCGGGCAGGTTGCCCGGCCGGGCCGCGGGAGCCGGCTCGGCCGGTTCCTCCCGCAGCAGTTCGGCGTGCAGGGCGCGCAGTTCGGGACCGGGATCGGAGCCGAGCCGGTCCGCGAGGAGGCGTCGTACGTCCTCGTAGGCGGCGAGTGCCTGGGCGGGGCGGCCGGTGTCGCGCAGGGCGCGCAGCCGCAGCGCCTGGAGGGGCTCGTCCAGCGGGTGGCTGTCGCACAGGGCGGTCAGCTCGGGCAGCGCCCGCTCGGCCTCGCCGAGGGCGAGGGCGGCGGTGTGCCGGGCGCGCAGGGCGTCGAGCCTGCGGGTCTCCCAGCGGGCCGCCTCGGCGGTGCGGTCGGGCAGGTCGGCGAGGGCGGGGCCGCGCCACAGGGCGAGGGCGTCGTCGAGGACGGCGGCGGCCTTGGCCGGGTCGCCGTCGGTGAGGGCGCCGAGGCCGTCGCCGGTCAGCCGGTCGAAGCGGGCGAGGTCGACGTCGTCGGGTGCGGCGGTGAGCCGGTAGCCGCCGTCGGCGGAGACGACGGCGGCGGCGCCGAGGGTCCGGCGGAGCCGGCCGACGAGCGCCTGGAGGGCGCCGGTGGCGTCCGCGGGCGGGTCGGCGCCCCACACCTCGTCCACCAGCACCCCCGCGGGCACGGTCCGCCCGGCCCTGAGCGCGAGCACGCTCAGCAGGGCGCGCAACCGCGCCCCGCCGACCGGGACGGCCGTACCGTCGGGACGGATCGCCTGAGTGGTGCCGAGCAGCCGATAGCGCACGGGGTCCATTGTCCCTGGGGACCACCGGGCGCCGCTCGCGGGTCTTAGATGCGGATGAACTGGGAGGAGTCGAGGACGAGGGTCTGGTCGGCGACGGGGATCTTGATCTGATCCCCGAAGACGCCGGACTCCTGGTGCTGGTACTCGCCGTCCTCCGGGCGTGTCAGCAGGGTCCAACGGCCGGCGAGCACGTCGACGATGAGGTAGGCGGGGATGCGGCGCAGAGCGTAGTGGCTCGGCTTGGTGTTGTAGTCGCGGTTCTTGCTCTCCGGTGAGACGACCTCGACCACGAAGGGCAGCAGCTCTTCGCTGATGTCGCTCTTGTCCGTCTCGACCAGCTCGCGCGGAATCGCCGTGGCATCGGGTTCGGGCTTGTAGCCCTCCCGGGGAGGGACGACCGAGAACTCGCTCGTCGCCACCCAGCCCGGCAGCCGTTCTTCGATCTGGTTCTCGATGCGCCGCTGAGTCGCCCTGTGCGCGTAGGTGACCGGTACCAACGTGAGACCATTCCTCGTCAGGCGGAGGCGCGCGCTCTTCGGCACATGAATGGCGTCCTGGACAAGCTCGACCCAGCCCTCGGCGATCGTCATGGCCACCTCCTCAGTCGACTCGATGACAGCGTAACGACTAGCAGGAACCTCCGGCCGCTCGCAGGACGTTTCCCCGCGATCACCGGTACGGTCGACCCCGGCCCGCCCGACGCGACCCGAGGAGCTCTTCCCCATGACCACCGCCACCACCCGCCACGGCGATCGGCAGATCAGCCCGGTGTTCGTCGGCATCCTGGCCGTGACGGCGGTGACCGGCTGGGCCACCTGGAGCGGGTTCGCCGCGCAGCCGGGCGTCGCGGTGTTCCTGTTCGTGACGGCGGCCTGGATCGTCTCCCTGTGCCTGCACGAGTACGCGCACGCCCGCACCGCCCTGCACAGCGGGGACATCACGGTCGGCGCGAAGGGCTACCTCACGCTGAACCCGCTGAAGTACACGCACGCGCTGCTGAGCATCGTGCTCCCGGTGCTGTTCGTGATCATGGGCGGGATCGGTCTGCCCGGCGGCGCGGTGTTCATCGAGCGCGGCCGCATCCGGGGCCGCTGGCGGCACAGCCTGATCTCGGCGGCGGGCCCGCTGACGAACGTGCTGTTCGCGGCGGTGTGCACGGCCCCGTTCTGGCTGCACGCGCTGGACGGCGTCCCCGCCGACTTCCGGTTCGCGCTGGCCTTCCTCGCGCTGCTCCAGGTGACGGCGGCGCTGCTGAACTTCCTGCCGGTGCCGGGCCTGGACGGCTACGGGGTGATCGAGCCGTGGCTGTCGTACAACGTGAAGCGGCAGGTGGAGCCGTTCGCGCCGTTCGGGCTGCTGTTCGTGTTCGCGCTGCTGTGGCTGCCGTCGGTCAACAGCGCGTTCTTCGACGTGATCGACTCGGTCATGCGGGCGCTGAACGTCGACGACCTTTCCCGCTACTGCGGCCAGGACCTGTACCGGTTCTGGCAGGGCGCCGACGAGTACTGCTCCGCGGTCAGCCCGTGACGGACCCGCCGCGGGCCGTCTTCCCTCGCTTGACGTAGTACCAGGTCATGTTGGACGACAGGCCCGCCAGCAGCACCCAGACGATGCCCAGCCAGCTCCCCTGCACGAAGGAGACGACCGCCGCGGCCACGGCGAGGAGGCAGACGACGAGGGTGTAGAGGGCGAGTCGCCGGGTCGGGCTGGGCGGGGGCAGGGGGGGCATGCGGGTCGGCTCCGGATCCTGTCGGGGGGGACACTGCTTGAGGTTCCAGTGTCCCCCATGGCCGGACATGGCCGGACCCGGCTCACACGTCGGTGACGCGGAGCCCGGCGTGGGCCTTGTACCGGCGGTTGACCGAGATCAGGTTCGCGACCAGCGACTCGACCTGGTGGGCGTTGCGCAGCCGGCCCGCGAAGACGCCGCGCATGCCGGGGATGCGCCCGGCCAGCGCCTGCACGATCTCCACGTCGGCGCGCTCCTCGCCGAGCACCATCACATCGGTGTCGATCTGCTCGATCCGCGGGTCCTGGAGCAGGACGGCCGACAGGTGGTGGAAGGCGGCGGCGACCCGGGAGTCCGGCAGCAGGGCGGCGGCCTGCTCGGCGGCGCTGCCCTCCTCCGGCTTGAGGGGGTAGGCGCCCTTCTTGTCGAAGCCGAGGGGGTTGACGCAGTCCACGACGAGCTTTCCGGCCAGCTCCTCGCGCAGCGCCTTCAGGGTGTCGCCGTGGCCCTCCCACGGTACGGCGACGATCACGATGTCGCTGCGGCGCGCGGTCCCGGCGTTGTCGGCGCCCTCGACGCCGTGCCCGAGTTCCGCGGCGGCGGCCTGGGCCCGCTCGGCGGCGCGGGAGCCGATGATCACCTTCTGGCCGGCCCGGGCGAGCCGGTAGGCGAGGCCCTTGCCCTGCGGTCCGGTGCCGCCGAGCACGCCGACGACGTACCCGGAGACGTCGGGCAGGTCCCAGGGGTCCTTGGCGGGGGCCTTGGCAGGGGTCTGTGCGCTGTCGGTAGAGGTCATGGGCCGACTCTACGTCCGCCGCCGGGCCCGTACCGGCTCAGGTCAGCCGGCGTACGGGCACCCGGCGGAAGGTGATCGTCTCGTAGGCGCCGAAGTCGCCCGTCTCGTACAGGAGCCCGACGGTGTGCGGGTCGACGCGGACCAGGTCGGAGTAGGCGGCGGGCAGCCCGTCGACGGTGAACGCCGGGCGCCAGGTGACGCCGCCGTCGCCGGAGGCGCGGATCGTCATCAGGGCGCGGGCGGCGGGGTCGGCCGGGGCGGAGAAGAGGAGCAGGTCGGGGTCGCGGAGCTGGAGCACGGAGGCCTCGCAGACCGGCGCGGTCAGCCCGGCCTGCGGCCGGAAGGGCTTGACGAGGGTCTTCCCGCCGTCCTCGGAGTGGGCGTCGGCGCGGTTGCCGGGTGACGGGGAGTCGTTGCGGGTGTTGAGGTAGACGCGGCCGTCGGGGAGTTCGGCGGCGGTGGTCTCGTTGACGTTGACGTAGCCGTCGGTGTTCTCGTCCAGGTAGCCCAGGTACCAGCTCTCGCCGCGGTCGTCGCTGAGCAGGCAGTGCCCGCCGTTGTGCCTGGCCTCGGCACCGGTGTCGGTGCCGGTGGGCGGCAGGGTGTGGTTGGCGGGGACGAGGACGCGGCCGGAGGCCAGCTGGAGGGCATGGCCGAGGGTGGTGGCGTACCAGCGCCAGCCGGGCTTCTTCACCTGCTGGGTGATCTCCTCGGGCCTGGACCAGGTCGCCCCGTCGTCGTCGCTGTGCTGCACCCACACGCGCCGCCCGTCGGCGTCCCCGACCTGGCCGCGCAGGATGGCGGCCTCGGTGGCGGAGGCGGCGGCGCGCACGTGCACGAGCAGGACGCGGCCGGTGTCCAGGACGACGGGGGCGGGGTTGCCGGCGAGGTTCGCGCCGTTGTCCGCTGCGACCTGGAGCGGGCCCCAGGTGCGGCCGCCGTCCGTGGAGCGTTTGAGCACGATGGCGATGTGCCCGTGGTCGGCGGCGGAGTCGGCGCGGCCCTCGCAGAACGCGAGCAGGGTGCCGGAGCGGGTGGCGACGACGGCCGGGATGCGGAAGCTCGCGTAGCCCTCGTGGCCCGCGCGGAAGGGGACGGACACGTCGGTCATCGGGCGGCTCCTCGGGCGTGCGGGGCGGGCGGGGTGGCAGCCACCATCCCCGGGTCGGGCGAATTCGCGGTGAACTCGGTGTCACGAGTGCCGCGTTGCGGCAGGATGCGGTCGCATGGACGCCGTACGGGTCGCGTTGCTGCGGGAAGTGCTGGCCGGGACCGAGTGGCTGGGGGCCACCCGGAGGTTCGCGGGGGTGCTGCGCGGGTCGGTGGTGGCGCACGGTGGCGGGCTGCTGCTGGTGGGGACGCCGGAGTACGAGCCGTGGCACCTGGCCGCGCACCTGGTGGACGAGGCCGCGTGGTCGGGCACGCCCGAGCTGGCGCCGACGCTGGTACGGCATCACGCGCGCCCCTGCGATCCCGCGCACCTGGCGGTGGGGCCGGGGCGGATCGCGGCGGCGCGGCGCGGGGAGACGCTGCTGGTGGTGGCGCCCGAGGAGCCGGCGCCGCTGCTGGAGCGGGTGCACGACGCCCGGCGGGCCGGGGTGACGGTGCTGGCGCTGGGGGCGGGCGGGGGCGAGCTGGCCGCGATGGCGCATGACACGCTGGCCGTGCCCGAGGGGGCGGAGCTGGACCTGGACAGCGTGCAGCACCTGGTGAGCGCGGCGGCGGGCGAGAACGGGGGCTCTCCGAGGGCGCGCCGGGGGTTCCGGGACCGTCTCTCCCGGCTGACGGAAGCGCTGACGGCTCCGCCGCCCGCCCCGTGGTGACCGCCTCGCCCACCCACCCGGCTCGCTCGGCCAAGAGGCCCCTACCGAACGCCTCTTGACGGCGACCGGCCCCTTCCGCCCAGCAGACGGCCCGGCTTGCTCCCCCTCCCGGCCCGTCGCCGGTCCCGGCCGGCGCCTCTCGGCCCGCCGGCCCTCGCCGCCGGCCGACGGTCCCGACTTCCCCCACCCCGCCGGGCTCCCCCGGCCGACCGACCGTCCCTCCCGGACTCCCCCGTCATTCGCCCCTCTCGGGCTGCCGCCCCCGGACCTCCCGGGCCTCCGGCCCTGCCGGCCTCCAGGGCCTCCGGGCTCACCGGCCCTCCCAGCCCGCCGGGCTCCCAGCCCTCCGCCTCTCCCGGCCGGCCGACGGTCCCGGTCCGCCGCTCCTCCCAACACCCCGCCGGGCCCCGGCCGCTCGTCCCCCACCAGCCGGCCCCGCCCCGGTCGGACCGGGCCGGGAGGAGGCCGCAGCGGTCCGTGTCCGGCACGGTGCCACACCGGTTCGCGGGCGGCACCGTACGGTCTCGAGGCAGGGGCGGAAAACCAGTTGCCCGGCGGTGCCGGGCCGTCGAGCATTCCCCGGTGAGCCGAGCACTCCTCCCCGACCTCGCCCCCTGGAAAGCCTCCGCCGACTTCCGGCGCCTGTGGAAGTCCGGTCTGATCAGCAACTTCGGCAGCTTCCTGACCTTCGTCGCGCTGCCGGTCCAGCTCAAGGATCTGACGGAGTCCGCCGCAGCGGTCGGCGCGATCGGCGCCGTCGAGCTGCTGCCGCTCATCGTGTGCGGCCTCTACGGCGGCGCCCTCGCCGACGCCCTGGACAAGCGGAAGCTCATCGTGTGGACGGAGGCCGGCCAGGGCCTGCTCAGCGCCGCCCTGCTGCTGAACGCCCTGCTGCCCCGCCCCGCCCTCTGGCCGCTGTACGTCGTCGCCGCCCTCTCCTCCGCGCTGGTCTCCGTGCAGCGCCCGGCCCTGGACTCCCTGTGGCCCCGGATCGTCGCCCACGACGACATGCCGGCGGCGGCCTCGCTGAACTCGCTGCGCTGGACCGTCGGCGGAGTGGCGGGCCCGGCGGTCGCGGGCGTGGTCGTGGCCTACGCGGGCCTCGGCTGGGCCTACGCGGCCGATCTGCTGACCTTCGCCGTCTCGCTGGCGTACATCGCGCGGATCGCCCCCTCCCCCGCCGCCGAGGAGGCCGCGAAGCCGGATCTGAAGGCGATCGCGGAGGGCGCCCGGTACGCGTGGAGCCGCAAGGAACTCCTCGGCACCTACGCCGTGGACCTCGCGGCGATGTTCCTGGCCATGCCGCTGGCCGTGCTGCCGTTCCTCGCCGACGACCTGCACGCGCGGTGGGCGCTCGGGCTGATGTACGCGACCATCCCGGCGGGCGCGCTGCTGGTGAGCCTGACGAGCGGCTGGACCTCGCGGGTGCACCGGCACGGGGTGCTGGTGGTGCTGTCGGCCGCCGGGTGGGGCCTGGCGGTGGCGGCGGCCGGGGTCTGCGGGAACGTCTGGCTGGTGCTGCTGTTCCTCGCCGTCGGCGGCGGCTTCGACATGGTCAGCGGGATCTTCCGGGCGGCCATGTGGAACCAGACGATCCCGGACGAGCTGCGCGGCAGGCTCGCCGGGATCGAACTGCTGTCGTACTCGGTCGGCCCGCAGCTCGGTCAGGTCCGCGCGGGCGGCACGGCCGCGTGGGCGGGCGTACGGGCCTCGGTCTGGTCCGGTGGCCTGGCGTGCGCGGGCGCGGTGGGGCTGCTGGCGCTGTGCCTGCCGGGGCTGATGGCGTACGACGCCCGGACGAACGAGCACGCGGTACGGATGCGCGAGCGGCGCGCGGCCGTGTCGGCGTGATCAGTCCTCGTCGGTGCCGCCCCCGGCGGGCGCGTCGTGCCAGCGCGGGTCGTTCTCCCACTGGAGGTTGCGCTCGGCCGCTCTCTCCATCGCGTGCCGCGCCTCCTCGGGGGAGGCGTACGGACCGAAGCGGTCCTTGCCCGGGCAGTCCGGGCCCTCCTCGACCTTCTTGTGTTCCAGGCAGTAGTACCACTCGCCCGGCTTGCCGACGGTGCGCTTCTTGAACAGGGCCATGAACAGCTCCTCTCGCCACCGACATGTTCCCCCATGTCCGCTGGTTAGACTCGCTTGCATGTCTGGCCAGTCGCTGCTCGTACCGGGGGAGCTGTCCCCCACCCGTCCGGTTCCCGGAAACATCCGCCGCCCCGAGTACGTCGGCAAGCCCGCGCCGGCGCCGTACACCGGGCCGGAGGTGCAGACCCCCGAGACCGTCGAGGCGATGCGGACCGCCGGCCGCATCGCCGCGCGGGCGATGGCGGAGGCCGCGAAGCTGATCGCGCCGGGGGTCACCACGGACCAGCTCGACAAGGTCGCCCACGCGTACATGTGCGACCACGGCGCCTACCCGTCCACGCTCGGTTACCGGGGTTTCCCCAAGTCGCTGTGCACCTCGGTCAACGAGGTCATCTGCCACGGCATCCCGGACTCGACGGTCCTCAGGGACGGCGACATCGTCAACCTGGACGTGACGGCGTACATCGGCGGGGTGCACGGCGACAACAACGCCACCTACCTGGTCGGTGACGTGGACGAGGAGTCGCGGCTGCTCGTGGAGCGCACCCGCGAGGCGCTGAACCGGGCGATCAAGGCCGTGAAGCCCGGCCGGCAGATCAACGTCATCGGCCGGGTCATCGAGTCGTACGCCAAGCGGTTCGGCTACGGCGTGGTGCGGGACTTCACCGGGCACGGCATCAGCACGGCGTTCCACTCCGGGCTGATCATCCCGCACTACGACAGCCCGCACGCGACGACCGTGATGCAGCCGGGGATGACGTTCACGATCGAGCCGATGCTGACGCTGGGCACGCACGAGTACGACATGTGGGACGACGGCTGGACGGTCGTGACGAAGGACCGCAAGCGGACCGCGCAGTTCGAGCACACGCTGGCGGTGACGGAGACCGGCGCGGACATCCTGACCCTCCCCTGAGCGCGGTACGACCGGGTCCCCCGCCGCGCACGGGAGGGGACCCGGGCCGGATCAGCGCAGGTAGTCGCTGCAGTGGGCGCCCGACCACGTCAGGTGGTTCTCCAGCGAGGTGAGGGTGCCGGCGTACGGGCTGCACACGGCCTCGTCGTCGGTCTTCTCGTCGTGGTGGGCGGCACTGGCCGTCGTGGCGCCGGACGCGGCGAGGGCGGCGGCGAGGGCGGTCGCGGCCAGGACTGATCTGATGCGCATGGTGCTCCTCTCAGGGAGGCGGAGTGGTCTCGCCCAGAGGTCCCCGTTCGCCCCCGCCGGCCGTCGCGCGCACCCGTGAATCCACCCGAACGGGGTCCCGGGCGATCCCCCGGACGCGCGCACGCGTCAGCGCTCCAGGCGGACCCGTCCGCCGACCTCGGTCCACCCGTGCGGCTGGGGGGCGGTCAGGAGCTGGGAGCCCTTGCCCTGGGTGATGTTCAGCGCCCGGCCCAGCCGGTCCGTGAGGAGCAGCGCCGCCGCGCCGGTGGCCTCGTCCTCCTCGACACCCCCGGCGCGAGCACCGGCTCCACCGGAGCGGCTGTCGCCGCGCTCATCGACGCGCCCGGGGAAGGCGCGGGCCCGGATCCGCCCGGCCGCCTCGTCCTCCCAGGCCCAGGCGTAGATCCACTCCCCCGGCGGCGGCACGTCGAGGGCGTCCACCTCGGCGGCGCTCGCGTACTGGCGCAGGGTGCGCGGGGGCGCCCACTCCGCGCGGGCCTCGATCCAGGTGAACTCGCCGTCCAGGCGGGTCCCCACGACCCCGGCGGGGGTGACGAGTTCGGGCACGTCGAGCAGCCAGGCCGCGCCCACGCAGGGGTGGCCGGCGAAGGGCAGGCGCAGGGTGGGGGTGTAGATGTCGATCACTCCGCGCTCGGGGTCGTCCACGAACACGGTCTCGCTGAAGCCGAGTTTGGCCGCCAGCGCCTGCCGGTCGCTCCGCTCGGGCAGCACCGAGCCGTCGCGGACCACGCCCAGTTCGTTGCCGTAGCCGCCGTTCGGCCCGCAGAAGACGCGGAGTACGTCGTATTCAGTCACCGGGGAATTGAAGCACCGCGGCCCGGGCGACCGCTTCATGATCTTTCCATGAGATCCGAATCACGGGAGGCGGGGGTACGAGTGAGGGTAGCCTCATGTAAGTTAGGGCAGCCTCACCAGACTAGATCCGCTTGGAGCCTGCATGCGCGCCGTCCGACTGACCGTCACCGCCGCCGCCACCGCGGCGGCTCTGACCGCCCTCTCGGCCTGCACCGCGAAGAGCGATGCCAAGGACGGTGACGCCATACAGGTCACGGCCGCCGATGCGAAGTGCGAGACCTCCAGCACGTCGGTGCCGGCCGGCCAGGTCACGCTGAAGATCGAGAACAAGGGCTCGAAGGCGACCGAGGTCGAGATCCTGTTCCCGGACGACCGGATCGTCTCCGAGAAGGAGAACATCGGTCCGGGCACCAAGTACACGCTCACCGCCGAGGTGAAGGCCGGCTCGTACGAGATCGCCTGCCGGCCCGGCATGAAGGGCCACGGCGTCCGGCAGAAGCTGACCGTGACCGGTGGCGCCGGCGCCGCCAAGCGGAACCCGAAGCTGGACCAGGCGGTCGCCGAGTACCGCCAGTACGCGCAGGACCAGGCCGACGAGACGCTGCCGAAGGCCGAGACCTTCGTGAAGGCGGTCAAGGACGGCGACCTGGAGGCCGCGAAGAAGGCCTACAGCCTCTCCCGGCTCGGCTGGGAGCGCACCGAGCCGGTCGCCGAGTCCTTCGGTGACATCGACCCGAAGGTCGACGTCCGCGAGGACGGCCTGGAGTCCGGCCAGAAGTGGACCGGCTGGCACCGGCTGGAGAAGGCCCTGTGGCACGACAAGAAGATCGGCGCCGAGGAGAAGACCCTTGCCGACCAGTTGCTGACGGACCTCAAGGACTGGCAGGGCCGGGTCGGCAAGGCGGAGATCACCCCGACCTCCATGGCCAACGGCGCCAAGGAACTGCTGGACGAGGTCGCCACCGGCAAGGTCACCGGCGAGGAGGACCGCTACGCCCACACCGACCTGGTCGACTTCAAGGGCAACGTCGAGGGCGCCCAGAAGGCGTACGAGCTGCTGAAGCCGGTCGCCGCGAAGAACGATCCCGCGCTCACCAAGGAACTCGACAAGCAGTTCGCGGCGCTGGACACGCTGCTCGACAAGTACCGCACGGACAAGACGTCCTACGACTTCGTGTCCTACGACAAGGTCACCAAGGACCAGCGCAAGGAGCTGTCGGACGCGGTGAACGCGCTCGCCGAGCCGCTGTCCAAGCTCGCCGCCGCGGTCGTGAAGTAGACGAGGGGGCAGAGGCGATGACCGAGACCCAGGAGACCAAGGCCGGCCCGTCGCGCCGCGCGCTGATCGGCTGGGGCGGTGCCGGGCTCGCGCTCGGGGCCGCCGCGGCCGGCGGGGCCGCGGCCATGGCCAGGACGGGCGACGACATGGACCCGGCCGCCGCCGAGACCGGCGGCGCGGTGGAGTTCCACGGCGCCCACCAGGCCGGCATCGCCACCCCGGTGCAGGACCGGCTGCACTTCGCCGCGTTCGACGTGAAGACCGACGACCGCGACCAGTTCGTCCAGATGCTCAAGGACTGGACGGCCGCGGCCCGCCGGATGACCGCGGGGAAGGCCGTCGGCGAGGGCGCCTACGGCGGGCTCGCCGAGGCCCCGCCGGACGACACCGGTGAGGCGCTCGGGCTGAAGCCGTCCCGGCTGACGCTCACCATCGGGTTCGGCCCCTCGCTCTTCACCAGGTTCGGGCTGGCGGACCGGCGGCCCGAGGCCCTGGTCGACCTGCCCCAGTTCCCCGGCGACAACCTCGACAGGTCCCGCACCGGCGGCGACCTGTGCGTGCAGGCCTGCGCCGACGACCCGCAGGTCGCCGTGCACGCCATCCGCAACCTCGCCCGGATCGGCTTCGGCAAGGTCGCCATCCGCTGGTCCCAGCTCGGCTTCGGCAAGACCTCCTCGACCACCCCGGGCGCGCAGACCCCGCGCAACCTCATGGGGTTCAAGGACGGCACCCGCAACATCGCGGGCACCGAGACCGATCGGCTGGAGAAGTTCGTGTGGGCCGGCGAGGAGGACGGGCCCGACTGGATGACCGGCGGCTCGTACCTGGTGGCCCGGCGCATCCGCATGAACATCGAGACCTGGGACCGCGCCTCGCTGCAGGAGCAGGAGGACGTGTTCGGCCGGGACAAGCGCGAGGGCGCCCCGGTCGGCAAGGCCAAGGAGCACGACGAGCCGTTCCTGAAGGCGATGAAGCCCGACGCGCACGTGCGGCTCGCGCACCCCGACTCCAACAACGGGATCACCATCCTGCGCCGGGGCTACTCCTTCACCGACGGCACCGACGGCCTCGGCCGCCTGGACGCGGGACTGTTCTTCCTCGCCTACCAGCGGGACGTGCGCAAGGGCTTCATCCCGCTCCAGCGCAAGCTCGCCGCGCACGACGCGCTCAACGAGTACATCCAGCACGTGGGTTCGGCGGTCTTCGCGATCCCGCCCGGCGTCCGGGACTCCGGTGACTGGTGGGGCCGCACGCTGTTCTCGAAGGGGGCATAGCCCGTGTTCTCCAACTACCTGATCGGCCTGCGCGAGGGACTCGAGGCGTCGCTCGTCGTCTGCATCCTGATCGCCTACCTGGTCAAGACCGGCCGCAAGGACGCCCTGCGGCCGATCTGGATCGGCATCGGCATCGCGATCGCCATCGCCATGGGCTTCGGCTGCGCCCTGGAGTTCGGCTCGCAGGAGCTGACGTTCCAGGCGCAGGAGGCGCTCGGCGGCTCCCTGTCGGTGGTCGCCGTCGGCCTGGTGACCTGGATGGTGTTCTGGATGCGGCGCACCGCCCGGCACCTGAAGTCCGAGCTGCACGGCAAGCTGGACGCCGCCCTCGCCCTGGGCACGGGCGCGCTGGTCGCCACGGCGTTCCTCGCGGTCGGCCGGGAGGGCCTGGAGACCGCGCTGTTCGTGTGGGCGTCGGTGCACGCGGCGAGCGACGGCACCCCGCGCCCGCTGGTCGGCGTCGCCCTCGGCCTCGCCACGGCGGTGCTGCTGGGCTGGCTGTTCTACCGGGGCGCCCTGAAGATCAACCTGGCCAAGTTCTTCACCTGGACCGGCGGGATGCTGGTCGTGGTCGCGGCGGGCGTGCTGGCGTACGGCTTCCACGACCTCCAGGAGGCCGACTGGATCCCCGGCCTGACCGATCTCGCCTTCGACATCAGCGGCGCCATCCCGCCGGACAGCTGGTACGGCACCCTGCTGAAGGGCGTGTTCAACTTCCAGCCGGACCCGACGGTCCTTCAGGTCACGGTGTGGGCGCTGTACCTGGTCCCGGTGCTCGCGCTGTTCCTCTCCCCGGTAGGGTTCGCCTCCGGGAAGGGGAAGGTGAAGGAGCCCGATGACCAGGGAACGCAGCCGTCGGCGGCTTCGCAGGCGTGACCGGAACGCACTCATAGCGGCCTCGCTGACCGCTTTGTCGCTGACCGCGAGCGGATGCGTGGTGGTGCACGGCGAGCGGGTGGTGGTTCCCGCCGCCACCCGTGCCGAGGCCGCCAAGGCGGTCACCGCGTTCACGGACGCCTACAACCGGGCCGACAAGGCCTACGACAGCTCCCTGGACGCTCCCTACGTCACCGGCGCCCTCTCCGACATCGACTCCGCCCGGCTGCGGGCCGGGCACGTCAACAGCCCGTCGGGCAACGCCGGCCACACCCCGCTGACGCTGACGGACGTGAAGATCACGATCCCGGAGAAGGCCGGCTGGCCCCGCTGGTTCGTCGCCGACGCCCGGGGCAACAAGGGCGGCGCCTACCGCTGGGTGCTGGTCTTCACCCGCGGCGACCTCGGCGAGCGCTGGCAGGTGAGCTATCTGACGCTCATGGCCCCCGGCACCGTCCCCGAGTTCAGGACGGACGAGGACGGCCGGGCCGAGGCCGTACCGGCCGCGACCGGCGGACTGGCCGTCCGCCCTGACGAGTTGAGCCAGGCGTACGCGGACTACCTGAAGAACGGCGGGAAGACCTTCGCGGACGGGCGCGACACCAGCGGGCTGCGCGCGGGCCGTGCGAAGGAGGCCGAGAAGCCGGGTCTGGTCCGGCAGTTCATCGACGAACCGCTCACCCACGGCGACTACGCGCCGCTCGCGCTGCGCACGGCGGACGGCGGGGCGCTGGTGTTCTTCACCACGCACCACTACGAGAAGCAGACCGCCTACACGGGCGCCACCGTGCCCGTCCCGAACAAGGACGTGCGGGCCCTGACCAAGGGCGAGGTGAAGCAGTCCCTGACGCTGGAGTCGATCGCCAACCAGGCCGTGCTCGACCCGGCCGGCAGCGGCCCGGTGCGGATGCTGGGGCGGGTGCAGGGGCTGACGTCCGCGCAGGGCGAGTAGGGCGGGCAGGAAGCGCGGGACCGGGGGGCGCACCGGCCGTCAGCGGTGCAGGGGCCAGGCCGTGCCGTGGTGGCCGGGCTCGGTGCCCGGGTGCCGGGCGCAGGAGTCGGTCAGTGCCTCCAGCAGGCTCAGCGGGTCCGGCAGCGGATGCTCCGGGCCGCGCACCCAGCGCACCCGCTGGTCGGCGTCGCCGGGCAGCCGGGCGGGCGGTACGAGGACGTAGGAGCCCCGGCAGTGCCAGCGCAGCCCGGGATGCTCGTCCATCGTCTCGGGGTGGCAGTCCAGCTCACAGGGCCACCACTCGTCCTCGTCCTCGGGGGTGCCCCGGGTGAGGGTGAAGAACAGCATGCGGCCGTCGTCGCTCTCGGCGACCGGGCCGACCTCGACACCGGAGCCGAGCAGCCGGTCCAGCGCCTCGCGGCCGGCCGCCAGGGGCACGTCCAGCACGTCGTGCACCATGCCGGTGGCGGTGATGAAGTTCGCCGCCGGCTGGTGCCGGGCCCAGCGCTCGATCTGGGCGCGGTCGGTGGTGGACTGCGTCTGCCAGGCGAACGACACCGGGTGCCGGGCGGGAGTGGGACAGCCCACGCGGTCGCAGGAGCAGCGGTAGCCGTCGGCGGGGTGCGCGGCGGGGGCGAGGGGCAGGCCCGCCGCGGCGGCTGCGAGCAGCAGGGTCTCACGGCCGCTGTCGTCGGCGGCGGCCTCCTTCGGGCGGCGTCCGAGCAGCCATTGGGAGAGTTTGCCCTGCCGGCCGCTCCGGCCGCCGAACGTCTCGCTCATCTATCCCCTCGGTCCGTGGTCGCCTCGCTGCTGTGCGGACAGCATGCCTCATCGTCCCGCCTTCGCGTGCCTCGGGGGTCGCCGCGGGCGAGTGGCCGGCGGTCACCGGCGGGTGGGCGGGCGGTTCGGCGGGGGCGGCTCAGCGCGGCGCGATGCCGTGCAGGGCGTACTCGACGAGGGTGTCCGTGTACGCGTACGAGACCGGTCCGCTGCGTTGCAGCCAGCGTTGCGCGAGCGGGGAGACGAACAGTTCCAGCGCGATCCGCGGGTCGACGCCGGCGCGTACAGCCCCCGCGTCCTGGGCCGAGCGCAACCGGGCGACGTACAGCTGGAGCTGCGGTTCCAGCAGCTTGGCGACGACCTCGCGGCCGAGCTGCTCGTTGACGACGCCCTCCGCGGCCAGCGCCCGCGCCGGCGCCTCGAAGCGCGGGTCGAACAGCTCGTCCACCGTGGCCCGCAGCACCGCCTTGAGGTCGGCGGCCAGGTCACCGGTGTCCGGGAGGGCGTTCACGTCCTGCCCCGACGCCCGCGCCGCCTGCCCGGCGAGGTCCAGGAAGGCCTCCAGCAGGACGTCCGCCTTGGACGACCACCAGCGGTAGATGGTCTGCTTGCCGACCCCGGCCCGTGCGGCGATGGCCTCCACGGTGGTCCTCGGGTACCCGACCTCCCCGACCAGGGCGAGGGCGGCGGCGTAGATGGCCCGGCGGGACTTCTCGCTGCGGCGGGTGGCGTCGGGTGCGGGCTTGCTGACCATGGAGTCGAAAGTAACAAGCGGCGGGGCCGGCCACGACACCCGTCAGGACGCGGGGTCGTACGGCGGCCAGGCGTCGCCCCAGTCCGCGTCCCGGGCCGCCTTGTACAGGTCGCCGTGGCGCTTGGTGACCGTCGTGCGGCGCAGCCGCTCCTCGGTCTCGCACAGGTCCAGCAGCACCTGCCCCTTGCGGATCTGCGGGCGCCGGACCACCCGGGCGGGGGCGGGCTCGGCGGGCAGCCGGGTCGCGGCGACGTAGGAGAACTTCTCGTCCTCGTACGCCAGTGAGCCGCCCTTGACCTGGCGGTGCAGGGAGGAGCGGCCGACGCGGGCGGAGAAGTGGCACCAGTCCGTGCCGGGCGCGATGGGGCAGGCGGCGCTGTGCGGGCAGGGGGCGGCGATGCGGAAGCCGGCCCGGACGAGCCGGTCGCGGGCCTCGATGACGCGCGCGTAGCCGGCCGGGGTGCCGGCCTCGACGATCACGACGCTCCGCGAGGCGCCGGCGGCTGCGTCGACGAGGGCGGCGCGGTCGGCCTCGGCGAGTTCGTTGAGGACGTACGACACCGTGACCAGGTCGGTGGCGTCCAGGGTGAGGTCCTTGCCGATCCGGGCGCGCTGCCAGCGGGCGTCCCGCAGGGCCGGGTTGGCGGCGGCGATCTCCCGGCCGAGGGCGAGGGCGGGTTCGGCCCAGTCCAGCACGGTGACGCCGCGCTCGCCGGGCCAGGTGGCGCTGACGGCCCAGGTGGCGGCGCCGGTGCCACCGCCGACGTCGGCGTGGCTGCCGGGGGTCCAGTCGGGGACGGTCGCCGCGAACGCCTCCAGGGCGCGGTGCACGGCCTCGAAGGTGGCGGGCATGCGGTAGGCGGCGTACGCGGCCACGTCGGCGCGGTCGCGGAGGATCGGCGCGTGGGTGGGGGTGTCGCCGCGGTAGCTGGCGATCAGCCGGTCCACGGCGGCGGTGACCTCCGTGGGGGGCAGGCCGTCCAGCAGCTCGGCCAGGGCTGTGCGCAGGGGGTCGTTCACCTGGCGATTCTACGGCGCCCGGCCCCTCCGGGGGACACTCCGTGGCACCCGGCACCGGTACCGACCCGCTGGGGGCTCCGGCACCTCTGCCCGCCCACCCGGCTCGGGTGGTTCTCAGATGACGGCTCTCGCCAAGCGTGTCGCCAGCCTCGCTCGGGGACCGCTGTCCGGGGGCCGGCGCTTCGGGTGGACCGTGTTGGCCAGGAGCACGAGGAAGGTGTCCGTCGCCCGGTCCAGGACCAGGGCCGTGCCGGTGAAGCCGGTGTGGCCCGCCGCGCCCCGGCCCGCCAGCTCGCCCATGAACCACGGCTGGTCCAGGTGGAAACCCAGTCCGGGCGGGGTGAACAGCAGCTCCACGTGGTCGGGGCCGAGGATGCGCGCGGGGCCGTAGGAGCCGCCCGCGAGCAGGGCGCGGCAGAAGACGGCCAGGTCGGGCGCGGTGGAGAAGAGGCCCGCGTGGCCGGCGACCCCGCCGAGCGCCCAGGCGTTCTCGTCGTGGACCACGCCCCGCAGCATCCCCCGGTCGGCCTTGGCCCACGGACGCCGCTGGTCCTCGGTGGCCGCGGCGCCGGGGCAGGGCCCGAACGCGGTGGCGGTCATGCCGAGCGGCCGGGTGATGCAGTCCCGCACGAGCACGTCCAGGGTGCGCCCGGTGACGCGTTCCAGGACGAACTGGAGCAGCAGCATGTTCAGGTCCGAGTACCCGTACCGGCCCACCTCCCCGGACGGGGCCTCGGCGCGCAGCAGGTCGAGCCGGGTGGCGTCGTCCGGGCAGTCGTACAGGGGCAGTTCGGGGCGCAGGCCGGAGGTGTGGGTGAGCAGTTGCCGCACCGTGACGCGGTGCGCGGCGACGGCGTGGAAGTCGGGCAGGTAGTCGCCGACGCGGGCGTCCATGCCGACGGTGCCGCGCTCGATCTGCTGCACGGCGGCGACGGACGTGAACAGCTTGGTCAGCGACGCCAGGTCGAAGGGGGTGTCGACGGTGGCCGGGACCCGGGCGGCGGGCGGCAGTTCCACGCCGGCGCCGGTGCCGGGGTCGTGGGCGGCGTAGCGCACGGCCCAGCCGGCGGCCTCGGCCACGGCGATCACGGGTCCGCGGCCGGCCACGACGACGGCGCCGGACGCCCAGGGGCGCTCGCCGGCGGTGAGGGCGTGCACCTCGTCGACCAGGTGCCCGAGTTCCACGGGGTCGAGCCCGGCCCGTTCCGCTGTGCCGGCGCGCAGTCTCGGTGCGCTCAGCTCTCGTCTCCCTCCGACCCGGCACGGGTGGTTCCCCGTGCCACCGCCCAGGGACGGCACATTCCCACGAAGCAGGCCACGGCGACCAGCGCTCCGGCCAGTTGGACGACGGCCATCGGGACGGCGGTGTGCTCCCCGGCGACGCCGACGAGGGGGGAGGCGACCGCGCCGACGAGGAAGGAGGAGGTGCCGAGCAGCGCGGAGGCGGAGCCGGCGGCGTGCCGGGTGCGCAGCAGGGCGAGGGTCTGGGCGTTGGGCAGGGTGACGCCCATCGCGGACATCAGGACGAAGAGGGCGGTGGCGACGGGGAGGAGGCCGGTGTCGCCGAAGGCGCCGGTGGCCATCAGCAGCAGGGCGGTCGCGGCGAGCACGATCACCGCCAGGCCGCAGGCGAGCACCTTGTCCAGGCTGACCCGGCCGACCAGCACCTTGCCGTTGAACTGGCCGACGGCCACGAGGCCGACGGAGTTGAGGCCGAACAGCAGGCTGAAGGTCTGCGGGGAGGCGCCGTAGATCTCCTGGACGACGAAGGGGGACGCGCTGACGTAGGCGAACAGCGCGGCGAAGGCGAAGCCGCCGGCGAGCATGTAGCCGGTGAAGGGCAGGTCGGCGAGGAGGCCGCGCATCGCCCGCAGGGCCTCGCCGGTTCCGCCGTCGTGCCGTTCGCCCGGCGGCAGGGTCTCCGGTAGCCGGACCCAGACGAGGGCGGTGAGCGCGGCGCCGACCACCGTGAGCACCAGGAACACGCCCCGCCAGTCCGTCACCCGCAGGATCTGCCCGCCGACGAGCGGCGCGACGATGGGGGCCGCCCCGGAGATCAGCATGAGGGTGGAGAAGAAGCGGGCCATGGCGACGCCGTCGTACAGGTCGCGCACGACGGCCCGGGCGATGACCACTCCGGCCGCGCCGGCGAGGCCCTGCACCAGCCGGAAGGCGATCAGCGTCTCGACGGTGGGTGCGAGGGCGCACAGGGCGGTGGCGGCCAGGTAGACGGCGAGTCCGGCGAGCAGCGGGCGGCGCCGGCCCCAGCGGTCGCTGAGGGGGCCGACGACCAGCTGGCCGAGCGCGAGTCCGGCCATGCAGGCGGTGAGGGTGAGCTGGACGGTGACGGCGCGGGCGTCCAGCGAGCGGGTGACCTCCGGCAGCGAGGGCAGGTACATGTCCATCGCGAGCGGGGTGGTCGCGGTGAGGCCGCCGAGGAGGAAGGTGACGAGCGGTCCGGTGCTGCGTGGTGCGCGGGCCGGTGACGGTACGGGGGCGGAGGTGGGCCGCTGCCCTTGTTCCGGTGTCGGTGCCGCCGCGTGGTCCGGCATGTGCCCCCCTGCTTCCCCGGCTGTTCTGGCTTCTTCGGCTTCTCGTGCTGCTCTGACATCGGTGTCGTCGGCACGACCGGCACCTATGCTCTCAGCTCGTACACACTGCCGAGGCACGGATGAGCGAGGGCGGGGATGGCGGGAGAGAACGTGCGCTGGGGAATCCTGGCGACGGGCGGGATCGCGGCGGCGTTCGCGGCGGATCTGGTCGATCTGCCGGACGCGGAGATCGTGGCGGTGGCGTCGCGCCGCCGGGAGTCGGCGGAGGCGTTCGCCGAGCGGTTCGGGGTGGAGAGGGCGTACGGCGACTGGGAGTCCCTGGCGGCGGACGCGGACGTCGACGTGGTGTACGTCGCCACTCCGCACGCGGCGCACCGGGCGGCGGCCGGGCTGTGCCTGGCGGCGGGCCGGAACGTGCTGTGCGAGAAGCCGTTCACGCTGAACCTGCGCGAGGCGGAGGAACTCGTCGCGCTGGCGCGGGAGCACGGCCGCTTCCTGATGGAGGCGATGTGGATGTACTGCAACCCGCTGGTCCGGCGGCTGAAGGCGCTGGTGGACGACGGGGCGATCGGCGAGGTGCGCACGGTGCACGCCGACTTCGGCCTGGCCGGTCCCTTCCCGGCGGCGCACCGGCTGCGGGACCCCGCGTTGGGCGGCGGGGCGCTGCTGGACCTGGGCGTGTACCCGGTGTCGTTCGCGCAGCTGCTGCTGGGCGAGCCGGACGGGGTCGCCGCGAGCGCGGTGCTGTCGGCCGAGGGCGTCGATCTCCAGACGGGAGCGGTGCTGTCCTGGGGGAGCGGCGCGCTGGCCTCGCTGCACTGCTCGATCGTCGGCGGTACGGCGGTCACGGCGTCGGTCACCGGTTCACGCGGCCGGATCGACATCCCGTCCGGTTTCTTCCATCCCGACCGGTTCGTGCTGCATCGTGACGGCCGTGACCCGGAGGAGTTCGCCGCCGACCCGGCCGACGGGCCGCGCACCAGCATGCGGCACGAGGCGGTGGAGGTCATGCGGGCGGTGCGGGCGGGTGAGAAGGAGTCGCCGCTGGTGCCGCTGGAGGGCACGCTCGCGGTGATGCGGACGCTGGACGCGGTGCGGGAGCGGATCGGGGTGCGCTACCCCGGGGAGGAGACGGCGGATGACGAGGCGGTCGCCCTCGCCGGGTAACCGTATGGCGGACACCTGATTCCGCATGGCGGACTTCCCGCCTACGCTGCGGAACCATGACTGACAGGCAATCGAACATCGCGGTGGTGACCGGGGCCGGCTCCGGCATCGGGCGGGCCGTCGCCGTGGAGCTGTTGCGGGCCGGCTGGTCGGTGGCGCTGGCCGGCCGGCGCGCGGAGCCGCTGGCGCGGACGGCGGCGCTGGTGCCGGGGGCGGCCTCGCTCGCCGTACCCACCGACGTGTCACGGCCCGAGGACGTCGAGGCGCTGTTCACGGCGACCGTGGACCGGTTCGGCCGGGTGGACCTGCTGTTCAACAACGCGGGGACCTTCGGCCCCGGCGGGGTCCCGGTCGAGGAACTGCCCTACGACGCCTGGCGGCACGTGGTGGACACCAACCTGAACGGCGCGTTCCTGTGCGCCCAGGCTGCCTACCGGCGGATGAAGGAGCAGGACCCCCAGGGCGGCCGGATCATCAACAACGGCTCCGTCTCGGCCCACGCGCCCCGCCCGCGGTCGGTCGCCTACACGGCGACCAAGCACGCGCTGACCGGCCTGACCAAGTCACTGTCCCTGGACGGGCGGCCGTACCGCATCGCGGTCGGGCAGATCGACATCGGCAACGCGGCGACGGACATGACGGCCCGGATGGGCACGGGCGCGCTCCAGGCGAACGGGGAGGTGGTCCCGGAGCCGGTGATGGACGTGGCCGACGTGGCCCGCACGGTACGGCACATGGCGGAGCTGCCGCTGGAGGCGAACGTGCAGTTCGCGACGGTACTGGCGACGACGATGCCGTACATCGGGCGGGGCTGAGGCGCACTCCCCCGCCCCGGCAAACGGAATTTGAACATCCGCGCTATTGCGGTCGATCGATGACATGTGCTCAACTTTTCTCCACCAAAGCTTCACAGTTGGAGCACACGGGTTCCGCGGCCACTGCCAGGGGGGAGGCGGCGGCCGTTCCACCGGACGGGAGTTGGGGGTGGACCTCGCGGCGGACCGCGGGGTACACACCGGCCGGTGGAACGACCGCCGCCACATATCGGCGTACGGCGGGTTCGCCGGCGGAGCGGGCGGTACGGCCGTTCGGCCCCGGCACCCCGGTCAGCGCCGGCGCCGGTGCCCGCGCCTCGTCTCCGCCGCCTCGCCCGCCGCCGCCCCCGCCGTCCGTGCCCGGCGCCTGCGCAGGGTCCAGGCTCCCGCCCCCAGCAGCGCGAGCGCCCCGGCGGCGCCCTCCGCGATCCGCTGGCCCGAGCCGCCGCCGGACACCGAGCCGGACGCGCCGGCCGCCGCCCGCACCGGCTTCCGCGCGGGCACCGGGGCCGCGCTCGCCCCGCCCGCGCTGAGCGGCTCGACCAGCAGGCCCACCGGCTGCGCCGAACGCCCGTGGGTGAAGCCCCAGTCGAGCAGCGCGGCGGTGTGCTCGTACACGGCGTTGCCGCCCGCGCCGGGATGCATCACGGTGACCAGCAGGGTGCGCCCGCCCCGGGTCGCCGCGCCGGTGAAGGTGTTCCCGGCATGGCTGGTGTAGCCGTTCTTCACACCGATCAGGCCGTCGTACGTCTTCAGCCCCCACGACCCGGTCAGCAGGCGGTCGGTGTTCTGGATCTGGAAGGTCTTCTTCCCGCCCGCCGGGAAGTCGGCGGTCCGCGTGCCGCAGTAGGCACGGAAGTCGGGGTCCTTCAGGCCGTGGCGGGCGAAGAGCGTGAGGTCGTACGCCGAGGAGAGCTGCCCCTTGTGGTCGAAGCCGTCGGGGCTGACCACATGGGTGTCCCGGGCCTGGAGGTCCGCGGCCTTGGCCTGCATCTCGGCGACGGTCTTCGCGACGCCGCCGTTCATGTGGGACAGGACGTGCACGGCGTCGTTGCCCGAGCGCAGGAACACGCCCTGCCACAACTGCTCGACGGTGTAGGTGAGGCCGGGCTTGATGCCGACGAGGCTGGAACCGGCCGGGATGTCGGCGAGGTCGGCGTCGGTGACCCGGTACCGCTCGGTGCGGTCGAACCTCTTCAGCACGGTGTCCGCGAACAGCATCTTCAGCGTGGACGCGGGCGCGAGCCGCCGGTGCGCGTTGAAGGAGGCGAGCACCTCCCCGCTCTCGCAGTCGGCGACCAGCCAGGAGCGGGCGGTGAGCTTCTCGGGCAGCCCGGTGGCACCGCGCACCTGGACGCCGGAGCGGGCCAGCCGCTCGCCGCCGACGACGGTCGCCGCGGCGGCGGAGGTGGCCGTGGACAGGGGAAGGGCGGCGGCCGTCAAACCGAGGACGGCACGCCGGCTGAGCCGGGAACTTTCACGCACCCGGGGACCGTACACCGCGTCCAGCAGGGACTTCACGAACTGATGGCCGAGACGGCACGGAATTTGCCGCGTTATGAAATTCCGACGATCCGCGTGACACCCTCGTGCCGGCGGCACCCGTCCCACCGGTCCCTCCCGTACGGTCCCAGGGCCGCTCACCTGCCGAGCAGGCGGTCGATCTCGGCGGACTGCGCCGCGGTGAGCGGTCCCTTCGCGAGCGCCCCGGCGTTCTCCTCGGCCTGGGCGACGGTCCGGAAGCCGGGGATGGGCACGGTGCGCGGGCTGCGGGCCCACAGCCAGGCGAGGGCGCCCTGGGCGAGGCTGCGGCCGTCGCTGGTGAGGACGGAGCGGACCGCGTCGATCCTGGCCAGCCACCCCGGATCGGCGCCGGAGCCGTCGTCCGCGTACCCCGGCAGCCAGGCGGGCGGCCGGCTGCGGATGTCCCCGGCCTCCAGCGGTCCGCCGCGCCGCCCGGCGAGCAGCCCCATGGCGAGCGGGCCGCGGTTGACGCTCGCCAGCTCCAGCCGCTCGCACAGGGCCACGACGTCCGGCGCGTCCTGGAGCACGTTGAGGGTGTGCTGCACGGCCGTGCAGTGCGGGCCCTCGGCGAAGACGGCGGCCCGCGCGGGGTCGTCGGTGCTCCAGCCGTAGGCGCGCACGAGCCCTTCGGCGACGAACTCCTCGCAGGCGTCGCGGAGTTCGGCGGCACGTGCCGGGTCCGCGTCGGAGATGTGGAGCTGGTAGAGGTCGACGCGGTCGGTGCCGAGGCGGCGCAGGGAGGCGGTCAGGGCCCGGCGGGCGTACTCCGGGGTGGCGTCGGTGCCGGTGAGCGTGCGGGTGTCCGCGTCGAAGACGTTGCCCCACTTGGTGGCGAGGACGACGTCGTCCCGCCGCTTGCCGAGGGCCTTGGCGAGGATCTCCTCGCTGTGCCCGGTGCCGTAGGAGTCGGCGGTGTCGAAGAAGGTGACGCCGAGGTCCAGCGCCCGGCGGACGGCCCGTACGGACTCCTCGTCGTCCACCTTCCCCCAGCCGACGGGCTGCCCGTCGGCTGTCTGGTGCTCACCCCCGATGGCCCAGCACCCGAAACCGAGCGCGCTCACCTCGATGCCACTGCGTCCCAGCGTCCGTGTCGTCATGGGTGGGAAGCTAGGAGTTGGAGCGCACGCGAACACAAGCCCCCGCGGGCGTTATTGCGGACGCGCCCCCTCAAGCCCCTTCGGCGAGGTCCCGGTCGGAGCCGTCGTCGGCCGTGGTCGCCCGACGGGGTCGCCGGGCTTGGCCGGCTGAATCGTCATGGCGTCAGGCTCACACCGCGCCGGCGGTCCGCCACCCGAACGGCGGCCAGGGCGGGCCGGGCGGCGTCCGCGGTGCGAGGGTGGGACGCGGGAGGGACGTGTCCGCCTGTCTGCTGGGGAGTCACCGTGACCTGTTACGACCGACGAGATGTGGGCCTGCTGCTGCTTCGGCTGAGCACCGGCGGGGTACTGGCGGCACACGGCGCGCAGAAGCTGTTCGGCTGGTTCGGCGGGCACGGACTGGAGGGCACCGGCCAGTACATGGAGTCCATCGGCTTCGCGCCCGGCAAGCTGAGCGCGACGGCGTCCGGCCTGGCGGAGGCGGGCGGCGGCACCCTGCTGGCCCTGGGCCTCGCGACCCCGGCGGCGGGCGCGGCGGCGGCCGGCGGGATGGCGGGAGCCGCGACCGTGCACATGCCTCATGGCTTCTTCGCGCAGGAGGGCGGCTACGAGTACGCGGCGACCCTCGGCCTGGCCGCGGCCGGCCTCGCCGTCACCGGCCCGGGCCGGCTCTCCCTCGACCACGCCCTCGGCCACGTCCTCGACCGCGGCTGGATGGTCCCGGCCGCCCTCGGCGTGACCGCGGCGGCGACGGCCCTGGTGGTGGGCGCCCGCAACCGCCGGGTACGGCAACGGGCGGAGGGCGAACAGGAGACGCTGTTCGAGGAGTGAGCGGGCGGTCGCCCTGGGGAGTGGCGGGCGGCGCGTGGGTCTCCGCCGAAGCGGGCGGCGCGTGAGCCTGTGCGGCAGCGGGCGGTGTCGAGCGGTTCCGTGGTCTCGGGACCCGGTGGCGACGGCGCGGCGGTCGCGGGCGGTTGCGCCGGGCCCTCAGCGGCGGGCGGTGCCCGAGCCGGCAGCGTGGCACCGGCTTCGGCGCGCGAGCCGCACGGCACACCTCCCGAGGGACGGCACTCCGCCTCGATGATCCGCTGTGGCTGACCCGCGGAAGAACAGAGCGGCAGACGAGTCGGGCTGTACGCCGGGTTCTGTTCCCCGGTGCCCTCGCGGGCGCCGGGGCGACGGCCATCCATCTAGGGCCGGCGTTGCCGCCGGCCTCGTGCGGTCTACCCGCGGACTCGGGCGGGCAGCCCTCGATCGTCCGCGCAGGGACGCCCCTCTCGCGAGAGGCGGCCCCTCTTGACCTTGCTCCGGGCGGGGTTTACCTAGCTGCCCAGGTCACCCTGGGCACTGGTGGTCTCTTACACCACCGTTTCACCCTTACCAGGGGCCGGAGCCCCGGGCGGTCTGCTTTCTGTGGCACTGTCCCGCGGGTCACCCCGGGTGGCCGTTAGCCACCACCCTGCCCTGTGGAGCCCGGACGTTCCTCGGGAAGCCCCTTAAGGGGACTCCACGCGGCCGTCCGCCCGGCTCGTCTGCCGTGCCGACCATGGTACCGGGCGCGTGCCGCGCCGGGGACCCGCGGCCGTCGCGAGGACCGAGCCGGCCAGGATGAGGGCGAAGGCGGCCAGCACCGGGAGGGTCAGCGGTTCGTCCAGGAACAGGGCGCCCGCCGCCACCGCCACCGCCGGGTTGACGTAGGTGATCACCGTGGCCCGGGTGGGGCCCGCCTCCCTGATCAGCTCCAGGAACGCCACGAACGCCACGGCGGTGCAGATCACGCCCAGACCGGCCAGCGCGGTCAGGACGGTGGCGGAGGGCAGCGCGGCCGGGCGGGTGAGGGCGGCCGCGGGTGCGTAGACCAGGGCGGCCAGGGTGAGGCAGGCCGCCGTCAGATGGAGCGACGGGACCTCCTTGAGGCGGCGGGCGGCGATCAGGGGGGCCGTGGCGTAGCCCAGGACCGTCACCAGGACCTCCGCCAGGGAGCGGGCGTCGCCGCCGGTGAGGTGCGGGAGGGTGAGGACCGTCACCCCCGCCAGCCCCAGGGCCAGGCCCGAGATCCGGCGGACGCCGAGGTGTTCCGTGTCGCCCAGGAACCGGGCCAGGACCACCCCGACGATCGGCACGCCCGCGATCAGCAGGCCCGCCGTCGAGCTGGACAGGTGCCGCTCGGCGTCGGTCAGGGTGAACCAGGGGATCATGATCTCCAGGACCGCGAAGGCCAGCATGGGGCGCCAGTGACGTCGTACCGCGTCGCCGAGGCCGCCCTGGCGGAGGGCGAACGGGAGCAGCAGGGCCGCGCCGAGCGCACAGCGCGTGAACACCACCACCGGCGGGGACACCGCGTCCACCGCCACCTTGATCATCAGATAGGGGATGCCCCAGACCACTCCCATCAGGGAGAACAGGAACCAGCCGCGTGCAGTCATGCGGCCGAGTGTCGGCCGCCCGGTCCGGGGCTGTCTTGAACGCTGTTGCGGTAGGCCGCCGGGGTCACCCCGAGCACCCGGCGGAACCAGCGGGTGAGGTGGGCCTGGTCGGCGAAGCCGACGAGGGCGGCCACTTCGGCGGGGCGCAGGCCGGCCTCCAGCAGGACCCGCGCCTTGGTGACGCGGTGCTGGGCGAGCCAGGCGTAGGGGGGTATGCCCATCGTCGTGCGGAAGGCGCGCAGCAGCTGGTAGCGGGACAGACCGAGGTCGGTGGCGAGCAGGGCCAGGGAGGGCGGGTCGGTGAGTTCGTCGGCGAGGCGGTCGCGGACCGTGCGGGCTATGGCGTCGGCGCCGGGGACGCGGTCGGCGAGCGGGCGGGCCGTGGAGTGGCGCCGGGCGAGTGCCGAGAGCACCCAGGGCAGGACGGACTCGGCCTCCAGCGGGTCGGGGCGGGTGCTGAGCCGCGTGTGGGCGGTGCGCAGGGCCCGGGCCAGCGCCGGGTCGTCGACGAGGGGTTCGCGGAAGTGCGGCGGACCGCCGAGGGTGCCGTCGGCCAGCAGGGACGGCTCGGCGTACAGGGCGCGGTAGGCGTAGCCGTCGGTGGGGTTGCCGGGGCCGCCGGTGTGCATCTCGCCGGGTTCGAGGACGACGATGGTGCCGGGGCCGGTGCGGATGTGGCCGCCGCGGTAGTCGATGATCTCGGAGCCGCCGACGCAGACGCCGATCGTGTACTCGTCGTGGGCGTGCGGGGCGTAGACGTGCCGGCGGAAGCTCGCGGTGAGCAGGTCGAGCGGGGGTCCGCAGCGGCCCAGCCGGGCCCGTGTCCAGCGCGCCTGTTCCCCCATCGGACCGTCCTCCCACGGCTTCCGCCACCGGCGCCCTTCCCACGCCGTGGCCCCCTCACCGCGTACAGCGCCGGAAGCCGTCATTCCATGCCGCGTTCTTCCGGGCGGCTCACGCCACGGCGAAGAGGATCTTCGACGTGCCCGGGTCGGCGCGGGTGAGCCGGACGCGCAGGCGTTCGCCGAGCGGCAGGTTCGTGCCCTCGACGCGTCCGATGACCGCCGGGGACAGCACCTGGACGGTGCCCACGGTCGGCCGGTGCTCGTCCACGTCCACGACACAGCCGTCGAAGACGTCCCCGACCCGGTCCTTGAGCAGGGCCGCCTCCACGATGTCGACGCACTCCCGCTCGACCGTGCCCGCGCGCCGGGAGCCGTCGGCCATCCGCCGGGGCAGCGCGGCGAGCGCGGCGAGCACCCAGTCGGGCGGGTCCTGGCCGGCGACGGCGGCGAGGCAGACCTCCGAGGCGTACCGGTCGGCGAGGCGGCGCAGCGGGGCGGTGCAGTGCGCGTAGGCGGCGGCGACGGCCGCGTGCGTGGTGAGCGCGGGCGGCTCGCCGTCCCGGAAGACGGTGTAGCCGGCCCCGCGCAGCAGGGTGGTGCACTCCTGGAGGAAGGCCGCGTGGTGCGGGTCGTGCGGGTCGAGGGTGCGCAGCAGGGCCGCGTACGACACGTGGTGCGGCCAGTCGATGTGCAGGGCGGTGGCGGTGCGGCGCAGCCGTGCGACGGCCCCGTCCGGGGCGGTGGGCAGGGTGCGCAGGATGCCGGTGCCGTGGGCGAGCATCAGATCGGCGGCGGCCATGCCGGTGAGCAGGGAGAGCTGGGCGTTCCAGCGGTCGGCGGGCAGCGGGGCGCGGTAGCGCAGCGCGTAGGTGTGGTCCCGCTGGACGATCTCCTGCTCGGGCACGTTCAGGGAGATTCCGCCGCGCTCGGCCTCCAGCCGTTCCCGCGCCTCGCCGATCTCCTTGAGCAGCGCGACGGGTTCCTCGGCGGTCCCCGCGTCGATGTCCCGCTGCACGTGGGCGTAGTCGAGCTTGGCCCGGCTGCGGACGAGGGCCCGGCGCACGTCGACGGCGAGGGTGCGGCCCAGGGCGTCCAGGTCGATCGTCCACAGCACGGCCGGCCGGGTCTGTCCGGGCAGCAGGCTGGCCGCGCCCTCGCTGAGCACGGTGGGGTGCAGCGGGACCCGCTCGTCGGGGAAGTACAGGGTGGTCACCCTCCGGTGCGCCTCCGCGTCCAGGGCTCCGCCGGGTGCGACGAAGGCGGCGACGTCGGCGATGGCGTACCGGACGCGGTAGCCGGTGCCGTGCCGGGACAGGTGGGTGGCCTGGTCGAGGTCGGTGGAGGTGGGCGGGTCCAGGGTGAAGAACGGGATGTCGGTGGCGTCGTGCACCGGCAGCGCCGGGTCCTTGGCCGCCCGCTCGGCCGCCGCCAGGACCTCCGGCGGGAAGGTCTCCGGGATGCCGAGTTCGGAGCGGAGCGCGGCGAGCGCGGCCCGGAGGGGCGCTTCGGGGGCGCCGGTGACGCGGATCTTGCGGCGGGGCATGGAGCGAGCGTAGGCGGAGGTGGCACGGGAGTCACGCCGTACCCTGGCGCGGAGGTCTACGTGAGGAGTACGTGTTGCTGGTCCTGCTGCCGCCCTCGGAAGGCAAGGCGAACGGGGGCGAGGGTGCCCCGCTTCGGCTGGAGTCGCTGTCCCTGCCGGGGCTGACCGCCGCGCGGGAGGCCGTGCTCGGGGAGCTGGTCGAGCTGTGTTCCGGTGACGAGGAGAAGGCCCGCGAGGTGCTGGGGCTGAGCGAGGGGCTGCGCGGCGAGGTCGCGAAGAACGCCGGGCTGCGCACGGCCGGCGCCCGCCCGGCCGGGGAGGTCTACACCGGTGTCCTGTACGACGCCCTCGGCCTGGCCACGCTGGACGCGGCGGCGCGGCGCCGTGCGGCGGACTCGCTGCTGGTCTTCTCCGGGCTGTGGGGCGCCGTACGGGTGACGGACCGGATTCCCTCCTACCGCTGCTCGATGGGCGTGCGGCTGCCGGGTCTCGGGGCGCTGGCCGGGCACTGGCGGGCGCCGATGGCCGGGGTGCTGCCGCAGGCGGCGGCCGACGGCCTGGTCCTCGACCTGCGGTCCTCGGCGTACGCGGCGGCCTGGCGGCCGAAGGGCGAGGTGGCCGGGCGCACGGCGACGGTACGGGTGCTGCACGCGCCGACCCGGAAGGTCGTCAGCCATTTCAACAAGGCGACGAAGGGCCGGATCGTCCGGAGCCTGCTGACCGCGGGGGCCGCGCCGGAGGATCCCGCGGAGCTGGTGGGGGTGCTGCGGGAGCTGGGGTACGTCGTGGAGGCGGAGGCGCCCGGGAAGGCGGGCAAGCCGTGGGCGCTGGACGTGCTGGTGGACGAGGTCCACTGAGGGGACACCTATCACGTTGCATCATGCGCAACGCTCATTGCGGAGATTGCAGTCGCTGGGCACGATGAGCGCATGACCTCGCCGCTGCCCTCGTTCCCGGCTGCCTCCGTGCTGGACCTCGCCCCCGTCGTGCCCGTCGTGGTGCTCGCCGACGCCGCCGACGCCGTACCGCTCGCGCGGGCGCTGGTCGCGGGCGGGCTGCCCGCCATCGAGGTGACCCTGCGGACCCCGGCCGCGCCGGCCGCGATCCGGGCCATCGCCGCCGAGGTCCCCGAGGCCGTCGTCGGGGCGGGCACGGTGATCACACCGGAGCAGGTGAGCGCGTGTACGGCGGACGGGGCGCGGTTCCTGGTCAGTCCCGGGTGGACGGAGGCGCTGCTGGAGGCGATGCGCGGGTCCGGGGTGCCGTTCCTGCCCGGGGTGTCGACCGCCTCGGAGGTCGTCGCGCTGCTGGAGCGCGGGGTGCGGGAGATGAAGTTCTTCCCGGCGCAGGCGGCGGGCGGTACGGCGTATCTGAGGTCGCTGGCCGGGCCGTTGCCGCAGGCCCGGTTCTGCCCCACGGGCGGGATCGGGCTGGAGACCGCGCCCGAGTACCTCGCGCTTCCCAACGTCGGCTGCGTGGGCGGGAGCTGGATGGTCCCGGCGGATGCGGTGGTCGCCCGGGACTGGGGGCGGATCGAGGAACTGGCGCGCGGGGCGGCCGGGTTGGGGTCCTCGGGCGGCTCGGGCGGCTCGGGTGCGTAGCCGCCCGGGGACTCAGGGGCGCAGGTGAGAGGTGTCGTTGAACAGCCGTACGCTCGCGTTGCCGTCCGCGTAGTACGCCACCGCCGACAGGGAGGCCGCCGAGAGCTCCATCCGGAACAGCGACTCGGGCGGGGCGCCGAGCGCGAGGCGGACGAAGGTCTTGATCGGCGTGACGTGCGTGACCAGCAGGACCGTACGGCCCGCGTGGGCCGCGACCAGCTTGTCGCGGGTCGCGGCGATCCGGGTGGCCGTCTCGGCGAAGCTCTCCCCGCCGCCGGTGGGGTGGGCCTGCGGGTCGGCGAGCCAGGCGTCGAGGTCGTCCGGGTGGCGCTCGCGGACTTCGCCGAAGGTCAGGCCCTCCCAGGCGCCGAAGTCCGTCTCGCGCAGGCCGTCGTCGACCGTGACGTCCAGGTGCAGGCGGGCGGCGACGATCTCGGCGGTCTCGCGGGTGCGGGCGAGGGGGGAGGCGACGATGGCCTGGATCGTGCCGCGCCGTGCCAGGGCCTCGGCGACGCGGTGCGCCTGCTCCCGGCCCGCCGCGGAGAGGGAGGGGTCGGTGCCGCCGCTGCCGGAGAAGCGCTTCTGGGGGGTCAGGGGGGTTTCCCCGTGCCGGAGGAGGACGAGGGTGGCGGGCGCGCCCAGGTCGGGGGCGGCACTCCAGCCGGGGGCGCTGGTGACGCGCTGCTCGTGCGCGGTTTCCCCACCGGAACCGGAGGGGCGCCCTTCGCCGGGGGGCTGGGGCTGCTGCTCGCTGGGAGCCTGCCCGGCGCTGGGGGCCGTAACGTGCTGCTCGCTGGGAGCCTGCTCGGCGCTGGGGGCCGTAACGTGCTGCCCGCTGGGAGCCTGCTCGGCACCGGAGGCCGTAGGGCGCTGCTCGGTGCCGAGAGCCTGCCCGGCGCTGGGGGCCGTAACGTGCTGCTCGCTGGGAGCCTGCTCGGCGCTGGGGGCCGTAACGTGCTGCCCGCTGGGAGCCTGCCCGGCGCCGGAGGCCGCAGGGCGCTGCTCGGTGCCGAGAGCCTGCCCGGCGCTGGGGGCCCGGCCCTCCGCCAGGGCCGCGCGGGCCTTCGCCGCGCCCGCCGCCGCGTCTCCGGGCGGACCCGACGGCGGGGTGTCCAGGGCCGCGCGGGACTGCGCCGGCGACCACTGCCGGCCCTTCGCCCCCGCGTCCATCGCCTCGTTCGCCAAGCGGTCCGCGTGTTTGTTCCGCTCGCGGGGGATCCACTCGTAGGTGACCTGGTCCGGCGGGTAGACGGACCTCGCCTCCGTCGCCAGCGGCTTCATGTCGGGGTGCTTGATCTTCCAGCGGCCCGACATCTGCTCGATGACGAGCTTGGAGTCCATGCGGACGTGAACCCGGGCCGACGGGTCGAGGGCGCGGGCGGCGCGGAGGCCGGCCAGCAGGCCGCGGTACTCGGCGACGTTGTTCGTGGCGACGCCGATGTACTCCGCGGCCTCGGTCAGGGCCTCACCCGTGGCCCCGTCGAGCACGACCGCCCCGTAGCCCGCGGGCCCGGGGTTGCCCCGCGACCCGCCGTCGGCCTCGACGATGAACTCCCGCACCCCTGAAGCTCCTTACAGACCCGACTCGGACGTGCGCACCAGGATGCGGCGGCAGTTCTCGCAGCGGACCACCGTGTCCGGCGCCGCCGAGCGGATCTCGTTCAGCTCGGTGATGGCCAGCTCCTGCCGGCACCCCTGGCAGGTGCGGGCGTACAGCTTGGCCGCGCCGATGCCGCCCTGCTGCCCGCGCAGCTTGTCGTAGAGCTTGAGCAGGTCCGCGGGCACGGAGGCCGCCACGACCTCGCGCTCCTTGGTCACCGAGGCGGCCTCGCCGTCGATCTCCTCGAACGCCGCGTCCCGGCGACCGGTCGCGTCGTCGATCTTCGACTGCACGGAGCCGACCCGCTCGGTCAGCTCGTTCACCCGCTCCTGCGCGGCCTCGCGGCGCTCCATCACCTCGAGGACCACGTCCTCCAGGTCGCCCTGCCGCTTGGCGAGGGAGGCGATCTCGTGCTGGAGGTTGGACAGGTCCTTCGGCGAGGTGACCGCGCCGGAGTCGAGGCGCTGCTGGTCGCGGGTGGCGCGCTGGCGCACCTGGTCGACGTCCTGCTCGGCCTTGGTCTGCTCGCGGGCGCAGTCGCTCTCCTCGGTCTGCGCGGCCACGAGCAGGTCGCGCAGCTGCGTGAGGTCCTTCGTCAGCGACTCGATCTCGGCGTGCTCGGGCAGGGACCTCCGCTTGTGCGCGAGCTGCTGCAGGCGGACGTCGAGGGCCTGGACGTCGAGGAGTCGGATCTGGTCGGCGGGCGCGGCGTTCAGTTGGGGGCTCCCGTGGTATCGGAAGGGGCGCGCGAAGCGCTCGTTGGAAGGGTGGCGGTGGACGACGGGTGGGCGGTGGCGGTGGACGCCGCGTGGGCGGTCCAGGGGTCGGTGACCGTCTTGGAGACGTGGACGCGCAGGTCCCAGCCGTGACGGTCGGAGATCTCGTCGAGCTGGCTCGCGGCCAGCTCGCACCAGGGCCACTCGGTGGCCCAGTGCGCCGCGTCGAGCAGCGCGAGGGGACTGTGGGCCACCGCCTCGGAGGCCGGGTGGTGGCGCAGGTCGGCGGTGAGGAAGGCGTCGACGCCGGCCGCGCGGACCTGGTCGAAGAGGCTGTCGCCGGAGCCGCCGCTGACGGCGACGGTACGGACGACGGCCCCGGGGTCACCGGCCACCCTGATGCCCTGCGCGGTGGCGGGCAGCCGCTCGGCGGCGCGCGCGGCCAGCTCGCGGACGGTGAGGGGGTGGTCCAGTTCGCAGACGCGGCCCAGGCCCCGGCGGCCCTCGGGGTCGGTGGGGTCCGGCACGAGGGGGCCCACGACGCGGAGGTCGAGGGCCCCGGCGAGGGCGTCGGAGACGCCGGGGTCGGCGGTGTCGGCGTTGGTGTGGGCGACGTGCAGCGCGATGTCGTTCTTGATCAGCGTGTGCACGACCCGGCCCTTGAAGTGCGTGGCCGCGACCGTGGTCGTGCCGCGCAGATAGAGCGGGTGGTGGGTGACCAGCAGGTCGGCGCCGAGCTTCACCGCCTCGTCGACGATCTCCTGGACGGGGTCGACGGCGAACAGCACCCGGGTGACCTCCTGGCCGGGGTCGCCCACGACCGTGCCGACCGCGTCCCAGGACTCGGCCCGCTCGGCGGGCCACAGGTTCTCCAGCGCGGCGATGACTTCAGACAGACGGGGCACGGCCCAAGGCTACCTGGCTGCCCGGCGGGGCTGTACCGCATGCGTCCGGTCTGACCCCGCTCAGCACAGACGCCCCGGTTTCCTCAGGTGAATCGCTTCTGCTCCACCCTTACGTGTGAAGCCGGGGAGGGCCGGTCCCCCGCCTGTGCGTGCGAAAACTAGCTTCGTCGCCGGAGGTGACCGAACGATGACGGTCTGTGCGATCGAACCCCCCTCCACGGACGGGACCGACGGCGTGCCGGCGGCGGGGTGCGCGATCACGGCGGACGGCGCCTACGCCGCGCGGCTCGCCCGGGACGGTGACTCCTGGTTCCCGGAACGCTGGACCCTGGACGGCCCGGAGCCGTACGCGGTGCCCCTGCCCGGCAACCAGCCGGAGGAGCCCGGGACCGAGGTGCAGCCGATGGGTGACGGGCGGGTGCTGATCCACCGCCTGGTGGCCGGGCGGCACGCCTTCTCGCTGCTGTACCCGACCGGGCCCGGCACCGGTGAGCTGCCGCTGGGCGCGGTGGAGTGCGCCGAACCCGGCGCCCGGCTCACCCTGCTGCCGCCCGCGCCGGGGGGCGTGCGGGCGTACGCCCTCGCGGTCGGGGCGCGCTCCAGCGCGGTGTGGCTGGTGGCGGGCGGGGCGTTCGGCCCGGAGCGGTGCGCCGAGGTGCCGGGGCGCTGCTCGGGCGGGGTCTGGCTGGACGGTTCGGGGCGGATGCTGGCGCTGGACCGGGAACTGGACGGACGCACCAAGACGGTCGTGGTGGACCTGGAGCGCGCCGGTGAGGTCTCGCCGCTGCTCCAGATCGCGGAGGGCAGCGACGACCGGCTGTTGCTCGCCGATCCCGACAGCGGTCTGCTGCTGATCTCCTCGGACGCGCCCTCCCCGGGACGGGCGCGCCTGGGCTGGGGTGTCCTCGGCAGCACCCTGCCGGTGCGGTTCCCGGAGTGCCTGCGGGTGCCGGAGTGCCTGGTGACGCCGTTCGCGATCCAGCCCGGACAGGTGCTGATGCCGGAGAACTGCGCGGTGGGGCTGCGCATCGACGGGTCCTTCGACACCTGGGTGGGCGTGTGGCGCCCGGCCGACCGCGAGGTCCGGCACCTCCCGGCGCCCGAGGGCTGGCTGGCGGGCAGCGGGCTGTGCACGCGCGACGGGGTGCTGCGTCTGCCGTACGCCACGGAGGCGACTCCGTGCGGCCTGTCGGACGTGACGGCACCGGGCTGGGGCGCGACCACGACGGGGGCGGGCGACCTGACCACGGCCGGGGCGGGGGACGTGGCCCGCGCGGGGGACCTGGCCGGGGCGGGTGGCGTCGCCGCGGAGGGTGACGTCGCCGCGGCGGGGACGGAGGACGCCCGGCGGTCCGGCCGGGACGGCGGCCCCGGGACCCCGGAACGAGTGGGTCCGGCGGGGGCGGAACCGGGCCCCGCGGTGCCGGCCGTGGCCCGGCCCGTGCCGTTGCAACAGGCACCCTTGGGCCGTCTTGTAACGAACTAGTGCCGGTTGGCGTGTGCGCCTGGATTCGGTCCGTGGTGCGCCGGTTACACTCGCCCGGCTGTACGAAAGATCAGGTTGACGGGGTGAATACGTCCGATGAGCGACACCAGCACCACTGAGCAGCTGTCTGCCGGCTCTTCCGAGAACACCGGCCACGGCCGGCACCGGGGCCCGGTCGCGGCCCAGGAGAGCGAGTCGGCTCCGCACGGCCGGCACCGCAAGCCGGCCCAGGAGAGGGTGGAGGCAGCTGCCTGACGGTAGGAAAGAAGAGGGGGCGTCCGCTCGGCGGGCGCCCCCTTCGCCTGTCCCCGTCCGAGCCCCGGCGGCCGGCCCCGTCGTGCGGGGTGGGCAGCGCGTCGAGTCCGTCGTACGCGGTCTGTCAGGAGTGCTGGACGACGGTGTCGGCGAGGACGGGCGCGTCGTCGCGTTCGACGGCGCTCACGGCGGCCCGCACGGAGCCTTCCGATACCCACAGCCGGATCCGCAGGGTCTCCCCCGGGTACACGACCCCGGCGAACCGCGTGGCGTACGACCGCACCCGGCTCACGTCCCCGCCGAGCAGGGTGTCGACGACCGCCTTGAGCGTGACGCCGTAGGTGCACAGGCCGTGCAGGATGGGCCGTTCGAAGCCGGCGAGCCTGGCGAACCCGGGGTCGGCGTGCAGCGGGTTCCAGTCGCCGGACAGGCGGTAGAGCAGGGCCTGGTCCTCGCGCAGGCGCCGCTCGACGACCCGGTCCGGCTCCCCGGCGGGCGGTTCGGTCCGGGCGGACGGTCCCCGGTCGCCGCCCCAGCCGCCCTCTCCCCGTACGAAGATCTGCGCGTCGCTGGTCCACAACGGGCCCTCCGTGTCCGCGACTTCGGTGCGCATGACGAGGACGGCGGCCGTGCCCTTGTCGTACACGGCGGCGATGCGGCCGGTGGCGGTGGCGGTGCCCTCCACGGGAATGGGCCGGTGCAGGGTGAGCGCCTGGCCGCCGTGCAGGACGCGGGCGAGGTCGACGTCGACGCCGGGCATGGACAGCCCGCTGATCACGCCCGGTGAGCCGGCGCCCGCGACGGTGGCGAAGCCGGGCAGCACGTGCAGCCGGGACTCCAGGGTGTAGCGCAGCTCGTCGGGGTCGGTGGCGGGGACGCCCGCGCCGATGCCGAGGTGGTAGAGCAGGACGTCCTTGCGCGTCCACGAGATCTCTCCCGACCGGGGCTCGGCGGCGAGTGCCTTGGCGGCGTCGATGGGCATGGCGCTCCTGAGGGGTCTGAAGACCTCGGTGTCGTGGCAGTACGTGACAGTGTGTCGGCTCCGGACGGCGGCCGTGACATTTGTCCTGCCCGATTCGGTACACGCGTGTCTGCCGGTGCCGGGCCCGGTTCCGTACCGTTCGATCCGTACGACAGTGCCGCCCTCCCGCCCCCTGCGGGACGGGCCGCCGGAACGACGGGGACGGGGGACTGTGAGATGACGTGGTGGCGGAGCCTGCGCCGGCAGACGGCGGCCTGGCAGCGGGAACGACTGGCGTGGCGGGCGGACATGCGGCGCTTCCGGGCCGAGCGGCGGGCCGCCCGGTGCGCGGGCGCGGACCCGTCCACCGCCGAGCACCCGGGCCCGCCGCCCACCGGCTTCACCCTGCTGCCCTGGCTGCTGCTGGGCATGGGCTCCCTCTCCAACGTGCTCAAGGGCGAGACCCCGAACCCCTGGGTCGGCGGCCTGGGCCTGCTCGCCTTCAACTCCCTCTACGTCTACGTCACCTTCCGCGCCTTCGACCGGGCCAGGCGCGAGTCGGTGTCCACCCGGGTGGCGCTGGTCCTGCTCGGCCTGGTCACGACGGGCCTGGCCCTCGGGTACGGCGGCAACTGGCTGATGTTCTTCCCGCTGCTGGGCCTCGCCACGGGCGCCACCGTGCGCGGACCGTGGCTCGGCCGCGTCGGCCTGCTGCTCACGTTCTACGCGGGAGCCGCCACCTGGCTGCGGAACGGCTGGGACGACGCGTCGGGCATCGCCTACGCCACCTTCCTGTCCAGCATGGTCACCGCCGCGATCCTCGGCCTGTCCGAGGCCGTGCGGGAGCTGCGGGCCGCCCGGGAGGAACTGGCCCGGCGCGCGGTGGCGGAGGAGCGGCTGCGCTTCTCCCGCGATCTGCACGACCTGCTCGGGCACACGCTGTCGGTGGTCGTGGTGAAGTCCGAGGCGGCCCGCCGGCTCGCGGCACGCGACCTCGACGCGGCGCTGGCACAGATCTCGGACATCGAGTCGGTGGGCCGGCAGGCGCTCACCGAGATCCGGGAGGCGGTGACCGGCTACCGCGAGGGCAGCCTGGCCACCGAACTCACCCGGGCCCGGTCGGCGCTCTCCGCGGCGAGCGTGGAGCCGGTGGTGCGCCAGACCGGGGCGCCGCTGACCCCGCAGACCGAGGCGCTGCTCGGCTGGGTGGTGCGCGAGGCGGTCACCAACGTGGTCCGGCACAGTCGTGCCGACCGCTGCGAGATCACCGTCGAGGGGACCGCCGAGCGGGTCAGGCTGACGGTCACGGACAACGGCACGGGCATCGGAACCGGCACCGGAACCCCGGCCGCCGGTACGGGTGTGGGGGCGGGCATCGGCGGCACGGGGCTGCAGGGCCTGACCGAACGCCTCGCGGCGGCGGGCGGCTCCCTCACGGCCGGCCCGGCGCCGCGCGGCGGCTTCACGGTCACCGCCGACCTTCCGGTGAGCGGCGAGCTCGCGGTGCTTGGCGAGCTCGCGGTGAGCGGTGTCGAGGTGGCTACGGCGGCTCCCGCTACGGCGCCCGGGGCGCGGCGACCGCCCAGCTGACGTCGGCCGTCCACGACGTACTGCTGTCGACGGCGTTGGTTCCGCCCGGCGATGGTTTGCTCACCGTCAAGATGTGCCAACCCTCGCGGCCCCGGAGCCCTCCGCCCGGTCAGAGACTGGTGAGCAGACCGTCGAGCGGGGCGGGCGCGCGGCCGGGATCGAGGGCCTCGACCAGGACACGGCCGTAGTGGATCTTCCGCCCCTTCTTCGTGCCGAGGAAGCGCCGCAACTGCTGCTGTGCGATGCGGCCCCGCTGCGCCGGCTGGCGCAGGAAGGTCTGCAACGCGCGCAGGTCGCCCTGCGCCCGGACCAGTTCCGTCACCCGGGTCACGCCCAGTGCGCGGATCAACTCGTCCTCCAGATCCGCCGCGCAGACGAAGAACCCGTGCTGCGCCGCACCGGCCCGCTCCCAGCCACGGGCGTAGTAAGGGCGCTCCCGCTCGTCGCACAGCCCGGTCAGGCGCAGGCCCAGTCCGGCCGGCCCGAGGAGCCCGGCGAACCGCCCGACGTTCATCGCCCCGCCCATCGACAGGACGCAGACGCCTTCGGCCGCCAGGTCCCGGCCGCGGCCCGCGGCCAGCGCGCCGACCGCCGCCGCGTCGCTCGGCCCTTCGAGCAGGACGACCGCCCGGACGGACAGCCGCGCGGCCAGCTCCCGCGCGGGGCCCCCGGGCCCACCGGCCGCCCACGCGGTGACCGCCTCCTTGAACGCCCCCATGTCAGCCATGAGCCGAGTCTCCGCCCTTTCCCACGCCCACGGTAGGGAATTTCGGCGACCGCGCCCCGCTGCCCGCGGCCACCGCCCACCGCCCACCGCCCACCGCCCACCGCCCACCGACATGCCCCGCGGGCGGACTCGGCAGGGAGGGCCCCCTCCCCCGGCACCCGCGCCCCGGCCCGCCCCCAGCCTGCCCCCGGCACCCGCCACCCGCCACCGCCCACCCCCGCCGAGGACGCGTCGAGTTCGCTCGGCGGACCCGGTTCGGTACCGGATGACGCGGAGTCACCCCAAGCCGCCCGGCGTAATCTGGGGCGGTGGACGACGAGATGCCCCGGGGTCACCGGCCCGGCGCACGCATCCGGGTGCTGCTGGCCGAGGACCAGGGCATGATGCGTGGCGCGCTCGCCCTGCTGCTCGGCATGGAGGAGGACATCGAGGTCGTGGCCCGGCTGGCCTCGGGTGACGGCATCGTGGACGCCGTGCTCACGCACCGGCCGGACGTGGCCCTGCTGGACATCGAGCTGCCGGGCATGAGCGGACTGGACGCGGCGGCCGAACTGCGGGCCCAGGCTCCCGGCTGCCGGGTGCTCATCCTCACCACCTTCGGACGGCCGGGCTATCTGCGCCGGGCCATGGAGGCCGGAGCGGCCGGCTTCCTCGTCAAGGACGGGCCCGTGGAGGAGCTGGCCGCGGCGATCCGGCGTGTGCTCACCGGGGAGACCGTGGTCGATCCGGCGCTGGCCGCCGCCGCGCTCAGCGCCGGGCCGAATCCGCTGACACCCCGTGAGCGGGAGGTGCTGACGGCTTCGGTGGACGGGGCGACCGTCGCCGACATCGCCGGCAGGCTGCGCCTGTCCGAGTCGACCGTCCGCAACTACCTCTCCTCCGCGATCGGCAAGACCGGCACCCGCAACCGGGCCGAGGCGGTACGGGAGGCCCGGCAGCAGGGCTGGCTCTGAGCGGGGCTTCCCGCGCACCGGGTCACCCGGTCACCCGGTCACGCGGGCGTCCTCGTAGACCGTCCCCTCCGGGGCGAGGCACACGAACCAGTTGCCTCCCGGGTAGCCCGCCACCGGCCGGATCAGCGAGGTGCCGTCCTGGCCGGCGGGCGCCGAGCCCGCCGGCCGGGCCACGGTGGACCTGCCGTCCTTCCAGCGGCAGGTGACTTCCCGGGCGGACTTCGCCACATGGCCGACCACCAGCCGTTCGGGGGTCGTGGGGCCGGCCCCCTCCAGGCTGACGGCGGCGGCCATGAGGTCGGTGCCCGTGAGGCGGTCGGTCCTCTGGTGCGTGTCGAACATGACCACCAGGGAACGGCCGTCACCGTAGGACCGCATCGAGAAGTACGAAATCTTCCCGACCAGATCGGCGGCCTTGTCCACCGCCGGGCGCACGCCCGTCCGCTTCATGGCCGCGAACTGCCGGTCCGCCTCCCGCGCGTCTCGCGGCGCGCCCCACACCTCGACCCAGACCCGCCACTGCCTGCCGTGCTCGGTCCCCCGCGCCAGCTCCGTCCGCTGCGGCTCGTACACGTGTCTTTCCTCGGCGGACGCCGGGCCGGGCGCCATCGGCGTCCCCCGGTCGGCGCGCTCCCCGGGCAGCCCGGCGAAGGCCAGCGTGGCTCCCGTCGAGCCCGCCAGCACCAGCGCGGTGGCCGCCGCCACGGCCCAGCGCCGTGCTCTGCGTCGCCGGCCGCCGCGGATGACGGCCTGGACCGGGGCTATGCCGATCTCGACCCCGTCCGCCGCGTCCGCGAGCAGGAGGGCGATGTCCGTCTGCGTCATGTCGTGGTTCTCCCGGTCCGCGCTCATCACTTCCGCCCTCCGTGCGTCACCATGTCGGCCAGACCCGGTATGGCGCGGAGTTTCGCGATCCCTTTGGCCGCGTTGCTCTTCACCGTGCCGACCGAGCAGCCCATCGCCTCCGCCGTCTGTGTCTCCGTCAGGTCCTCCCAGTAGCGCAGCACGACCGCCTCGCGCTGCCGGGCGGGCAGTTGCGCGAGCGCCTTGAGCAGGGCGCTGCGGTCGTCGGCCTGGGCGATCCGGTCGCCGGTGTCGGCCACCTCGCGCACCAGCCCGGAGTCGTCCTTCGGCGCCAGGAACTCCCTGAGCCTCCGGCGGTGTCTGCGCGCGTGCGCGTTGATCATGACGCGGCGTACGTACGCCTCCGGGTCGTCCGCGCCGCCGACCCGGCGCCAGGCCACGTAGACCTGTTCGAGCGTCGACTGGACCAGGTCCTCGGCGGCGTGCTGCTCCCCCGTGAGGAGAAATGCCGTACGCATCAACCGCGGCCAGCGGCCGACCACGAAGCTCTGGAACTCCTCGTTCCGAGTCTGCTTCCCGTCCCCCATGGGCACCTCCTAGATGTCTAAAGGAGTCCCTGGGCCGCCCGGACCGTTGCCCCGGCCGGCGAGGAGATTCCTTGACTCCGCGTCAGTAACCCATGGAAGGGTCAAGAATTCGTTAGGGGCCCGAAGCAACGGAATAGTTGCCTGTGCATACGAGGTTTACCCAGCACTTATGACACGCGGGAGGCCTCACCCCATGCCAGAGACGACGACCGACCAGCGCACCCGGAGAGCGGGCGGCGCCGTGGTCCCCGTGCTCGCCTTCGCGGGCATCGTGGTCGCGGTCATGCAGACGCTGCTCGTGCCGGTCATCAAGGACCTGCCGCAGCTGCTGGACACCGCCCCCAGCAACGCCACGTGGGTCCTCACCTCGACCCTCCTGTCGGGCGCCGTCGCCACCCCGATCATGGGCCGGCTCGGCGACCTCTACGGCAAGCGCCGCATGCTGATCCTCAGCCTCGCCGTGATGGTGGTCGGCGCCCTGGTCAGCGCCTTCACCGACCAGCTGCTCACCATGATCGTCGGCCGTACCCTCCAGGGCTTCGCCATGGGCGCGATACCGCTCGGCATCGGCCTGATGCGCGACATGCTGCCGCGCGAGAAGCTGGGCTCGGCCATGGCCCTGATGAGCTCCTCGATCGGCGTCGGCGGCGGCCTCGCGCTGCCCGCCGCGGCCCTGGTCGCGCAGCACACCGACTGGCACGCGCTGTTCTACGGCGCCGCCGGCCTCGGCGTGCTCGCCATCCTCCTCACCCTCCTCGCCGTCCCCGAGTCCCGGATGCGCGCCGAGGGCTCCTTCGACCTGCTCGGCGCGCTCGGCCTGTCCGCCGGCCTGGTGCTGCTCCTGCTGCCCATCACCAAGGGCAGCGACTGGGGCTGGTCCTCGGGCACGACGCTCGGCCTGTTCGCCGCGGCCGTCGCCGTCCTGCTGCTGTGGGGCCTGTACGAGCTGCGCGTCCAGGCGCCCCTGGTCGACCTGCGCACCACCGCCCGCCGCGAGGTGCTGCTCACCAACCTGGCCTCGATCATGGTCGGCGTCAGCTTCTACGTCGTCTCCCTCGTCCTGCCCCAGCTGCTCCAGCTGCCCACCGCGACCGGCTACGGCCTCGGCCGGTCCATGGTCGTCGCGGGCCTGTGCGTGGCCCCGCTGGGCCTGACGATGATGTTCACCGCCCCGGTGTACGCCCGGCTGTCCGCCCGCTACGGCCCGAAGGTCACCCTCATCGCCGGCCTCGTCGTCATCGCGATCGGCTACGGCGGCGGCCTCGGCCTGATGGACGCGGCCTGGCAGACGATCATCACGTCCGTCGTCCTCGGCGCGGGCATCGGCCTCGCCTACTCCTCGCTGCCCGCGCTCATCGTCGGCGCGGTCCCGGCCTCCGAGACCGGCGCGGCCAACGGCCTGAACACCCTGATGCGGTCCATCGGCACGTCGGTGTCGAGCGCCGTCATCGGCATGGTGCTGGCCAACACCGCGAACAACGTGAACGGCGTCGCCGTCCCCACCATGCACGGCTTCCGGGTCTCCTTCCTGATCGCCACCGCCGCCGTCGCGGTGGGGCTGGTCCTGGCGGTCTTCCTCCCGAAGCCGGCCCGCCCGGCGCAGCACACCCAGCTGCGGGCGAGCAGCGAGGAGGAGGCCGGCCTGCAGCGCGCCGAGGAGGTGCTGCGCGGGTTCCGGGGGCGGATCGTGGACGCCGGCGGCACGCCCGTCGCCCGCGCCAAGGTCACCCTGATCGACCGCCGGGGGCGGCAGGCCGGTGCGACCCTCTCCGCGGCGGACGGCAGCTACGTGCTGGCGGTGCCGGGCGAGGGCGCGTACGTGCTCGCGGCACGGGCCCTCGGCCACGGGCCGCTGGCTTCCTCGGTGACGCATTCCGGGGCGGAGCGCGCCGTGGACCTGGATCTCGCCCTCCCCGGGGAATCGGTGAGCGCCTGAGAGTCCGGGGCGTCCACGCCGTCCTGCGGGGAACGCGCCGGCCGTGCCGGTCGCGCGGCTCCCCGCACCCCTCGCCCACGCACCCCCTGTCATCCGGCCGGCCGGGGGTGCGGCAGCATGGGCGCACGGACCGACGTACGACCGAAAGGCGCTCCATGCCCGCCGCTCCCCAGCCCGAGATCCTCGCCGCGTTCGAGGCGGCGAAGGGGTTCATGCCCCTCGACGAGGGGCTCGCCCTCCACGACGCCGCCGTCACCGCCGGCCGGCTCGGGCTGCCGCTGCTGGAGGTCGGCACGTACTGCGGGCGCTCCACCGTCCTGCTCGCCGACGCCGCGCGCACGGCCGGGGTCACGGCGCTCACCGTCGATCACCACCGGGGCAGCGAGGAGCAGCAGCCCGGCTGGGACTACCACGACCCGGAGACGGTCGATCCCGAGGTCGGCCTGATGGACACGCTGCCCACCTTCCGGCGCACGCTGTTCAGGGCGGGGCTGGAGGAGCACGTGGTCGCCCTCGTCGGCCGCTCCCCGCAGGTGGCGGCGGTCTGGAACTCCCCGCTCGGGTTCGTCTTCGTCGACGGCGGCCACACGGACGAGCACGCCACGGCGGACTACGAAGGCTGGGCGCCGCACGTGGCCGAGGGCGGGCTGCTGGTCATCCACGACGTCTTCCCCCACCCGGAGGACGAGTTCACCGGCCAGGCGCCGTACCGGGTCTACCTGCGGGCCCTTGGTTCCGGGGCGTTCACGGAGGTCTCGGCGACCGGCTCGCTGCGCGTCCTGCGGCGAACGGGAGCGGGGATCTGAGGCCCCGGTTAGAGTCGCAGACGTGTCGTACGTTGGCCCGGACTTCGATCCTCCGCAGCCCCGCCGGCCCCGGCGGCGCCCGCTGACCGTGGCGCTCGCCGCCCTGGTGCCCGGGGCACTGCTCGGCTGGGTGGTGTACGAGGCGGTCGGCGGTGGCGGTGCGGACCATGCGGCCTCCCCCGCGTCGGCGCCGCGCAGCTCGGCGGTCTCCTCCCTCCCGGCCCCTTCCCGAAGCGGCGGCGGTGACGAGGGCAAGGCGTCCGCCTCGCCCTCCGCGCGTCCGGGCGGTTCCGGGTCGCTCAAGGGGAAGGTCGTCGTCATCGACCCGGGGCACAACCAGGGCAACTTCCGGCACACGGCGGAGATCGGCCGCCCGGTGGACATCGGCACGAACCGCAAGGAGTGCGACACCACCGGCACGTCCACCAACGACGGTTACACCGAGGCGCGGTTCACGCTCGACGTGGCGCACCGGCTGCGGGACCTGCTGGAGCGGCAGGGCGCCACGGTGAAGCTCACGCGCGACGCCGACGCACCGGCGTGGGGTCCGTGCGTGGACGAGCGGGCCCGGATCGGCAACACCGCCCGCGCGGACGCGGCGATCTCGATCCACGCCGACGGCTCGGCCGCCGGCAACCGCGGCTTCCACGTCATCCTGCCGGGTTCCGTGCACGCGGGCGCCGCCGACACCCGTGCCATCGTCGGCCCGTCCCACGACCTCGGGGTGCGCGTCGCGGGCAACTTCCTCCGCGAGACGGGGGAGCAGCCCTCCAACTACCTCGGTGGCGGTACCGGTCTCGTCACGCGGACGGACCTGGGTGGTCTCAATCTGTCAACGGTTCCCAAGGTGTTCCTCGAGTGCGGCAACATGCGCGATAGCAAGGACGCGGCACTGCTGACCAGCGGCGCCTGGCGACAGCGGGCGGCGCAGGGAATCTCTGAGGGAATCGTGAGTTTCCTGCGCGCTTCGTGACCGGCGGGCGGAACCGGCCGGACAGCCGGATCTTGCGGACGATAGTGTCTACCGACGACGAGACGACCTACGAAGGACCTGAAGTGAATATCCGCTCCCTCACTAGAGGCGACGGCGTGGTGATCGGAGCAGCGGTGGTGCTGTTCATCGCGTCGTTCCTCGACTTCTACACCTACTCCGGCTTCGGCGCTGAAGTCAGCCGGAGCGCGTGGGACAACCTGGGCATGGGCCTGGGCACCTACATGGGCGCGGTGATCGGTGCCGTTCTCATCGTCGTCAACCGCTGCCTGCCGCAGCCGCGCAAGGTGGCCGGGCTCGACCTGGCCACGGTCGGCACCGCCTTCGCGATCCTGGCGGCCTGGACGCTGCTGTGGACGCTGATCGACCTCGACAACGTGGACGCCGGCGCGGGTCTCGTCCTCGGGTTCATCGCCGCTCTCGTCCTGTCCGCCGCCGCCGTCGCCACCCCGCTGGTCCCCGCCCTCCAGGCCGCCCTGGTCCCGGCCCCCAAGCCGGTCGCCCCGCAGCCCTACGGCGCCCAGCCGCCCGGTGGTTACGGCTACCCGGGCGCCCAGCCCCAGCAGCCCTACGGTGCCCAGCCGCAGCCGGGCCAGCCGTTCGGGCAGCAGCAGCCGGCCGCGCAGGCTGCCGCCCCGGCGCCGCAGCCGGCCGCCGCGGAGTTCTCGCCGTTCTGGTTCGCCGTGCCGGTGCCCCGCCCGCTGTTCTCGGAGGACGGCTCGCCCAGCCAGATCGCCGAACTGGCGCCGGGCACCTGGTACCTGGCCGTCGAGCAGCGCGGTGCCGCGCTGGTCGCGCAGACCCAGGACGGCCGCCGTGGCGTGCTCCAGGACACCTCGGGCATCCAGCGCGGCTGATCCGCAGCGCCGTACGGCACCGGCCCCTCGCCCTTCCGGGCGGGGGGCCGGTGCCGTACGGCCGTCTCGTCAACGGTGACTGACGTTCCGTCCGATCACGTCTGACTAGCTCTTGCTGAGCTGGGAGGCCGAGGGCACCTGGTCCTTGACCGGGGCACCGGCGCTCTTGCCCGCGTCCTTGACGCCGCCGATGACGTCGTTGAACGAGTTCACCGCGTTCCCGTCGCCCTTGCGGAGCTTGGACGGCAGGTTCTTCAGGGCCTCGATGCCGTTGCTGAGGGGCTGGAGCGCCTTGGAGAGGGCCGGGTCGGCCTTGGCGTTCTTCTGGGCCGCCTTGAGCCGGTTGTAGGTGAAGGCACCGGCGAGACCGGCCTTGACCAGGGCGGTCTTGCGGCCCTTGGCGCCCTTCTTGAACTTGCCCGCCTTCCAGGGCTTGACGATCCACTGGTAGGTCGCGCCGGCGGCGAGACCCGCGTCCACCGCGAAACGGGTCTTGGCGAACTTGCGCTTCTCCGCGGACGTGGTCGGACTGGGGCTGTCCCCGGCGGGGACGGCCTGTGCCGCCGCGGTGTCCTTCGTACTGTTCTTCTCGCTGCCTCCACAGGCGGTGGCACCCGCCACCAGGGCACAGCACAAGGTGAGCGCCACAACGAGGCGCCGTATCGGTACGGGCACGGAGTCCTCCGGACGTGTCCTCCCCGAGCGGTCTGCTTCCTCCGGCAGCCTCGTCCGGGGCGGCGGGCTCCGCCACCCGGGGGGCGCCGTCCGGGTGGTGTCCGGGACGGGTCCGGGTCCGCCCCGGGCTTCCTGGGGGGTTTCACGGCACACCGCCCGGCAATCCGGAGAGTATGTCCCCTCGATATCGCAACGGCGCGAACCAGGCCGGGACGGTCATCGCGGTCGTCGCCGACATCATGGCGCTGATCCTCGGCCTGTGGATCCTGATGTACCTGTTGGACGCGAACCGGGCGAACAGCCTGGTCCAGTTCGTCCATGACGCGGCCTCCTGGCTGGCCGGCTGGTCCCACGACCTGTTCACCTTCGACGAGGCCTGGGCCCGGGTCGTCGCCGGGTACGGGCTCGCCGCGGTGGTCTACCTGTTCGTGGGCCATGCCATAGCCAACCGGATGCACCGGCACTGACCCCGGCGGACGGCCGGGCCGGACCCTCGCGGGATCAGCCGCAGCAGTCCGGGTCCAGTCCGGCCGGCAGGTGTTCCCCGCCGAACACCGCGCAGGTGGCGTCGTGGCCGCCCAGCGCGGCCACGGCCAGCAGCAGGGAACCGGCCGTCCAGGTGGTCAGCTCGCGGGGCCAGATCGTGTCGTCGTCGAAGACGTAGCCCGTCCAGTACAGGCCGCTGTCCGCGTCCCGCAGGTGCTGGATGGACTGGAGGATCTCCAGGGACCGGTCGGACTCGCCCATCGCCCACAGCGCCAGGGCGAGTTCACTGGATTCGCCGCCGGTCACCCAGGGGTTGGGCACCACACAGCGCACCCCGAGGCCGGGCACGACGAAGCGGTCCCAGTCCGCCTCGATGCGGGCCTTGGCCTCCGCTCCGGTGAGCGCGCCGCCCAGGACCGGGTAGTACCAGTCCATCGAGTAGCGGTCCTTGTCCAGGAAGCGCTCCGGGTGGCGGCGGATCGCGTGGCGCAGCGAGCCCGCGGCCAACTCCCAGTCCGGCTGGGGCTCTTCGCGTTCCTCGGCGATGGCGAGCGCGCACCGCAGGGCATGGTGCACGGAGGAGCTGCCCGTCAGCAGCGCGTCCGTCGCCGGCGTGCCGTCGTCCTCCCGGCGCCAGCCGATCTGGCCGCCGGGCTGCTGGAGCCGCAGCACCCATTCGACGGCCGCGTAGACGGTCGGCCACATCCGGTCCAGGAACGTGTCGTCGCCCGTGGACAGGTAGTGGTGCCAGACGCCGACGGCTATGTAGGCGACGAAGTTGGACTCGCGGGCGCGGTCGGTGATCTCGTCGTGGGCGCCGTCGGCGTAGGCGGCGTACCAGGAGCCGTCCTCGTTCTGGTGCCGGGCGAGCCAGCCGTACGCCCGCTCGGCGGCGCCGTGTTCGCCCGCCGCGTCCAGGGCCATCGCGGCCTCGGTGTGGTCCCACGGGTCGAGGTGATGCCCGCGGAACCACGGGATCGCGCCGTCCTCCCGCTGCACGGCCAGGATGCCGGCGACGGTCGCGGCGGCCTGCTCGGCGGTGAGGACCCCGGGCAGGACGAGGTGTTCTGTCCGGGGGGTGGTCACTCGGCGGCCACCCCGTCGGTCTCGGCGAGCCGGGGCAGGTGCGGCTTGGTCGCGTAGACCACGAAGCTCTTGCCGATCAGCGGGTTGAGCGCCTGCTCGGCGAGCCGGGTGGCGAACGGCTTCTTCATGATGTCCCAGACCAGCAGCTTGTGGTACGCCCGCACCGGCAGCGCCTTGTCGTTGTCGACGCCGAACGCGCACTTCAGCCACCAGTACGGCGAGTGCAGCGCGTGCGCGTGGTGGCTGCCGTACGGCTTCAGCCCGGCCCCGCGGACCTTGGCGACCAGTTCGTCGGCCTTGTAGATGCGGATGTGGCCGCCCTCGACCTCGTGGTAGGCGTCGGACAGCGCCCAGCAGACCTTCTCGGGGCCGTAGCGGGGCACCGTGATGGCGATGCGCCCGCCCGGCCTGAGCACGCGGACCATCTCCGCGAGCACGCCCTTGTCGTCGGGGATGTGCTCCATCACCTCGGAGATGATGACGACGTCGAAGGACTCGTCGGGGAAGGGCAGGGCGAGGGCGTCGCCCTCCATGGCGGTGGCGGTGGCGCCCTCCGGCGCCTCGCCGGCCTCCTTCATCGCCGCGAACCACTTGGCGACTTCGCGGATCTCCTCGCCGTTCTGGTCCAGGGCCACGACCTGGGCGCCGCGCCGGTAGCACTCGAAGGCGTGCCGGCCGGCTCCGCAGCCGAGGTCCAGGACACGGTCGCCGGGGGCGAGCGGGAACCGGGAGAAGTCGACGGTCAGCACGTGGCCCTGCTTTCGGAGGAGACGCCTGCAACACTTGCCGGGGCCGCGGAGCGGCCGGGGGTCGGGGCCGCGGAGCGGGCGATGGCCTCGCGGTAGTGGGCCACGGTGCCCTCGGCGGCGCGGGCCCAGGTGAAGCGGTCGAGCACCCGCGCGCGGCCCGCGTGACCGAGGCGCGCGCGCAGCTCGGGGTCCCCGAGCAGCCGGTTCAGCCCGGCGGCCAGCGCCCCCGCGTCGCCGGGCGGTACGGCCAGGCAGGTCTCGCCGTCCGGCCCGGCGACCTCGGGGATCGCGCCGCCGGTGGTGGCGACCAGCGGGGTGCCGGTGGCCATGGCCTCGGCGGCGGGCAGCGAGAAGCCCTCGTACAGGGACGGCACGCAGGCCACCTGGGCGGAACGGATCAGGTCGACCAGCTCGGCGTCGGAGATGCCCTTGACGAAGTCGACGGCGCCTTCGAGGCCGTAGCGCTCGATCGCCTGCGCGACGGGGCCCTCCTGCGGGCGCTTGCCGACGACGACGAGGTGGGCGGCGGGGTGCTCGGTGCGGACCTTGGCGAGCGCCTCCACGAGGAACACCAGCCCCTTCAGCGGCACGTCGGCGCTGGAGGTGGTGACGATCCGGCCCGGCACCTCGGCGACGGCCGCATCCGGCGCGAACAGGCCGGTGTCGGCGCCGATGTGGACGACGTGGACGCGCTCGTCCCGGACGCCGAGGTGGTCCACGATCTCCTGGCGGGAGCTGCCGGAGACGGTGAGGATCGAGGGCAGCCGGCGGGCGACGCGCTTCTGCATGCGGGTGAAGGCGTACCAGCGGCGCACGGAGTAGCGGCGCTGCCAGGTGCCGGCGGCGTCCAGCTCCAGCTGCCGGTCCACGGTGATGGGGTGGTGGACCGTGGTGACCAGGGGGGCGCCGATGTCGCCCAGCAGGCCGTAGCCCAGGGTCTGGTTGTCGTGGACGACGTCGAACTCGCCGCGCCGGGCGCGCAGGTGGCGGCGGGCGCGCAGCGAGAACGTCAGCGGCTCGGGGAAGCCGCCGGTCCACATGGTCCCGACCTCCAGGGCGTCGATCCAGTCCCGGTACTCCTCCCGCTTCGGGGTGCGGAAGGGGTCGGGCTGGCGGTAGAGGTCGAGGCTGGGCAGCTCGGTGAGGGTGAGGCCGGGCAGGCCCTCGTCGAGGACGGGGTACGGCTGGGAGCCGATGACCTCCACGCGGTGGCCGAGGCGGGCCAGCTCCCGCGAGAGGTGCCGTACGTAGACGCCCTGGCCCCCGCAGAACGGGTTCCCTTTGTAGGTGAGGAGCGCGATGTCGAGCGGTCGTCCGCCGTCGGCAGCGGGTTCCTGGTCGGCTCCCGCTTCCCGGGCCTCAGCGGTCACTCCGTGCCCCCTTCTGCCTGCACTGTCCCGCGAGACTACGACGGGACGCTAATCTAGAACAAGTTTCAGACTTGATCGTTCAGAGGCTCTGAATCTACCGGCAGGTAGGGGTGCTGTGAGCAGTGGATCAGGTGATTCGCGCCACGGCGAGCCGTCCTGCCGTGCCGTCCGATCACGAGCCCTACAGACGGCCTCACCGACCGTCACGGAACGGGGACCCATGCCTGCGGAAGCCAGCGCCTCGCGTCCGGCCTCGCCCCTCACCGAGCGGCAGGAGGCCCGCCGGCGCAGGATCCTGCAGGCGAGCGCGCAGCTGGCCGGCCGGGGCGGGTTCGACGCCGTGCAGATGCGTGAGGTCGCGGAGTCGTCGCAGGTGGCCCTCGGCACGCTGTACCGCTACTTCCCGTCCAAGGTGCACCTGCTGGTCGCCACCATGCAGGACCAGCTGGAGCAGATGCACGGGACCCTGCGCAGAAAGCCCCCGGCGGGCGACACGGCCGCCGAGCGGGTCGCGGAGACGCTGATGCGGGCCTTCCGCGCCCTCCAGCGCGAGCCGCACCTGGCCGACGCGATGGTCCGCGCCCTCACCTTCGCCGACCGCGGTGTCTCGCCCGAGGTCGACCGGGTCTCCCGCCAGACGACGGCGATCATCCTGGACGCGATGGGCCTGGCGGACCCCACCGCCGAGCAGCTCTCCGCGGTCCGGGTCATCGAGCACACCTGGCACTCGGCCCTCATCACCTGGCTGTCGGGCCGCGCCTCCATCGCCCAGGTGAAGACCGACATCGAGACGGTGTGCCGGCTGATCGACCTGACGGAGCCGGCGCGGCGCGCATGACGCGAGGACCGGGCATGCGAAGACCTACGAGACGGGTTCCCTTCGCCGGTATGGTCCGGATCAGGTGATAGGGGTCGCCGTCCGGCCTGACTGCTGCCTTCCGGCCTCTCAGCCCTACCGTCGCCGTCGGCCCGGGCGGATGCCTGCGCATCCCGCCTGAGTCGGCTACTCCGGTCGGACTCCCTCACTCGCCTCGTAGGCTGCTTCCAGCATAGAACGGATACCGCACTTCGGAACCCCTCATTTTCGACCAATTCCCCTCATATGCGACACCCGCGGGTCACCCGACCAAGGTCAGCCCACTCCAGCTCCGGCCGACCGGCGTCTGCGCCGCCCACTGGCCGAGCAGGCGGCGCGCCTCCTCCTCGGCGCCGCGAAGGACACCCGCTGGGCACCCGCGTGCGTCTTCCGCTCCTGCTCGTGCGTGCCCTCGCTGCAGCAGGCGCACAGGACCTCGAAGCCGCTCGCGGGCTCGGCGCCGTAGCCGTGCCGGCCGAAGAGCTCGATCAGGGCGTCGAGGTCGGCCACCTCGTCCGCGTTCACCGTCGCGGTCAGCGTCGTCAGCTCGGAGGCCTGGAAGAGGAGGAGTTCCTCGAAGACCGGGTATGCGCGCCCCTCGATGACCCGCTGCCCCTTCGGCTCCCCGTCGTGGACGACGATCTCACCGAAGCGGCGTCCGGCGGTCACCGGCACGTTCATCACCCGGCCGCGCGTCGGACAGAGCCGGTCGATCCAGACGACCTCCCGCTCCCCGCCCGTGTCCAGCCGGACACACGCCGGCCCGAACCGCCCGTTGATCTCGCCCTCGCCCGGCGGCAGTTGGACACCGAAGCCCTCCCAGGCGTCCCTGGCCGTCGCCCAGTCGCGCTGGATGGTCGCCGCGATGCCGAGGTTCCAGTACGCCGGATCGCCCTCACCCCGCGGGGCCCGGGCGGCGGCCTCGCGGCCCAGTTCGTACGCCTTCCCCCAGTTGCGCAGGAACTTGTGGGCGAGCGCGGCGTCGTACCACCACACCGCGCTCTTCGACGTGTCCGGGTAGTGCGCGAGGACCCGCTCGAACAGCCCGGCGGCGGTCGGCCAGTCCTCGGCGTCCCAGGCCTCGTAGGCCTGGACGATCAACTGCTCGGCCTCGGACTTCTGCACGCTTCCACCCTGCTCGCCATTTCGGTACACCGGAACCGCAGGAGCGTACCCCGCCACTCGCCGAGACCCGGCTGTGACAAGGGTGATACAGCGCCGGGTTGTTACCTCCGGTTGCGGTGGTGATGATGGGCCGCATGGCTGAGCACGGGGGTGAGGCGGAGGAGACGACTCGTCAGAGCCCGCCCAGGTCACGGCTGTACGACTATGCCGGTGTGAATGTGACAGAAAAGCGGTACTGGGTGTTGACGGAGGTGTCGCTCGTCATCAAGGGAAGAGATCTCCACCCCGAAGAGATCACGCCTTTCCTTGCCATCGAGCCCACTGGAGTACGAGAACCGGGTCCCGGTAAATGGGACCGTCCAGGCGAGATCGACGGACAGTGGAGGATCAGTTGCGACGAGCGCCGCACCCGGGACTTTCACGAACAGCTGGACAGTATCCTCTCCGTCGCAGAACGGAAGCGGACCGAGCTCAGGCAACTGGCCGAACAAGGATATGAGGTGACCATCAACCTGTTCGGCTTCTCCGGAAACGATTCCACTCTTGCCTTGCATCCGGAAGAAATCAAGCGAATCGCACTCCTGGGATTCCCACTCAGGGTCGCAGCCAGTATGAACGAACGCTGAGAGATTGATCATGGAAATGGAACCTGCGGCGGGATTGAAGCCCTGGGGTGACCTGAGCACATCCCTGGTCGTATCAGGCCAGGAAGTGGATTCCAGGTCCCTGCTGATCGAGTTGCAACTCGCCGACAGCCAACAGTTCGCTTCACTTGAAGGCGTGGGCATCTTTTCCGGCCCCGGCTGGGCTACGCTCACCGTTGACGAGCGACGCTCGAAGTGCGCCGACGAACAGGCCGCGGCACTCATCGGATTGCTTGAGCCCCGCAAGTCGGCGCTCGACGCGCTGAAGGAGGCGGGAAAATCAGTGAAGGTCGATGTGGCAGGCGTTGCCGAGTCTGGATCGGGGCTTCACATCTCGACCGACGTCCTCGCAGGTCTCGCGGAGCTGGGAGTCCCTGTTACTTTTACCACCGTCCGAGCGTCCGGAGAGGACGAGGAGGACCCACTCGCCTGGCTGGGCTGACCTGAAGTCCGACTACGTCGCCGCGAACACGAAGAACTCGGCGTCCGTGCTGAGGTAGCCGTGGCCAGTCGCCGCGTCCTGACCGGGGTGAGGCCGCCCGCGGTATCACGCGGGCCCCGGTGCGCACATGCCGTGCGGGCTGATCAGCAGCAGGCGACGTGGTCGCTGCGGGGCACGGTGTGTCCCGGCGACAAGGGCGAGTTCCTGATCCTGCCTCCCGTGCCGGGAGGCAGTGAGATCGGCTGGGTACGGGTCAGGGACACCGTCGGCACGCTTCTGCCCTCACGCATTGCCGAGGTGACGGGTTCCCCCGAGTTCGTGACCGTTTCGACCGACGGCCGCCAGCTGTGCGCCGCCTCGGTGGAGGAGTACGACTACTGGGTGGTGCTGCACGAATTCTCCTGAGCGGTCACAGGTACCGCCCGTCCTGACACGGATTCAGTCCAGCCCCGCCGCCTGCCGTTCCGCCCGGGTCAGGGGCGGGCCCGGCAGGGGGGCCCTGCGGGGGCCGAAGGTGAGGGTCCAGAGCATGTCCGGGGCGAACAGGCGGGCCGCCGGGGTGCGCAGGCTCATGACGTCCAGCAGGCCGCGCAGGGCGTGCGGGTTCGCGGAGCCGGCGGCGACGGCCTTGTCGACGTAGGCGGTCAGGAGGCGTTCGACGCGGGTCGGCGGCTGGGGCGCGGCCCCGGGGTAGTAGGCGTCCTGGCCGACCGCGAGGTTCCACGCGTTGCCCACCGGCCGGGACACCGCGCGCTGGATGCGGCGGGCGGTGCCGGGGGCGGTGGGGCCGTACCGGTCGAGGGTCCGGCCGAGGGCGATGGCGCTCTGCGCGGCGACGGACAGGCCGTGGCCGTATACCGGGTTGTAGCCGGCGACGGCGTCCCCGAGGACGGCGAAGCCCTCCGGCCAGGCCGCGGCCTTCTCGTAGAAGCGCCGGCGGTTGGCCGTGCTGCGGGTGGTCACCGGGTCGGTCAGCGGCTTCGCCCCCGCGAGGAGCCGGCCGATGACCGGGTCCTTCAGGCCGGTCAGCGCGAAGTGCTCGAACGCGTCCGGGTCGGCGGAGGGCTCACCGCCCCGGGTGCCGGAGAGCGTGACCAGCCAGCGGTCGCCCTCGATCGGTACGACGACCCCGCCCCGGCCGGGCGCCTCGCGCGGGTCGGCCTGCACGTTCACCACCGGGTAGCGCAGCGCCGCCGTGGCGTCGGGGGCCGCGTAGACACGGCTGGCGTAGGCGACGCCCGCGTCGACCACCCGTTCCTCGACCGGCGCGTGACCGAGGGCCCGTAGCCAGGTGTCCGCCTGGGAGCCGCGCCCGCCGGCGTCGATCACCAGGTCGGCGAAGAGCGTGCCGCCCCCGGGCAGGCTGACCCCGGTCACCCGGTGGCGGTCGCCGGTCAGGCCCGCCACCCGGGTTCCGTCGAGCAGGGTGATCCGGCGCCGGGCGAGGACGTCGGCGCGGACCACCGCGTCCAGCAGGTCCCGGCTGCACACGATCATGCTGTGCCGGGAGTCGGTGAAGCGCCGGAACCACTGCCCGGAGGGCGCCTTGCTGACCAGGTCCCGCATCACCCCGATGAGCCCGGCGCCCCGGGCGGTCAGCTCCCCGGTGACGCCCGGCAGCAGTTCCTCCAGCGCGGCCACCCCGCCGGACCACAGCAGATGGGCGTGCCGCGCCTGGGGCAGGCCCTTGCGCGGCTCGGGCCCCTCGGGCAGCCGGTCGGCCTCCACGATGGTCACCTCGTGGAAGCGGCTGGCGAGCACGGACGCCGCGAGCATGCCGGCCGTGCTGCCGCCGATGACGAGCGCGGTGCGGCGGCGGGTGGGTGTGTCAGGCATGTGAGGTGAGACCTTCCGTGGCGACCGCCTGCCGGCGGAACCGTTCGATGGCCGCCGCGTGGTTCCGCAACGCGTGCGCGATCGACTCCAGTTCGCTGTCGGGGACGAAGGGGGCACCGGTCCGCCCGGCGGACGGCGGGCGGGCGCCGCCGTCGGGCGCGTGCAGCGCGTCCGACGCGACCAGGATGTCCACCGCCGCGGCGATGCCCCGCGCCACGGGCTGCGGGTAGCCCGCCGCCGTCGCCGCCGTCCGCGTCCGCTCGCGGCGGGCCGGGGACAGGTGCGGGGCGAGCTTGAGCAGCCCGTCGTTGATGGCGGCCCGGCGCAGCTCCAGGCGGAGGGCGGCACCGCTGACCCGGCCGGTCGCGGGCGCCGCCGGCGCGGTCACGGCCAGCATGGCCTGCCACAGCGGCTTCAGCCGCCGGTGGGTGCGCACCAGCCTGCGGTGCTCCGCCGCCCACGGGCCGGCCTGCCCGGCGATGAAGCCGACGGCCACCAGGACCGCCTCGGCGATGGCGAACGGCGGGGCGGCGTACGTCGACAGCCAGTCCCAGTCCCGGCCGCTCCAGCGGGCGCCGATCGCCGCGAGCTTGGCGGCGTCGTAGAGGAGCCCGAGGGCGTAGGCCACCTGGAGGAAGATCACCGCCCGGCGCAGCCAGGTGTCCTCGACCTCCCGGTACCAGGCCCACAGCATGCCCGCCGCGACCAGCGCGGACACCAGGTGGGCGACGAGGTAGAGCAGCACGAACTCGCGCATCCAGGGCGTGTCGGCGTAGTACGTGTCGAGGTCACGCGTGCGCTCCGCCCGGTGGTCGCCGAGCAGGAACGTCGTCCACAGGCCGACGATGATGACGGTGTACGCCACCCGGACCAGGCGGGTCCGCCGGCGCCGCACGGCGGACGGCGGCTCCCGCCAGGTGATGATGAGCCACAGGCAGGCGCCGCAGTACGCGGTCAGCAGCGAGTAGACCCAGAGCCCGGCGAAGTTGGGGATGTCGGTCAGCACGTTGATGCGGTGCAGGTTGGCCGGTGGCAGCGAGGCGAAGCAGACCGCGCCGATGCCGAGCAGCAGGGCGGTGGCCCGCAGGATCGGGTCCCGCCAGGCCCGCCGCAGCAGCGGCAGCTTGATCACGAAGGCGACGGCGAGCAGGGCGGCCGGGACGGCGTAGGCGGCGAACGAACCGGCGATGTCCCAGCGCATCAGGGTCCGCCGATGTTGCCCAGCGAGGACGACAGCCGGTCGACGAGGGTGTCCTGGGTCAGGCCGGCCGCGCCCGGCCCCACGACCTTGGAGAACTTCGCGGCGAGCCGCAGCCCGCACTCCTCGGCCTCCCACTCGGCCTCGGCCGCCGCCGCGGCGGGCGAGCGGGTGGCCATGGCGACCACCCGGTCCCAGGGGACGTCGGCCTCGGCGCGGGCGAGCAGCCGGCGGGCGGCTGCGGGCAGGCCGGACGGGTAGTGCACGTCCAGCGTGCCGTAGTGGATGTGCCCGATCTCGTGCCCGGCGATGACGAACTTGTGCGGGTCCGGGGCCCGGTCCTCGACCACGACGATGTAGTCCTCGTCCCGGGCCAGGGTGATCCCGGAGACGTCCAGGCCCGGCGGGAAGGCGACGAACTTCAGCCGGACCGGGCGGTCGAGCTGCGGGCTGAGCGTGGCGCACAGCGCGTGCAGGAACGCCTCCGGGCCGGTCGGCGGGGTGAGGGTGCGCACGGTGTCGCGCACGAGCCGGTCGAGGAAGCGCCTCGGGGACCTGGAGTGCCTCGGGGGCCGCGAGCGCGCCGGCCGCGGGGACGGCGCCGGCTTCGCGGCCCCGGCGCTCGGTTCACGCACGCCCGGCGTCCTCCGCCCGCTCGGAGGCGATGATCATCTCGGCCAGGTCGGCGAGGGTGGCGAGCTGCCGGGCGTTCATCTGCGGGGCCCGGGCGGCCAGTCGTACCAGCCCGCTCTCGCGCAGCCGCAGCAGCGGGTCCGCCTCCGCCTCCAGGCTCTGCAGCACCGGTTGCAGCGCCTCGTGCAGGGCCTCCGGCTCGTCCGCCGTGAAGAAGCCCGCGGGCAGGCCGAAGAACCGGCGCAGCCGGTCGGCGTGTTCCAGGCTCGGCATCCCGCTCTTGCGCCACTCGCTGAGCCACTGCCGGCTGGTCCCGGCGATCCTGGCCAGCTCGTCCAGCGAGTACCGCTTGCCGTCCGGCCGGCGCCGGGTCTCCCGGATGAAGTCCAGCCGCTGGCGCACGCGTTCGGCCAGGGAGGTCTCGGGGGCGCGGCCGCCGGAGAGCAGGTCGACGACGACGCCGACGGGGATGCCCGTGCGGTGGGAGAGGCCGGACACGTCGAGGGCCTCCGGCAGTCGGCCGGGCCGGCCGGTCAACTCGCCGAGCCGGTCCAGGACATCGGCCAGCGAGGCGTACGCGTCACTCACCGAGGTCCCCCCTGGGCGTGTCGTCCGTTCGGTGGCTGGGCTGACGGCGAGGCTACCCGTTCGCCCGTTCGGCGACCAGACGTGACAACGCTCCCTGCCTAATTAGGCAGCTATCGTTGACAGTTAGGGGCGGTGTGGGTGAGGATCACCGCACGGAGAGCAAGATTCCGACCCGCCCCGGGTGCCGCCTATGGGGGAGCGGCACCCGGGGCGCCTCCGCGCCCGCCTTCCCCGGGGACATCCGGCCCGCCGTGGCGCGACCCGCCCGCCCTCCTCGCCGTCCGGCCGCCGGGACACGCGCGGCGGCTCCTCGCCGGCGCGGATCACCACAGCCCGCGCACCCGGTACGCCCGGCCGCCCCGGCTCCCGAACCGCCCCGGCCGGCGGCATCCCGCCCCGGACCGCGGACCACCGCGCGCGGAACCTCCGGACTCGGCTCACCGGTCCGGCCCGTCACAGTCCCGGCCGCCACAGCACCAGGCCCGCCTCCCCGCGCCTGCCCCCACCCGGAAGCGGGCAGCCGCCGGCCCGTGGCCCGCGCCCCCGTCACGACCGGCCGCCCGAGCGACCCGCGCCCAGGTCCCGGCGCCGCGCAGGAGCCGGCCGCCGGGCGCGCGACCCTCGTCCGCCGGTCCACCGGTCCGGCGTCCCGGTGCCGGTGCCGCTGCCGGTGCCGGCGCCGGTGGCAGTCCGTCGTCGCCCTCACGGCGCAGGGGACGACGTCGACACAGCGCGCCCTCGCAGCGGAGGGGAGCCCGGCGGCACAGCACCCCGCGGCCCAGGCAACGACGGCTGCGCAACACCCCGCGCCCCCAGCAACGACGGTTGCACAGCGCCCCGGTGGCCGCGTCCCCCCGGACCCGGTCCGGTCGTGACCCCGGTCACCCGTTCCGTGTGGGTACGGCCACCCCTCGGCCCGTGTGAGGCGGCCGGTAAAGTGGCGCGGGTCGTCATCACACCCGTACGGGGGGAAGCCGGTGCAATTCCGGCGCTGACCCTCCCCCGGCTCTCGGCTGCGCCCGCGCCGGGGGCATCCGTGTGCCGCCAGCCAGGCGGTGAGCCGGACCGCCCCGGACGGGACGTTGACCGGCTCGCGTGCGCCGGCGGCCCGCCGCGCACGGCACCGTCGAGGTCTACGGAGCCGAGCCGCCCGGGGTGTCACCCGTGCGCCGCCCGGCTCCCCGCAGGAGAGGCAGTCGCCGACCATGAACGTCCGCCGCAGTGCCGCGGCTCTCGCCGCCGTAGGCGTGCTGGCCGCCGCCGCGCCCGCCACGGCCGCCGAATCGTCCCCGTCACCGAAGGCGACGGTCCCGGCCGGGCTGTACGGCAAGGGAGACCCGACGTACGACGGCGTGTGGCGGCAGTCGCTGACGCTGGTCGCCCAGCGGACCCTCGGCTACCGGCCGGCCGCCGAGGCCGTGGACTGGCTCACCGGCCAGCAGTGCGCCAACGGCTCCTTCGCCGCCTTCCGCGCCGCCCCCGCCAAGCCGTGCGACGACAAGGTCAGGGCCGACACCAACAGCACGGCCGCCGCCGTGCAGGCCCTCGCCGCGGCAGACGGGCACGGCATCGCCGTCGGCAAGGCCGTGGACTGGCTGAAGTCCGTGCAGAACGAGGACGGCGGCTGGGGCTACTACCCCGGCGGCCCCAGCGACACCAACTCCACCTCCGTCGTCATCGGCGCGCTGACCGCGGCCGGCACCGACCCGGCGGACGTGCGCACCTCCGGCAAGTCCCCCTACGACGCCCTGCCCGCCTGGTCCATCCCGTGTGACCAGGACGGCGGCGGCGCCCTCGCCTACCAGGCGGACAAGAAGGGCAAGCTGCTCGCCAACGCCGACGCGACGGCCGCCGGCCTGCTGGGCGCCCTCGGCAAGGGCTTCGCGGCGCGGGCCGGCAAGGCCCCGGCACACGACACCTGCGTCAAGGCCACGACCCGCACCCAGGTCGCCGACAACGCGGGCGCCTACCTGGCGGCGGCCGTCGCCAGGACCGGCCACCTCAAGTCCGCCCTGCCCGGCGCCCAGGAGCAGCCCGACTTCGGCAACACCGCCGACGCGGTCGTCGCGCTCGCCGCGGACGGCCGGACCGGGCCGGCGAAGAAGGCGTACGCCTGGCTGGAGAAGAACGCCGGGCCGTGGGCGACGCAGAACGGCCCGGCCGCGTACGCCCAGCTGATCCTCGCCGCCCACGCGCTCGGGCAGCAGCCGGGCGACTTCGGCGGCACCAGCCTCGTCCGCTCCCTCAACGCCCTCGGCCCCGCCCCGCACATGGACACCGCCTCCGAGCACGAGGAGAAGTCCGACGACGGCTCCGACACGGGCGTCTGGTGGATCGTCGGCGTCGGCCTCGTCGCCGGCATCGGCATCGGCTTCCTGCTCAGCGGCCGGAAGAAGCAGCGGCCGTGACCGCCGTCCGCCGTGCCGTGCCGGTGCTCGTCGCCGCGCTGCTGCTCCTCGCCTCCGCCGGACCGGCCGGTGCCACCGGCTACCGCTACTGGTCCTTCTGGGAGCGCACCGGCGGCCACTGGACGTACGCGACCCAGGGCCCGGCCTTCGTCCGCCCCGACGACGGCGCCGTCCAGGGCTTCCGGTTCGCGGTGAGCGCGGACTCGGCGGACGCCAGCCGACCGCGCGGTACGGCGGACTTCGGCGCGGTCTGCGCCGGCACACCGGCCAAGCCGGGCGCCAAGCGGGTGGCCCTGGTCATCGACTTCGGCACGCGGGCGGACGCGCCGTCCGGCGCGAGGCCGCCGGCGCGCCGCACGGCCTGCGCGCGGGTGCCGTCCGACGCGACCACCGCGGACGCGCTGGCCGCCGTGGCGAAGCCCCTGCGGTACGACACCAACGCCCTGCTGTGCGCCATCGCCGGGTATCCGCGGGAGGGGTGCGGGGAGCAGGTCGCCGCCGGGGGGAAGCGGAGCGGGGGCGAGGCCGGCGGCGGAAGCGACGGCGGGCCCTCGCTGGGGCTGCCGATCGGCGCGGGCGTGGTCGCCGTCCTGGCGGGGGCCGCGGTGTGGCAGGCACGTCGGCGGCGCGATGCGTCCGGGTGAGCCGAGGCAGCCGTGCGGAACCGGGCGCGTGGTGTCCGAACGCGCCCGCACGGCGGTGGCCGTGGCGCGGACGGCGCCCCGCGCCTCCTCGGGGCGCCCGCCCCGGACCGCCCTGCACCCCGGGGCCTGGTGGCTGTGGGCGGTGTCCCTCGGTGTCGCCGCCACCCGTACCACCAACCCCCTGCTCCTCTCCCTCCTCATATCCGCCTCCGCCTACGTCGTGGCGGCCCACCGCTCCCCCGCGCCCTGGGCCCGCTCCTACCCCGCCTTCGTCAGACTCGCCCTCGCCGTCCTCGTCGTCCGCGTCCTGTTCGCGGTGGCGCTCGGCTCCCCCATCCCCGGCACCCACACGCTCCTGACCCTCCCCGAAGTCCCGCTCCCGCACTGGGCGCAGGGCATCCGGCTGGGCGGCCGGGTCACCGCCGAGGCGGTCGTCTTCGCCGTGTACGACGGCCTGAAGCTCGCCACCCTCCTCGTCTGCGTCGGCGCCGCGAACGCCCTCGCCAGCCCCACCCGCCTCCTGAAGTCCCTGCCCGGCGCGCTGTACGAGACGGGCGTGGCCGTGGTCGTCGCCCTCACCTTCGCGCCCCATCTCGTCGCCGACGTGCGGCGGCTGCGCGCCGCCCGCCGCCTGCGCGGCCGTCCGGACCGGGGCGTACGGGGCCTGCTCCAGGTCGGACTGCCGGTCCTGGAGGGCGCGTTGGAACGCTCGGTCGCGCTCGCCGCCGCGATGGAGGCCCGCGGCTACGGCCGTACCGCCGAGGTGCCCGCCCGGGTCCGCCGTACGACGGCCGCCCTCACCCTGGGCGGTCTGCTCGGCGTGTGCGCGGGAACGTACGGGCTGCTGACGGCGGCAGGGGGTACGTACGGGCTCCCCGTGCTGCTCGCCGGAGTCGCCGCCGCGCTCACCGGGCTGCGGCTGGGCGGCCGGCGCTCGCTGCGCACCCGGTACCGCCCGGACCCGTGGGGCGCGCGCGCCTGGCTGGTCACGGGCTCGGGCGCCGCGGTGGCCGGGCTGCTCACGCTCGCCTCCGTCCGCGACCCCCGGGGGCTGCACCCCGGGGTCGTGCCCCTCGTCGCGCCCACGCTGCCGCTCTGGCCGGCCGTGGCCGTCCTGCTCGCCCTGCTGCCCGCCTTCGTCGTCCCGAGGGAGCCGTCGTGATCCGCTTCGAGGATGTCAGCGTGACGTACGAGGGTGCGGCCCGGCCCGCCGTCGCCGGCGTCGACTTCGAGGTCCCCGAGGGTGAACTGGTGCTGCTCGCCGGCCCGTCGGGGGTCGGCAAGTCGACCGTGCTGGGCGCGGTGAGCGGACTGGTCCCGCACTTCACCGGGGGCACCCTGCGCGGCCGTGTGACGGTGGCCGGCCGCGACACCCGTACCCACCAGCCGCGCCAACTCGCCGACGTGGTCGGCACGGTGGGCCAGGACCCGCTCGCGCACTTCGTGACGGACACCGTGGAGGACGAACTCGCCTACGGCATGGAGTCGTTGGGGCTGGCCCCGGCGGTGATGCGGCGCCGGGTGGAGGAGACCCTCGACCTGCTGGGCCTCGCCGGGCTGCGGGACCGCCCGATCGCCACCCTGTCCGGCGGACAGCGGCAGCGGGTCGCGATCGGCTCGGTCCTCACCCCGCACCCCCGGGTGCTGGTCCTGGACGAACCGACCTCGGCGCTGGACCCGGCCGCCGCCGAGGAGGTGCTGGCCGTGCTGCAACGGCTGGTGCACGACCTGGGGACGACGGTCCTGATGGCCGAGCACCGCCTGGAACGGGTCATCCAGTACGCCGACCGGGTCGTGCTGCTCCCGGCCCCCGGCGCCGCCCCGGTCACCGGTCCCCCGGCCGAGGTGATGGCCGTGTCCCCGGTCTACCCGCCGGTGGTGGCCCTGGGCCGCCTGGCCGGCTGGTCCCCGCTCCCCCTGACGGTCCGGGACGCCCGCCGCCAGGCCCCGCCCCTCCGCGCCCGCCTGTCCGGCGCGACGGCACCGGCGCACACCCCTGCCGCAGCAGCCGCCGCGGCCCCGGCCGGTGCTGCCGCCGTCCCGGCTTCGGGGGATCCCGCCGCCGTGGCCACGACCGCTCGCACCACCGCCCCGGTCGCGAGTGACCCCGCCGGCGTGGCCACGGCCCGTCGCACCGCCGCCACGGCCATGGACACCGCCGCCGTACCCGTGGACCATCCAGCCGACGCGGCTGCGGACCGAGGCGCCACGGCCGCAGGCGCCCGCGCCGCCCGAGCCGGGGAAACCGCCTGCGGCGCCTCCGGCGCCGGCGCCGCGGACAGCCGTGTCGCCGGGGCGGCCCGGACGGGCGCGGCGGCGGTGCCGCGTCCGCGTGGGCAGGCGGCACCGGCACCGGCCCCCGGCCGGCCCCCGCGCCGGGTGCCCGGCGCCCCCGGCCGGCGCTCCTTCTTCCGGCGCCGGCCCGCGCCCGGTCAGGAACCCGCGCGCCAGCACCTCGCGCAGACCCGCGCCCTCTGTGTCCGCCGGGACCACGTCCAGGCCCTCCGGGACGTCGACCTGACCGTCGCCCCCGGCGAGACCATCGCGCTCATGGGCCGCAACGGGGCCGGCAAGTCCACCCTCCTCGGCTCGCTCGTCGGCCTGGTGGCGCCCGGTTCCGGAACCGTCGACGTCGACGGCGCCGTACCCCACCGCACCCCGCCCCGGGACCTCGTGCGCCGGGTCGGTCTGGTCCCCCAGGAGCCCCGCGACCTGCTGTACGCGGACACCGTCGCCGCCGAGTGCGCGGCGGCCGACCGGGACGCGGCCGCCGCGCCCGGCACCTGCCGCGCCCTGGTGTCCGAGCTGCTGCCGGGCGTGGCGGACGACACGCACCCGCGCGATCTGTCGGAGGGCCAGCGCCTGGCGCTCGCGCTGGCCGTGGTCCTGACCGCCCGCCCTCCCCTGCTCCTCCTCGACGAGCCGACGCGCGGACTGGACTACGCGGCCAAGGCCCGTCTGGTCGCCGTACTGCGCGGGCTGGCAGCCGAGGGGCACGCGATCGTGCTGGCCACGCATGACGTGGAGCTGGCCGCCGAGCTGGCCCACCGGGTGGTGCTGCTCGCCGAGGGAGAGGTGATCGCCGACGGGCCGACGGCCGAGATCGTGGTGTCCTCCCCGTCCTTCGCCCCCCAGGTGACCAAGATCCTCGCCCCCCAGCAGTGGCTGACGGTGGCCCAGGTGCGGGAGGCGCTGGCGTGAGCCACGGCACCCCCGCCGCCGCACGGACACGTGCCGTCCGCCTCGGCCCCCGCTCGCTCGCCGCGCTGGCGCTGACCAGCGCGGTCGGTGTGGCCGCCTTCGGCTGGCCGTTCCTCGCCCCGCCCTCCTCCCGGCTCACCGCGCACGCGCAGGACGCGCCCTGGCTCTTCTCCGGTCTGCTGGTGCTGCTGGTGGCGGTGGTCGCGGCGACGATCTCGGAGTCGGACCTCGGACCGAAGGCCGTGGCCATGCTGGGCGTGCTGGCCGCGACGGGGGCGGCGCTGCGGCCGATCGGCGCGGGCACGGCGGGGCTGGAGCCCATGTTCTTCCTGATGGTGCTCAGCGGGCGGGTGCTCGGCCCGGGCTTCGGCTTCGCGCTGGGCTCGGTGACGATGTTCGCGTCCGCGCTGCTCACGGGCGGGGTCGGGCCGTGGCTGCCGTTCCAGATGCTGGCGATGGGCTGGTTCACGCTGGGCGCGGGCCTGCTGCCCGGGCCGGTCCGGCTGCGCGGTCGCGGTGAGCTGCTGCTGCTCGCCGGCTACGGCTTTCTCGCCGCCTTCGCCTACGGCACGTGCATGAACCTGGCCGGCTGGCCCTTCCTGGGCGCGGCGGCCTCGAACATCTCCTTCCACGGCGACGCCCCGGTCGCCGAGAACCTGGCCCACTTCCTCGCCTACTGCCTGGCCACCTCGCTCGGCTGGGACCTGGGCCGGGCGCTGTGCACGGTGGTGCTGACCGTCGTCCTCGGTCCGGCGGTCCTGCGGGCGCTGCGCCGGGCCACGCGGCGGGCCGCTTTCGAGACCGCGGTCACCTTCGACGGTCCCCCTGGGTGAGGGCACGCTTCCGGGACGTGAGCGGACCGGTGAGGCGTCCCACATGACCCACGTCACCTACGACCCGGGACCGTAGTCCTATTTGTCCGTTACACCCACTCCTGCCCCCTCTCTGACCTGGACTTTGCGACCCAGATCACAGAGCCGACGTTTGCCGCCGATCCGGCCACAACTAGTAAAAGGGGTCATTGCGGACGGGTTCCGGGCCTGCTTCTCTGGACGACGTCGCCAGGCGCCAGGAGCCCACCCGGGCCGCGGCGCCGCCGCATGAGGCCGCACCACGTGGTCCTTCCCATGCGGGTGATCCCCCGTCCCCGACGCAAGAGGTTCTCCGTGTCCGTGTCCTTCATCCGCCGCATCGCCTCCCCGAAGAAGGCCCTCACCAGCGCCGCCCTGGCTGCCGCCACCGCCGGCCTGGCCCTGACCGCGGCGCCCGCCCAGGCCGCCACCACGTCGGCCTCCTCCGCCCAGGCGGTTGCGCACCGGATGATCCCGGACTCCGTGCAGTTCACCGCGTTCAGCAAGATCGTCGAGCACGAGAGCGGCTGGAACCCCGCCGCCACCAACAGCTCGTCGGGCGCCTACGGTCTCGTCCAGGCCCTGCCGGCCTCGAAGATGTCCACCGCCGGCGCCGACTGGAAGACCAACCCGGCCACCCAGATCAAGTGGGGCCTGGACTACATGAACTCCCGCTACGGCAGCCCGGCCAAGGCCTGGAGCTTCTGGCAGTCCAACGGCTGGTACTGAGCCACCCGGCACCGGGCCACCGGCCGCCCGGCCGCCCCTCACCGAGCCGTGCCCCCGCCGAACCAGCGCGCGATGCCGGCCGGCGCGGCCCGGTCCGGCCCGAAGCGGTCGACCGGTCCGACCTCCAGCACCCGCACCCTCGCTCCCCGCTGGGCGAGGGTGCGCGCGCATGTCCGGGCGTTGCCGATCGGCACGTCGGTGTCGCGGTCGCCCGCGTACAGCCGTAGCGGCACCTCGGGTTTCCAGTCGCAGGCGTGGCCGTTGGCGCGCAGGGCCGCGAGCAGCCCGCCGGGGGGCTCGCGGAGCTGCCGGTAGAAGCGGTCGGTGGGCAACTGCCGCATGGTCGGGACGAGCTGACGCACGATGTCCTCGCCCTTGTGCCGCCCGTCGAAGAGCCGCACCACGCGCCCGGCGTACGGCTGCCGGAACACAGGAGAGGTGGAACACCCCGCTGACGTCGTCGACCCGGCCGTCGGTCAGCGCCGGCTCCTCGCCCCCAGGCCCGGGTAGCCGGGCGCGGCCACCGCACGGCCGGCCCGTGGCGGCGAAGAGGTACGACTGCGTCCGCGCGGCCTCGGCCACGGAGGGCGCGTAGGACCGGGTACGCCCCGGTGCCACCCCGGCGACACCGACGAGAGCCAGGACGCCCGGGGTGACCGCCGGGCCCGTGCGCATGGGCCGTCCGGGCTGCTTTTCCCCCGTTTCACGCGTGTCCTGAGTCATGTCCCGAACGCCACGGACGCACGCTGCGCCCGGACATCCGAGAGCCTCGTCCTCGGGTGGACTTCTTTCCACCTCCCGCCCCCTTCGGAGGAACGATGACGACGCCTACGCGGCCGGTGCGGGACCCGGAGACGCGCGGACTGCGGCTGGTGGCCGTGCTGCTGGCGCTCACCGTGGTCAGCGGCCTGATCGACGCCGTCAGCTTCCTGGGCCTGGGCCGGGTCTTCACGGCCAACGTGACCGGCAGCGTGGTCATCCTCGGCTTCGCCGCGGCCGGGGTCCCGGGCTTCTCCGTGCGTCACGCGGTCATGTCGCTGATCTGCTTCCTGCTGGGCGCGGTGACCGGCGGCCGGGTGGCGGGCCGGTACGGCCGCGGCTCCCGCCGCCGCTCGGCCCGGCTGGCCCTGGCGGTGGAGGCGGCGCTGGTCGGCGTCGCGGCGGCCCTGGCCCTCGCCTGGCCGGACACCGCCGGGACCCGGGCCGCCCTCATCGGCCTCACGGCCTTCGCGATGGGCCTGCGCACGGCGACGGTCCGCACGCTCCGCGTGGCCGACCTGATCACCACCACCGTCGTGACGATGACCCTGACCGGCCTGGCCTCCGAGTCCCGCCTCGGTGACGCCACGAGCCACGGCACCCGGCGCCGCGCGGCCTCCGTGGCCGCGATGGCCGCCGGCGCCTGCCTGGGCGCGTGGCTGGTCCTCCACCACGGCCTGGGCATCCCGCTGCTGCTGGCGGCCCTGGCGTCGGGTGTGCTGGCGGTGACGGCCTCGGGCCGGGAGTGACCAACGGCGGTGCGATCGCCCCCGTTCACCCGGTGGGCGCGACGGGCACCCGCCTGATCACCATCGCCCTGCACGAACTGGAGCGCGCGGACGAGGAGTTCGCGTACTGCCGGCGCGACTGACAAGCCCCCGCCGTCAGGCAGGGGCTCCCCAGGCGCCGAGACGCACTCAGGCTGTTCACACGGCGGGCGTCTGCACGCTCTTTTCGGGCGTGGTCTGCGTGCCCTCGTTGTTCGGCGGGGTCTGCGTGCCCTGCTTGTTCGGCACGGTCTGCGTGCCCTCGTTGTTCGGCGCGGACTGCGTACCCTGACTGTTCGGCGCGGACTGCGTACCCTCGTTGTTTGGCGGGGTCTGCGTGCCCTGGTTATTCGGTGCGGTCTGCGTGCCCTCGTTGTTCGGCGGGGTCTGGGTTCCCTGGTTATTCGGCGCGGTCTGGGTTCCCTGGTTATTCGGCGCGGTCTGGGTTCCCTGGTTATTCGGCGCGGTCTGCGTACCCTCGTTGTTCGACGGGGTCTGCGTACCCTGCTTGTTCGGCGCGGTCTGCGTACCCTGGTTATTCGGCATGGACTGCGTGCCCTGCTTGTTCGGCGGGGTCTGCTTGCCCTCGTTGTTCGGCGCGGTCTGCGTACCCTGACTGTTCGGCGCGGTCTGCGTGCCCGGCGCCTTCCCCGTGCCCGGCGCGTTCGGCGTGCCCGTGTTGAACGACCCGTTGATGTTTGTGTTCGTGTTCGTGTTCGTGTTATTGGTGATGTTACTCACGTTGTTGGTCGTCTGGTTGACGACTTGATTCACCACCGACGCCGGCAGACCGAGGCTTTGCGCCTTGGCCTGTGCGGCCGCTACACCCTGTGCCTTCGCCTGCTGCGGGGTGGCGCCCTGTCGTATCGCCGCTTGCGCAGCGGCCGATCCGGCCGCCACAGCCTCGGTCGCCTGCCCCGAATTCCCCGTGGCGGACGAGTACCCTTCCGTGCCTCCCGCGCATGTCACGGAACCTACGGAGAAAGGCCCTGTGCCCGAGACGGACGTCGGTCCGATACTGCCGTCGGAAGACGAATTCACGCTTTCCCCGCCGGGCGAGACGGTGAATTTTCCGTTGCCGGCGAAGCCGTTGCCCGTCAGGCTCCCCCCTGAGACGCGACAGCTTTGGTTCGGGGCGGCGGAGGCCGATTCCACCGCGCCGACCGTCATTCCTCCGACCAGCACAGCCATGGCGGCGGCGCTCAGTACTGATTTCCCTCGCATGAAGCTCTCCTTCGCTGGGGCCGTGATTCAGCGACCGGAGACGTTCCCGTCCGGATAACAGCACGCTAACTCCGCTACCCTGCTGGTGCATCTAGGCTTGCAGGCACCGGCGGTGGGCATTAGCCTGCCTCAACTCCCCGTGAGACGGCCCTTTTTCTGTTTAGCGCGCAAATTCCTCTTCCTCGTGCCGGACCTCGGCCGTGGTGCGGACCAGCCGGGCCCGTGGCCCCTGGAACAGGTACGACAGCCCGAAGCCCGCTGACACCACCACCGCGCCCCCGACCGCGTCCAGGACCCAGTGGTTGCCGGTGGCGACGATGGCCGAGACGGTGAAGAGCGGGTGGAGGAGGCCCAGCGCCTTCATCCACCACCTCGGGGCGATCACCGCGATCACCACCCCGCACCACAGGGACCAGCCGAAGTGCAGCGACGGCATCGCCGCGTACTGGTTGGTGAGCGCGGTCAGGGTGCCGTAGTCCGGCTTGGAGAAGTCCTGGACGCCGTGGACGGTGTCGATGATGCCGAGCGTGGGCATCAGGCGCGGCGGTGCCAGCGGGAAGAGCCAGAAGCCGATCAGGGCGAGCAGCGTTGCGAAGCCGAGGGACGCGCGGGCCCAGCGGTAGTCGACCGGGCGGCGCCAGTACAGGACGCCGAGGACGGTCAGCGGGACGACGAAGTGGAAGGACTCGTAGTAGAAGCCGAAGAAGTCCCGCAGCCAGTCGGTCTTCGCCACGGCGTGGTTGACGGCGTGCTCGATGTCGATGTGGAGGAAGCGCTCGGCGCCGAGGACCAGGTGGCCGTGCCGCTCGGCCGTGGCGCGCCCCCCGGAGTTGCTGCCGCCGGTCGCCGCCAGCCGTACCTGCTGGTAGGCCGCGTAGGTGACGCGGAGCAGGAGCAGCTCCAGCAGGAGGCTGGGACGGGTGAGCGCCCGGCGCAGGAAGGGCAGCAGCGGGACGCGGCGGAAGCGGGCCGGGGGCTGCGGGGCGTACTCCGCGGGTATCGGGGTCCGGTAGTACGGCGAGGTGCGGGACAGGAAGGGCACGGCCGTGGCGGCGGCCAGGGCCGCGACCAGGACCAGGTTGTCCCGCAGCGGGTACACCACTGGCATGTGCGGCAGCATCATCTGCGCCGGGAGCGTGGTGACGAGGACGACCGCGACCGGCCAGACGTAGCGGTCGCAGGCCCGCTTGCCGACCCGGCCGACGACCGCGAGCAGCACCCACAGCAGCTGGTGCTGCCAGGTGGTCGGGGACACGGCGACGGCGGCGCAGCCGGTGACGGCGACGGCGAGGAGGAGCTGGCCGTCGTGGGCGTAGCGGACCGCGCGGCGCAGGGCGAGGGCGGCGACGCCGGCGCCGAGGAGGAGGAAGAGCGCCGTCTCGGAGGAGCCCGTCAGGCCGAACCGGAGCAGGGCGCCGTGCAGGGACTGGTTGGCGAGGGCGTCGGCCTTGCCGCCGAGGCCGGCGCCGGCCATGTGGTGCACCCAGTAGGTGCGGGAGTCGTGCGGCAGCGCGGCCCAGGCGAGCGCGGTGCAGGCGGCGAAGGTGCCGGCCGTGGTGAGGGCGCCGCGGCGGCGGCCGGTGAACCACAGCAGCGGGGTGAACAGCAGGACGGTCGGCTGGAGGGCGGCGGCCAGGCCTATGCACAGGCCGCTCGCGCGTTCCCCGCGGACGGTGAAGCAGCCGAGCAGGACGAGCAGGACCGGGATGATGCTGGTCTGCCCGAGCCACAGGGTGTTGCGGACCGGCAGCGACAGCATGAGCAGGCTGATGGCGACCGGTGCGGCCAGCAGCGAGGTGCGCCGGCTGACCGGCTGGGGCAGCGCGCGGGCGGCGACCAGGCCGAGGACGACGACGAGCAGCAGGGTGCCGAAGGTCCAGCCCCAGCCGAGGGCGGCCTCGGCCGAGCGCGTGAGCGGTTTGAGGACCAGGCCGCCGAAGGGGGTGCCGGTGAACCGCGTCGAGTCGTAGATCGAGCCCTTCACGTGCAGGACGCCTTCGGGGCCGACCCAGGTCTCCAGGTCGGTGAGCCGTTCGCCGCTCGGGGTGGTCAGGACGGCGGTGGTCTGCCGTACGGCGAGGATCGCGGCCACCGCCCACAGCGCGAGCCGGGTCGCGTGCAGCCGCGCCCCGACCGCCGTTCTCCCGAAGACGTCCGCCGGTCGCCCGCTGTGCTCCACGTTCGCCACGCCTCGTCGGCCTCCCGCCCCGTCGTCCCGGCAACCGGTGTACGCCGGTGCCCCTGCGCTCCCCCTGAGCCTCGCAGACCCCCTGGAAAGGGACGCGGGCAACCCCCGATTCACCTGACGTCCGTCTGCTTTTGTCCGAAAGACCACGGTCCGGGGGGTGGATGGTTGCACGCCGGGGGCGCGATATGGATCACAGTGGGCCACCGGCATGGCTCCGCGTGAGAGGGAAGATGTACCTGCGTATCCGCCCTTTAGCTGCACTGTGCATCGATACGCATGCAGGACGTAAGGGGCGGATCTGTGCCTATGGTCGATTTTCGGCCCGCCGTACGTCACCGTTGCCGTCCGGGCCCATCCCCGTCCCCGTCGAAAGGTAGGCGAGCCCCGTTTTGGCGACCGCTACCACCGCCTCAGCCGTCACCCCGCCCCTCAAGTCGCGGCGGGCCGCCCGCGCCCGCACCGGCCGCGACGTCACCGTCACCGATCCCGCGCTCGTCAAGCGCGCCGTGAAGGCGGCGGCGCTCGGCAACGCGATGGAGTGGTTCGACTTCGGTGTCTACAGCTACATCGCCGTCACCCTCGGCAAGGTCTTCTTCCCGTCCGGCAACCCCACCGCGCAGCTCCTGTCGACGTTCGGCGCCTTCGCGGCGGCCTTCCTGGTCCGTCCGCTCGGCGGCATGGTCTTCGGCCCGCTGGGCGACCGCGTGGGCCGGCAGAAGGTCCTCGCGGTCACGATGATCATGATGGCGGCGGGTACGTTCGCGATCGGCCTGATCCCGTCGTACGCGACGATCGGCGTCGGGGCGCCGCTCCTGCTGCTCGCCGCCCGTCTGGTGCAGGGCTTCTCCACCGGCGGTGAGTACGCGGGCGCGACGACGTTCATCGCCGAGTACGCGCCGGACAAGAAGCGCGGCTTCCTCGGCAGCTGGCTGGAGTTCGGCACGCTCGCCGGCTACATCGGCGGCGCCGGTCTGGTCACCCTCATGACCGCGCTGCTGTCCTCGGACGACCTCACCTCGTGGGGCTGGCGGATCCCGTTCCTGATCGCGGGCCCGATGGGCATCATCGGCCTGTACCTGCGGATGCGGCTGGAGGAGACCCCGGCGTTCGCGGCGGAGGTCGAGAAGGCGGAGGCGGCCCGGCCGAAGGTGCCGCTGCGCGAGATGATCACCGGCCAGTGGAAGTCCCTGCTGCTGTGCATGGGCCTGGTCCTGGTCTTCAACGTCACCGACTACATGCTGCTGTCGTACATGCCGAGCTACCTCACCAGCGAGCTGAAGTACGACGAGACGCACGGGCTGCTGGTCGTGCTCGGGGTGATGGCCCTGATGATGATCGTCCAGCCGTTCGCGGGCGCGCTGACCGACCGGGTCGGCCGCCGGCCGGTGATCGCGGCGGGCTGCGCGGGCTTCCTGCTGCTGTCCGTCCCGGCCCTGCTGCTGATCCGCGAGGGCAGCCTGCTGGCCGTGGGGCTCGGCATGGGCGCGCTGGGTCTGCTCCTGGTGTGCTTCACGGCGGCCATGCCGGCCGCGCTGCCCGCCCTGTTCCCGACGCGCGTGCGGTACGGGTCCCTGTCGATCGGGTTCAACGTGTCCGTGTCGCTGTTCGGCGGTACGACTCCGCTGGTCGTGACCGCGCTGATCGGGGCGACCGGCAACATGATGATGCCCGCGTACTACATGATGGCCGCGGCTGTCGTGGGCGGTGTCGCCGTGTGGCGGATGTCGGAGTCGGCGGGGCGTCCGCTGCCGGGTTCCGCGCCGTCCGTGGAAGAACGCTGAGGGGCGCCCCGCCGCCGTGCCCCGCGCGCAGTCGTACCCATCCGCGCCCCCGGCTGCGATCATCGAGGCAGGACACTCGGGAAAGGCAGCTGGGGCTATGAGCGGGTCGCAGGTCTGGGACGACGTCGACGACTACTTCATCAACACGCTCTCACCGGACGACGAGGTGCTGCGCGCGGCACTGCGCGACAGTGATGCCGCAGGGCTGCCCGCCATCGCCGTCACGGCGGCGCAGGGCAAGTTCCTCCAGTTGCTCGCCGGGCTCCAGGGGGCCCGGCACATCCTGGAGATCGGCACGCTCGCCGGGTACAGCACGATCTGGCTGGCCCGGGCGCTGCCCGAGGACGGCAGGCTGATCTCGCTGGAGTACAGCGCCAAGCACGCGGAGGTGGCCGTCCGCAACATCGCCCGGGCGGGCCTGGACCGGATCGCGGAGGTGCGGGTGGGCCCGGCCCTGGAGTCGCTGCCCAAGCTCGCCGACGAGAACCCGGCCCCCTTCGACCTGGTCTTCATCGACGCGGACAAGGTCAACAACCCGCACTACGTGGAGTGGGCGCTGCGGCTCACCCGCGCGGGCAGCCTGATCGTCCTGGACAACGTGGTGCGCGGCGGCCGGGTGGCCGACGCGGGCAGCACCGAGCCGGACGTGGTCGGCACCCGTGCCGCGCTGGAACTGATCGCGGGCCACCCCCGGCTGACCGGCACGGCGATCCAGACGGTCGGCAGCAAGGGGTACGACGGGTTCGCCCTGGCCCGGGTGCTCGGCTGAGGCCACTCGGCCCGGGGCCCGTGGGCTCAGAGTTCGTGGTAGAAGCCGACGTTGACGCTGCGCGGCGCGGTGCGGTCCTGGATGACGATCTCTCCTGACCCGCCGTGCGGCAGCGGGACGGTCGTGCCGTAGCCGAGGGGCTGCGCGTACTCCCCGACGACGAGCCGGACCTCGGAGGCCGGGTCGGGCTGGGAGCCGCGCAGCCAGCTCAGCCGCCAGGCGCCGTCCGGGCCGCACAGGAACTCCAGGTGGACGCGGGAGACGAACAGCCAGTCGTCGGGGGTGACCAGCCGGCACGCCGCCCCGTCCCGGCCGATCCGCAGCACGGCGCCGGGCTCGCTGGGCGCCTCGGCCATCGTCATGCCGGCGGTGGCGCCCGCGTCCGCCCCGGAGACGGTGGCCATGGTGAGTTCGAGCACGGGGTTCCCCCTGATACGTCCTGTGCGCCGACTGGGTGGCGGTGGGCGGGTGCCGTACCGCCGCCGCATGATAAAACGCCCGGCGGGGTCGCGTCCGGCACAATGGGTTCATGACCGAGCGAAAGCCACCGGGGGTTCCGTTCGAGTCCTGGGTGGACAAGCAGATCCGCGACGCGCAGGGGCGCGGGGAGTTCGACCGGCTGCCGGGGGCGGGGGCGCCGCTGCCCACGGAGGTGGACTCCACGTACGACGAACTGTGGTGGGTGAAGCGGAAGCTGGTCCGGGAGGGGCTGGCGGTGCTGCCGCCCGCGCTGGCGCTGCGCAAGGAGGCGGAGGACGCGCTGGAGGCGGCGTACGCGGCGCCCTCGGAGCGGATCGCCCGGAAGATCATCGAGGACGTCAACGTCCGGATCAAGGACATGATGTTCAAGCCGCCGCCCGGTCCGCCGCTGGGCAAGAAGCCGTACGACGTCGAGGCGGTGGTACGCGAATGGCGGCAGCGCAGGGCTGCCGCCAGGGGTGACGGGGGCGTGGCGGGCTCAGCCGTGTAGCAGCCGCCCGGCCAGTTCCCGGTAGTCGCGCAGGGCGAGCCGCAGTCGCTCGGTGTCGGTCTCGGCGGCCGGACCGCTTCCCTCGGTGCCCTCCCAGGACATCCGCAGGGTGCGGCGGCGTCGCGTGACGGCCTCGGTGAACCGCGCGGCGATCTCCTCCAGCGTGCGGTCGGCCTGTTCGACGGCCTGCCGGGGCTCGTCGACGAACCCGGCGAGCACCTCGCGCAGCCGCCCCTCCCACTGCTCCGTCTCCTCGTGCGGCAGCAGCGGGGCGCCGCTGTCGGTGGCGCTGCCGCCGGGTGCGGCCGTGCCACGCGGCGCCGCCGGCCAGGTGTCCGCCGCGCGCGCCTCGGTCATCCGGGCCTCGCGGCCGCTGACCTCACTGGCGGACGGGGCCCCGAGCCCGTTGTCCGGCATCACGCCTTCCTCCTCCCCGGCCCGCTCCGGGCCGCCGGCCTGCCCGACCTGTCCGTCGTACGTACCGGCCGCCCGCCCCTGTGTACCGGGTGTCTCCGGACCCAGGTCCTCCGTGCCGGGCCGCAGCCCCTCGGAGCCGTGGCGGGGGTCGTACTCACGGGAGCCGGGCCCGGTGGCCGCTGTCGGCGCGGCGGACGCATGGCTCTCGGCCGGCCCTGGGGTGGCCTCGGCGTCCTCGGACCAGCCCGGCCCGGACCTTCCCGGCTCGGTTCCGCCCACCGGGCCCGGCGGCGGCTGCGGCGTGTCCTGCGGGGTGCGGTCGTCCCCGGTCAGCCCTTCCCGGCCGGGACCGTCCGCGCCCCGGAGCCCGCCGCTCCGGTCTGCTCCCGGTTCGCCGGGCAGGCGTTCCTCCGGGAGGGGCCTTCTCGGGGTCCGGCGGCCGGGGGTCGCGTCGCCCGGCGCCCAGGCGTCCCGCTGTTCCGTCTCCTGCTCCGGCGTCCACTCGTCCCCGCGCGAGAGGCGTTGCGGGCGGTGCCGGTCGCCGCCGGAGCCGCTCGTCCTGTCCGTCATATCGTTCAGCTCTCCTTCGGTCGGCTCCGGTTCAGGGCCCACGGCGTGTGGGAGCGGGCGTGCGAGTGGGTCGCGGCGGGAGGCGTCGAGCGGTCCGTACCGGCGGAGGCGCGGTGCCGCCCGGTCTCGGCGCCGGTCAGGTCCTCGAAGAGGGCCCGCGCGCCGAGCAGCGCCGACCGCAGCTCCTCGGTTCCCGCGCCGGTGCCGTCCGCCGCGGTGCCGGTGGCCGCGCGGTGCACCTGCCGGTAGCCGTCGACGTGGTCGGCGTGGTGCACGGACAGGGCGGCGAGCTGCTCCTCGTACCGTCCGCCGTCGGGGTAGCCGCGCGCGGCGGCGAGTTCTCCGATGAGGAGGTCGGCCTCGGTGACCGCCTGCCGGGGCGAGTCGACGAAGTGTTCCTGCACGGCCGTCCAGCGGTCCGCGTACCGCTGCCGCTCGGCGCCGTCCAGCGGGCGTTCCCGAAGGTCACCGTGGCGTTCGAGGCGTTCGGTCAGCTCTCGTTCGGCGGCCTGGGTGTCCCCGTCGTGCAGGGCCACGGCCCGCTCGTACTCGGGCCCGAAGCGCCGCTTCAGGTTCGGGCCGCCGTGCCGGGTGCGGCCCCGCACGGTCAGGGCGACAGCGCCGAGGACCACGACCGCCGCGATCACGATCAACAGAATGATCAGGCCTGTGGACATGGTTGCCTTCCGGTCGGACCGGCCCCGCTGGCCGGTTCTCCCTTCGGGTGACCCGGAAGTTCGCCCACAAACGGTTCCCCGTCCCGGGTCCGGCCCGCCGTATCCGGTTGCGGCGGGGGCGGGACGGCTGCCCACAATGGCCGGCATGACGTGGACGATCGCTCCGGAACCGTACGGCTCCCCGGCCGCCGCCGCGCTGTGGCGGGCGTACTACACGGAGGTCAGCGACCGCTGGTACCTGCTGCACGAGGGGCGCCGTACCGACCCGGAGGAGCTGGAACGGGAGGTCGCCGCGCACAGCGGTGCCGAACTCGCGCCCCCGCGCGGGCAGTTGCTCGTCGGGCGGTACGGCGGCACGCCGGCCGGCTCGGCGGGCGTGCGGCTGCTGGACCCGGACACGGCCGAGCTGACCCGGGTGTTCGTGCTGCCGGAGCTGCGCGGCCGGGGCGGGGCGCCGCTGCTCGTGGCCGCCGCCGAGGAGGCCGCCCGTGCCCTCGGCGCCCGGCGGATCGTCCTCGACACGCGCGGCGACCTGGTCGAGGCCCGCGCCCTGTACGCCCGCCTCGGCTACCCGGAGACCGCCCCGCACAACACCGACCGGTACGCCGAACACTGGTTCCGCAAGGAGCTGCCGCCGGCGCGGGCCGTCAACTGATCTTCGTCACCGTGCCGTTGTGCGGGCGTTCGCGTTCGGCGCCGCAGAGTTCTCCGGTCAGCTCGCGGACCAACTGGGTGAGGTCGGTCGAGCGGCCGGGCTGCCACCAGTCGCCGAGCAGTTCGGCCAGGGACTCCTCGCGGGCCGTGGCGAGCCGCTCGGCGACCTCGCGGCCGGCGCCGGTCAGGGTCAGGTCCAGGCCCCCGCGCTCGGCGAGCCGCCGTTCCTCGACCTGGCGGGCGGCGGCCATGACGGCCTGGAGCGGGACCGGGCTGCGCTCGGCGAGCACCGCCGGTTCGACGGAGCCGTAGCGGCGCATGCGCAGCAGCAGCCAGCTGGCGGCGGGCAGCAGGTCGTACCCGGCCCGTTCGGTGATCTCCCGGTAGATCTCGCGGCGGCCCTCCCGGGTGCCCAGCACGGACAGGGCGCGGCACACCTCGTCGTAGGAGGAGCGCTGGACCGGGTTGGGCGGGATGGTCTCGGAGACGTCGGGCGCGGTGACCGAGCCGCGCAGCCGGTCCTCCTTCAGCAGCCAGGCGAGCAGGAAGCCGAGGAGGGCGACGGGTGCGGCGTAGAGGAAGACCTCGGTGATGGCGGACGCGTACGCGTGCAGGGCGGCGGGGCGCAGCGCGGGCGGCAGGGCGGCGATGCCCCGGGGGTCGGCCTTCAGCGCGTCGGGCGTGGCGCCGGGCGGCAGGTGTACGCCCCGGAAGGCGCCGGTGAGCTTGTCGCCGAGGCGGCTCGCGAAGACCGTGCCGAAGAGGGCCACGCCGAAGGAGGCGCCGATGGACCGGAAGAAGGTGGCGCCGGAGGTGGCGACGCCGAGGTCCTCGTAGGAGACGGCGTTCTGCACGATGAGCACGAGGACCTGCATGACGAGGCCGAGGCCGGTGCCGAAGACGAAGAAGCAGACGCTCATCACGGCGGTCGGGCTGTGCTCGTCGAGCCGGTGCAGGAGCAGCAGGCCGAGGGTGGTGACGGCGGTGCCGGCGATCGGGAACACCTTCCAGCGGCCGGTGCGGCTGACGATCTGCCCGGAGAGGGTGGACGACAGCAGCAGGCCGGCCACCATCGGCAGCATGTGGACGCCGGACAGGGTCGGGGAGATGCCGTGGACGACCTGGAGGAAGGTCGGCAGATAGGTCAGCGCGCCGAACATGGCGAAGCCGACGATGAAGCTGATGACGGCGGCCAGGGTGAAGGTGCGGATGCGGAACAGCCTCAGCGGCAGGACCGGCTCGGCGGCCCTGCGCTCCGCGGCGACGAACGCCACGGCGAGGACGACGCCCAGCACCGCGAGCCCGATGATCCGCGCCGAGCCCCAGGGCCAGGTGGTGCCGCCGAGGGAGGCGACCAGCACCAGGCAGGTGGCCACGGCGGCGATCAGGAAGGTCCCCAGGTAGTCGATGACGTGGTGGGCGGTGCGGCGCGGGATGCGCAGGGCGGCGGCGATCACCGCGAGCGCTATCACGCCGATGGGCAGGTTGACGTAGAACACCCAGCGCCAGCTGAGGTGTTGGGTGAACAGCCCGCCGAGCAGCGGCCCGAGCACGCTGGTCGTGCCGAAGACGGCACCGAACAGACCCTGGTAGCGGCCGCGTTCGCGGGGCGGCACGAGGTCCCCGACGATCGCCATGGACAGCACCAGCAGCCCGCCGCCGCCCAGTCCCTGCAACGCCCGGAACGCGATGAGCTGGGGCATGTCCCGCGCCATGCCGCACAGCGCCGACCCGATCAGGAAGATCACGATGGCCGTCTGGAACAGCCGCTTGCGGCCGTACTGGTCGCCGAGCTTGCCCCACAGCGGGGTCGCGGCGGTCGACGCCAGCAGATAGGCGGTGACGACCCAGGAGAGGTGCTCCAGGCCGCCGAGGTCGCTCACGATCGTCGGCAGCGCGGTCGACACGATGGTCTGGTCGAGTGCGGCGAGCAGCAGCCCGAGCAGCAGCGCGCCCATCGGCACCAGCACGCTGCCCGGGACGTGTTCGCCGCTGCTCACGCCCTTCGCCGTGCCGTGCGTCTCCAGGGCCATGGGACCTCCCGGGGGTCGGTGCGTCTCCTCCATGGTGATCGGTGTCACCACTTATGGCCTGCCGAGTGCTGCGGTTCCGGAGGAAATCCGCATAATCTCTGGAGTTCCCGAGGGGAGGGGGCACACGCGTGACGGGAGAGCGGGGCACCACGTGCCCGGAGTGCGGGACGCCGAGGGGGCCGGACAACACGCCGTCGTGCGACTGCACGGCCCGCGCGTCCGAGGCCCTGCGCGAGACCCGCACGGCGGAGGCGGCAGCGGCGGAGGACTTCGACCCGCTGCGGATACGGCCGTACGTGGCGATGCGGCCGTCCCCGGACGAGCCCCCGCCCGCACCCCCTGCCGGGACCGCACCGCCGCCGCCCCCGCGGACGCCCGCGCCGCTCGGTCCGGCGGCGGAGCCGGACGCGGCCGGGACCGGGCCCGGCCGGCCCCGGCGCCGCCCGCGCCGCACGGTGCTGCTGGCCGCCGGGGGTGCGGGGGCGGCCGTCGTCGCGGTCGCCGGTTTCGCGCTGTTCTCGTACCAGGCACCGGCCCGGGGCCGGGTGGCCCAGGAGGTCAGGGCGAGCATCCCGGAGACGACGACACGTTCGCCGTCCTCGGCGGCGGCCCCGGCACCCCCGGTGACACCCGCTCCCCCGCTGCCCTCCCCCTCGGCGACGGCCGCCCCGAGCCCGTCGCGAGGCTCCGCCTCGCCCTCCCCGTCCGCGACGCCCTCCGCGAGCGCGTCCAGCGCCGCCGCCTCGCCGACCCCGTCCCCGACGCCTTCGGGCACCCCGCGCACCACGCCGGCCACGGCACCGGTCCTGCGCCGCGGTGACACGGGCCCGGAGGTCACCGAGCTCCAGCGGCGCCTGCGCCAGCTGAACCTCTACTGGGACCAGATCAACAGCACCTTCACCCGCCCGGTCGAGGACGCGGTGCGCAACTACCAGCTGGCCCGGGGCATCACGGACGACACCCTGGGCACGTACGGCCCGGCGACCCGCAAGAGCCTGGAGTCGGAAACGACGCAGCCGTAGCGCTACGGAAGCAGGGGCCCGGGCCATAGGGCCCCTGAGGGATGCCGGGCGTCCTGGCGGACGGCCCGGCCGTGGCGCCCCGAGTGGGTGCGGGGCCGCCCGGGAGTCAGCCATAGTGCTGCGAAGGGATGCGGGGCGGCCCGGAAGCCGGAGCGGACACAGCCGTAACGCGCCCCGGAGGAGCCCGGGGCCGCCCGAGAGTCAGCCGTCACGCCCCGGACGCGTGCAGGGCCCCCCGGCAGTCAGCCGTAGCGCCCCAGAAGCGATGCGGGGCAGCCCGGAAGCCGGAGCGGACACAGCCATAACGCGCCCCGGAGAAGCCCGGGGCCGCCCGAGAGTCAGCCGTAACGCCCCGAACGCGTGCAGGGCCGCCCGGCAGTCAGCCGTAGCGCCCCAGAACCGATGCGAGGCGGCCCGGAAGCCGGAGCGGACACAGCCGTAACGGCCCCCGAAGGAGCCCGGGACGGACTCGGCGGGCGTCAGCCGATGTGCAGGCGGATCCCTCCGCCGGCCACCGCCTCGACCCGCACCTGCGTGAGGTCCCGCACCGCGACGTCCGGCTCGTGGAACACCGCGCGCGGCCCGACCCCGACGACCCGCATCCCCGCGGAGCGCCCCGCCGCGATCCCCGCACCGGAGTCCTCGAAGACGATGCAGTCGGCCGGGTCGATGCCCAGTTCGGCGGCGCCCTTCAGGAAACCCTCGGGGTCCGGCTTGCTCGCGCCGACCGACTCGGCGGTGACGCGGACGGCCGGCAGGGGCAGCCCGGCGGCGTTCATGCGGGCGGTGGACAGGGCGACGTCGGCGGAGGTCACCAGGGCGTGCGGCAGCCCCTCCAGCGAGGCGAGGAAGGCACGCGCGCCGGGGATCTCGATCACGCCGTCGGTGTCGGCGGTCTCCTCGGCGAGCATGCGGGCGTTGTCGGCGAGGTTCTGCTCGACCGGCCGGCCGGGGAGGAGGACGGCCATGGAGGCGTGGCCCTGCCTGCCGTGCACGACCTTCATCACCTCGTCGCCGTCCAGCCCGTGCCGCTCGGCCCAGCGCCGCCAGATGCGCTCGACCACGGCGTCCGAGTTGACGAGGGTGCCGTCCATGTCGAGCAGGAGGGCGCGGGCGGTGAGGACGGCGGGCGTGGCGGTGGCCGGCATCGGCAGCTCCAGAGGAAAGGACCCCGGGTCGGGCGGGACGTCGGGTGGGACGTCGGACGGGACAAGGCGGCCCCGCCCGCCGGTCAGGGAAAACGGGCGGGAGCCACTTTGTTTCTCTACGGTACAAAACCCGCCCGCGTTCCCGCCACCACCCCCGCGAGCATTCACCCGTTGTTCAGCCCGGCCCGGCCGCACGGCCCGGTCAGCCGCTGACGGCCTCCCACAGGCTCCACACGCCGAGCGCCAGCATCAGCAGCGCCGCGATCTGCGTGATCAGCCGCAGCGGCACCCGCTTCATCAGGGCCTTCCCGCCGACGATGCCGAGCCCGGCGACGGCCCACAGGCCCAGCACCGCGCCGAGGCCGACGGAGATCGGGTCGTCGTAGCGGGCGGCCAGGTTGGCGGTCATGATCTGGGTGAGATCGCCGAACTCGGCGACCAGGATGAGCATGAAGCCGGTGCCCGCCACCTTCCAGAACGACTGGTCGGCGGGCTTCTTGACCTCTTCCTCCTCCTCGCCCTTGTTCAGCAGGAGCATCGCGGCCCCGCCGAGGAAGAGGACGCCGGTGACGGCGTGCACGATCCGCTGCGGCAGCAGGGTCAGCACGCTGCCGGCCGCCACGGCGAGCACGACGTGCAGCAGGAAGGCGGCGGCGACGCCCGCGAAGACGTACGAGGCGCGGTAGCGGGTGCCGAGGACGAGACCGGCGAGGGCGGTCTTGTCCGGCAGTTCGGCGAGGAAGATGACGCCGAAGACGAGCGCCGTCACGGTGATGCTGATCAAGGTTCCTCAATCGGTCGGGCTGCCCCGCCGAGAGTGCGGTACGTCACACGATGACACCTCGGCACGGCAGCGCACTCGGCGCCCGCGCCGGGGACGGCACGGGCGTGCACTGCTTGCCGAAGGTCTCGCTGGCGGGCCCGCCGCGACGCGGTCCGCCTCCGGGCGCCGGCTCAGGCTCGCTGAGCAGTATGTCGACGGTCCGGCGAAGAGCTACTCCCCTTCTGCGCTTCCCATCGTAAGGGATGTGAAAGTTCCGCCGTCAACCTTGTCGTGACATGCGCACGTCACTAGCTTCTTACCGAGCGCTCACCCCCCGGCAACTCCGCCCCGCGAGCATTCCTTCGCTCGCGCTCCAACACCGCCACCCCACAAGGGAGTTCACGCATGCCCAGGTTCTACGCGCGTCGACGGACGAGCATACTCGCGGCCCTTACCGGTCTGATCGCCTCCGTCGCCCTGTTCAACTCCCCGGACGCCTCCGCGGCCCTCCCCACCCCGGTCAGCGGCGCCACCGCCCGCAGCTACCTCTCCCAGCTCACCGTGGCCACCGAGAACCGCACCGGCTACAGCCGCGACCTCTTCCCGCACTGGATCACCATCAGCGGCGCCTGCAACACCCGCGAGACGGTCCTCAAGCGGGACGGCTCGAACGTCGTGACCGACTCCTCCTGCGCCGCGACCAGCGGGAGCTGGTACTCCCCGTACGACGGCGCCACCTGGACCGCCGCCTCCGACCTCGACATCGACCACCTCGTGCCGCTGGCGGAGGCGTGGGACTCCGGCGCGAGCAAGTGGACCACCGCGCAGCGGCAGGCGTTCGCGAACGACCTGACCCGGCCCCAGCTGATCGCCGTCACCGACAACGTCAACCAGGCCAAGGGCGACCAGGACCCGGCCACCTGGGTGCCGTCCCGGTCGGCGTACCTGTGCACGTACGTGCGGGCCTGGGTGCAGGTGAAGTACTACTACAACCTCTCGGTCGACTCCGCCGAGAAGAGCGCGCTGACGAACTACCTGTCCGGCTGCTGAGCCCCGCCGCCGCCCGCGCCCCCCGGGGCGGTCAGGAGACCGGGCGGCGGCGCATCAGGAAGGCCGCCGCCGCGCCCGCGCCGAACAGGGCCGCCACCGAGACGCCGGTGGCCAGCCAGGTCGCGCCCAGCCACTGGGCGCCGTAGTAACCGAGGGCCACGCTGTAGGCGGCCCAGGACAGGCCGGCCAGGGCGGACCACGGCAGGAAGTCGCGGACGCGGCGGTGGGCCGCGCCGGCGCAGAAGGAGACGACCGAGCGGCCGGCCGGGGCGAAGCGGGCGAGGACGACCAGCGCGCCGCCGCCCCGGGACAGGGCGTCACCGAGCCGCTCCTGCGCGGTGGTCAGCCGCCGGGAGCGCGCTATCGCCCGGTCCAGCCGCTCCCCGCCGCGCCAGGCCAGCCGGTACGCCACCAGGTCGCCGAGGACGGAGGCGGTCGCGGCGGACAGGATCAGGGCCAGGATGTCCGGCACCTCGTGCGGGACCCGGCCGGCCGCGCCGGAACCGGCCGCCGCCGCCGTGCCGGCCGTGATGACGAGCACGCCGCTGGGCAGGACGGGCAGGAACACGTCGAGCAGGACCGACACGGCCACCACGGCATAGATCCACGGCCCGGCCGCCAGCGACCCCACGCTCTCGAACACCACGACTCCCGTCACTCCCCCGTTGACAGCCATACAGCGTACGCCGGGGGTGTGACAGGAGGGTCGCGGGGGGCTGGCGGGGCGATCACGGAGCGTTCACCGGCAGCCGCCGGACGGCACGCCGGCCGCACCGCCGGGCGGCTGCCGACCGGACCGCCGGGCCGCGCACCGAACCGGCCGTCAGACGGCCACCGGGGACTGCTCCGGCGCCCGCTCGCCGTCCTGCGCCGCGCGGCGCGGGAGGAGCCGGTCCAGGCCGAAGGCGCCCGAGCCGGTGAAGACCAGCAGGAGGAACGCCCAGCAGAACAGGACCGACAGCTCGCCGCCGTTCTGTATGGGCCACAGGGCGGCCCGCTGGTGGACGTCGAAGTAGGCGTACGCCATCGAGCCGGAGGCGATCAGCGCGGCAGCGCGGGTGCCGAGGCCGAGCAGCACCAGGCCGCCGGCGACCAGCTGGATCACGGCCGCGTACCAGCCGGGCCAGGTGCCGGCCGCGATGGTGCCGCCGTCGCTGCCGGCGGCGCCGCCGAGGACGCCGAACAGGGACGCGGCGCCGTGCGCCGCGAAGAGCAGGCCGAGGACGATGCGGAAGAGCCCGATCACATAGGGCCGAGCGGAATCGAGGCGTGCGGACATGGGGGAGTCTCCTCTTCGGTGACGGTCGGGCCGGCCGGGGACGGAGAAGGCCGGTCGTGGGGGCGGCGGTACCGAACGGAACACCCAGGTTAGGGGGACCTAATCAATGCTTGCAAGTTCAACATTCGGCCACGGTGGTGACGCCTCCGCGCACGGCCCGGCGCCGGGCCGGACGCCCGCAGCGGTCACCGGATGCGCGTCTTCCGCGAACTTCCCAGACGTCAACGCCCTTACACCTGTGCCTCTTTGACGACTCGTCACGCCGTACGGCCGCACGCGCCACGCCCGGCCCACCTGTCTCATAACCGTCCACGGCGTGCGGCCGGGTTCCGGGGTCGCGCCTCCATGACACGGGGTCGCGCCTCCATGACGGTGGTCACATCCGGGCACGCCGACGGGCGGGTCCGCCCCTGCCCCGGACCCGCCGACCCCGCTCCCCCTGCAGCCGCCGGGCGGCTACCCCCCTCGCCGCGCCGACTGCCCGCGCACCTCCAGCTCCCCGAGCAGCTCCGCCGTGGCCCGCGCCACCGCTCGCACCGCCTTGTCGAAGGCCTCGCGGTTGTGGGCGGCGGGGGCCCGGAAACCCGAGATCTTCCGCACGTACTGCAACGCGGCCGCGTGGATGTCCTCGTCCGTGGCCTCACCGGGCAGCACGGGCGGACGCAGCGTCTTGATGCTCCGGCACATGCGGCCAGTCTCGCGCACCCCGCCGCGCCCTGCGATGATCTGCGCGAAGGCGGCCACCGACACCCGGGGCCGACCGTCGGAAGGACAATTCCATGACGTTCGTGACGCAACCGCTCACCGTGGCCGTCCTCGGCCCCGGCGGCACCGGCGGCCTGCTCGCCGCCCTGCTGTCCCGCTCCGGGCACCGCGTGATCTGCCTGGCCGGCGAGGCCACGGCCGGCACCCTGCGCCGTACCGGCATCACGGTCCGCAGCCCGCAGTTCGGCGACTTCACGGCCGCCGTCGACGCGGACACCGAGCTACGCGAGCCGGTGGACGCCTGCCTGATCACCGTGAAGCACACCGCGCTCGGCGCCGCTCTGACCCGGGTTCCGCCCGCCGTCCTCGGCGACGCCCTGGCCGTACCGCTGCTGAACGGCGTCGAACACCCCGCGGCCCTGCGCGCCCGTTACCATCCCGACCGGGTCGCCCCGGCCGTGATCCGCGTGGAGTCCACCCGGACCGCCCCGGGCGTGATCGAGCACGGCAGCCCGTTCACGGAGATCGACCTGGCCGGGGACGCCGTGCCCCGCGCCCGCCTCGAAGCGCTGGCCGCCCACCTCACCGCCTGCGGTACGACCGCCCGCGTGGCCGGGGACGAGACGGCGGCCCTGTGGGCCAAGATGGCGTTCCTCGCCCCGTTCGCCCTGCTCACCACCCGGTACGGCGTCCCGCTCGGCGTGGCCCGCACCCGTCACCGGCAGGAGCTGGAGGCGCTCGTCGCGGAGACCGCCGCGGTCAGCCGTGCCTGCGGCGCCCCGGCCGACCCGGACCTGGCCCTGGCCCGGTACGACGCCTTCCCGCCCGCCGCGAAGTCGTCCATGCAGCGCGACGCCGAGGCGGGCCGCCCGCTGGAGCTGGACGCCATCGGCGGGGCGTTGCTGCGCGCGGCCGAGCGGCACGGGGTGCCGGTGCCGATGACGGCCCGCCTGGTCCGGGAGCTGCGAGGCTCCGCCCACTGACCCGGCGCGGTCGCGCCGCCGTCGCCGCCCCGCGCCACCCGTTCGGCTGAACCTCCCCCCGGACCTCGCGGACAGCCTCGCACCCGTAAATCGAACAGGCGTAGCATTGCCGCGTGGCTACGACCTATGAATTCCCCAGTGACCTCCTCGCCGGTCAGGAGGAGCTGCATCAGGTCCGGGCCGAGCTGTCGGCCCTGCTCAAGCGGCTGCCCTGGTCGGTCGAGCCGATGGACGGCTTCAGTGACGACACCGGCTGGCGCAAGGTGGAGCGGCCCGCGTCCCCCGGCTGGACGGAGGACGAGCAGGCCGAGGTGGAGAAGCTGCGGCGGCGCGAGCACGAACTCGCGGTCTTCGTCAGCACGCACCGCTTCTGGGCGGAGGTCGCGGCGGCGGACCGCATGGAGGCCCGCTCCCGGCTCAAGCACGCCCACGAGACGGCGGCGGAGGAGGAATAGGGCAAGGAAACGGCCCCTCGGAGACTGCTCCGAGGGGCCGGACCGGTGGGCGCGGACGGTTTCGAACCGCCGACATCCTGCTTGTAAGGCAGGCGCTCTACCCCTGAGCTACGCACCCGGGACAGGCCGACAGCCTACATTGCCCGAGCGGCTGCCCTGCAAACCCGGACAGGGGGCCGGGACAGGGGGGTTAACCCCACCCCGGTCCGGGAGGCCGCCGGATCGCCGGCGCGGGCCCGCGGGCCCTAGCGTCGGCGGCGACCGAAGCAGCACCGGCGCCGGGTCCCGCGCGCCGGATCAGACCGGTTCGCGCCGCAGGGCCGGTTCAGGGGGAGACATCACATGGTCCGTTCGCACTCGTTCCGCGCCGCCCGGCCGGCCGTGCTCGCCGGCGCGCTCCTCTCGGGGCTCACCGCCTGCGGCGCCTCCGCCGGCGACGACACCCATCCCGATCACCGCTCCTTCGCCCTGCACGGCCGTACCCTCACCGTCGACTCCGACGACTCGGCGCTGGAGATCGTCGCCGTACGGGGGCAGAGGACCGGCACGGTCGAGGTGACCCGCTGGTTCGAGGGGTCCGTGGTGGCCGGCGGCGAGCCCGGGGTGCGCTGGTCCATGGACGGCGACCGGCTCGTGCTGCGGGTGCACTGCTCCGGGTTCATCGCCGACTGCTCGGCCCGGCACCGGATCGAGGTGCCGCGCGGGGTCGGCGTCAGGGTCGTGAACGAGGACGGCGCCGTGCGCGCCTCCGGATTCCGGGACGCGGTCAGCATCCACGTCGACGACGGCGCCGTGCGCGTCACCGACACCAGCGGCCCGCTGGACCTGCGCGCCGGCGACGGCTCGGTGCGCGCGGTGGTCTCCTCGCGCCGGGTGAGGGCCGCCACCGGCGACGGTTCCGTGGACGTCGAGCTGACCGGTCCGCCGGACCTGGCCGACGTCCGCAGCGACGACGGGCCGGTGACGGTGGGCCTGCCCAAGGGCGCGTACCGGGTGTCGGCGGGGGCCGACGACGGGTCGGTGACGGTGTCCGTGCCCCGCGACGACAGCAGCCCGCACCGCGTGTCGGCGCATACCCAGGACGGGAAAGTCACGGTGCGCACGGCGAACTGACCGGCCCGTGTGTTCGTCTTCAACGGGTGGGAGAATGGCACCACCCAGGGCGGACCACAGCACGGGAGAGGGATGTGACGGCGACACCGGGCACGCCAGCGAGCCAGCCGTACCCGTCGTCGTCCACCGCACGGGCCCGGCGCGGCCCCACCCCGCTGCGGGACGCCCTCACGCTGCTCGGCCTGCCGGTGCTGGCCGCGCTCGCGCTGCCCCTCGCGTTCGCCGGCGGCGGCACCCGACGCTGGTTCGGCGGGCGGGCGGAGAGCCACCGGGCCGACGCGCAGGCCGCGAAGGACGCGGCGGCGACGGCGTTCTACGAACTCGACACCGCGCAGCGGGACCTGCGGATCTCGGTGGAGACCATCTCGGCGGTGGACGACTCCCCCGCCGCCCGGCGTGCCGTGGCCGACTTCGAGGCGCTCGGGCTGCGGATCGACGAGGTCAGCCGGCGCTACATCCAGGCCGTGGACGCCCACGACCTGGACCGGGACGATCTGGAGGCCGGCGCGGCGGCGCGGGCGCGGGCCGAGCTGACCGCGGCCAAGGACGAACTGGACCGGGTCCGGCAGGAACTGGACCGGTTCGGCGGCTCGCTGGAGCCGCTGCTGGGCAAGGCGGAGACGCAGCTGGCCCGGCTGGCGCCCGCCGTGGAGCGGGCCCGGCAGTCGCTGCTGGCGGCGAGCAACGCCCTGGACGCCGTCCGGGAGCGCGCGCTGCGGGCCGACGAGCTGGCCGCGCGGCTGGCGGCCCTGTCGCCGGAGCTGACCAAGCTGAACCAGGGCGCCGGGCGGCACGGGGTGCAGGCGACGCTGGAGCGGGCCGAGCGGGTGCAGCGGGAGGCCGGGGCGATCCGCGCGGAGGCGGAGCGGCTGCCGGAGCGGGCGGCCGAGATCGACCACCGGCTGGTGAGCCTGCGTACCAGGGCCGAGGCGCTGACCACGCGGGCCGGACAGGTGGAACCGGTGCTGAGCGAGCTGCGCCGCCGCTTCACCGCCGCCTGCTGGCAGGACCTCCAGCACGTGCCGGACCAGGCCGCGCAGAACGTACGGCAGGCCGAGCTGAAGCTCCGGGAGGCGCAGACGGCGCGGGACGCCCAGCGCTGGGCGGACGCGACCGCACTGCTGGCGACCGTGCGGGCCCTGCTGAACACCACCGACGAGGCGGTGTCGGCCGCCGGTGACCGGCTGGGCCGGCTGAACGCGGTGCAGAAGGACCCGCAGGCGGAGATCGAGCGCACCCGGTTCGCGATCCGGGACGCCCAGCGGCTGGCGATGACGGGCCGTTCGACCCCCGATCCGCGGCACGCCCGGCCGCTGGACGACGCGGTGGCCCGGCTGGAGCGGGCGGTCGGCACGCTGGAGGGGCGGCACCCGGACTACTGGCAGTTCCTCACCGAGACCGAAGGGGTGCGGCAGACGGTGGCGCGGGTGGTGGCGCAGATCCGCGAGGAGCGCGGCGCCGGGCACTGACGTGCGTGTTGCCGGGTGCTGTGCGGCAGCGGATATTAAGAGGACGGATGGCCTCCGCTAGCGCCCGAGGGAGGCGGACATGGCCACACACGCGGTGCACACGAGGAAGGCCGAGGAACGACGGCCCCGGCTGGACGACCATCTGCCCGTCGATCACCGGCTCAACCAGGTCTACCGGATCGGTGCCGGCCTCATCGGCGGATTCCTGGTCGCCTTCGGGATCCTCGGCCTGATCAACCGCATCGGCTTCTTCGACACCGGCGGCAACACGGTCGCCGGGCTGAACTCCAACGGCGCGCTGAGTGTGCTGTCGATCTGCATCGGCGCCGTGCTGCTGGCCGGCATGGTGATCGGCGGGAACCTCGCGTCGACCCTGAACATGGTGCTCGGCGTGCTGTTCCTGCTGAACGGCTTCCTGTTCCTCGGCCTGCTGGACACCGGCAGCAACTTCCTGGCGTTCAAAATCCAGAACGTCTTCTTCAGCTTCATCGTGGGCCTGCTGCTGATGACGTTCGGCATGTACGGCCGCGTCGGTCACAACCTGCCGCACGACAATCCCTACTGGCGGGCCCGCCACCCCGACGCCCCTCCGCGGGAACAGCGGGCGCGGCCCGAGCAGCTGACGCCGCCGGAGCGGCGTCCGCCGGACGAGCGGCGGGAGGGGCGGGAGCAGCGGGGCCCTCGGCAGCCAGGACCGGGTCAGGTCCTGTAGGCGTAGAACGCCGCGTTCGGGTACGAGGCGACGAGGCTGGCCACCGACCGGTTGTACGTGTTGGTCGAGTGGTAGCTCACGTACGGCACGCCCCGGCTGTCCCGGTACGTGACGATCATCGAGTGGTCCTTGGACCCGTCCCGGTTGAAGTCCATCTGCAGCACGTCGCCGAGGTCCATCTGGTAGACGTTGGCGAGGCTGGTGGCGCGCTGGGAGGACAGGGCGAACCAGGAGAACTCGTTGACGCCGACGAACGAGTCCGACTGGATGTCGGCGGTGCCGAACCACTTCTTCCAGTCGTACGTGTAGCCGGGCACGTGCTTCCAGCCGCCGGCCTTCAGGACCTGGCTGACGAAGTTGGTGCAGTCGCCGCCGGCGCCCTGCCCGTTGAAGTCCGGGTAGGCCGGGTTGTACGAGTTCCAGTACTTCTGCGCGTACGCGACCATGGCCTTGTAGTCGTAGCCGGTCGCGGAGAAGTTCTTCTTGTTGACCGGCGCGGGCCAGGTCGTGGCGGCGCGGGCCGCGGAGGGCGGGCCGTCGTCCGCGGTGGCGGTCTTCACCGAGGTGACGGCGGGCTTGGCGACCTGGTTCACCGCGAGGTAGCCGTCGTCGGTGTCCCGGATGCCGGTGAGCCGCCAGGTGCCCTTGCGGTCGGCCTCGAAGGTCAGCTCGTGGTGGGCCTGGAAGCCGGTCGACTTCGGTCCCTTCACGGTGGCCTTGTCGTAGGTCAGCGACGTGGTCTCGGTGACGGCGGCCTCGGCGTGCCGGCCCTTCACCCGGGTCGCGTCGAGCGTCACCTTGGTGCTGCCCGCGCGGTACGTCTCGCCCAGCCGGGCCAGCCGGCCGCGGCGGTCGCGCAGCTCGTCCAGCGCGGACTTCTCCTGGCGGGTCTGCCCGCCGGACAGGCGCACGGAACCGGAGAAGCCGGACGTGTGCCGGGTCTCCGCCTTGCCGGCGCCCTGCACGAGGGCCTGCGTGCGGTCGGTGAAGACCGCGTCGGCCAGCCGCTGGAAGGTCGCCTTGGTCGCCGCGTCCACCGTCGGGTCGTCGGTCACCGCCGCACCCGCGCTCCAGTTGGGCACCAGTGCCACGCCGGCGACCACCGAGGCGGCCGCGGCGGTGACTATGGCCGTGCGGCGCCGCCCACGGCTCAGTCTTCTAGATTTCAATGATGTTCCCCTCTACGCCGGTACACCTACCGGGCGAGGGGCATCTTCGCACGCCGTGCGCGTCGGTTGTGAAGGGGGTTGCACAAGTGGAATCCCCGGCGCGCGCCGGTCACTTGACGACCGCCGACCAGTCCGGCGACTGGGCCGGGTCGAGGCTGCGCAGGGCGGCCAGGGTCTGCGGCTTCTGCGCGTCGAGCCAGTCGGCCAGCTCCTTGAAGGACACGCACTTGACGCCCTTCTTGGTGCAGACGTTCTTGACCACCTGGTCGATGGACTTCATGTAGATGCCACCGTTCCAGTCCTCGAAGTGGTTGCCGATGAACAGCGGGGCCCGGCTGCCGTAGTACACCCGGTTGAAGCCGGCCATGTAGGAGTCGACGGTCTGCTGTTCCCACTGGGGGAACTTGGCCGGGTCGCCCTGGGTCTCACCCTCGGACTGGTTGTACAGGAAGTTGAAGTCCATGGACAGGCCCTGGTACTTGCCGCTCTCGTACGGCAGCATCTGCAGCGGGAAGTCCCATATGCCCTTCTTCTTCGACGGCCATATCTGGAAGTCGCCCGGCGAACTGGCGTCGTAGCGCCAGCCGTAGCTCTTCATGGCCTTCAGCAGGTTCGGCTGCCCCTCCAGGCAGGGCGCCCGGCCGCCGGTGACCTCCTTCCTGAAGTCGAAGGGCAGCGGCGCGAGGTCCTTGAAGCCGGTGTTGGTCTTCCAGTGCTCCACGAAGGAGTAGAACTGGTCGATCTCGCTCTTCCACTCCTCAACGCTCCAGTCGCCGCCGCCCTTGGCCCCGCAGAAGTGGCCGTTGAAGTGGGTGCCGATCTCGTTGCCGTCCTCGTACGCCTTGCCGAGCTGCTCCACCGTGGTGCGGATGTGGTCGTCGGTGGCGTAGTCGATGGCGGCGTCGCCCGGGGAGTGCATGGGGCCGTGGTACAGCGACTTCTTGCTCTTGGGCAGCAGGTAGATGCCGGTGAGGAAGAAGGTCATGTGGGCGTCGTACTCCTTGGCCAGCTCCCGGTAGTGCGAGAACAGGTGGTCGCTGCCCTCCAGCGCGCCGTCCCAGGAGAAGACCACGAACTGCGGTGGTTTCTCACCGGGCTTGAGCGGCACCGGCTTCAACTGCCCCTTCTGCGGCCCGGTGTAGGAGGTCGAGCCGTCCCCGAGCACCTTGGTCGTGCCGTCCCACTCGGGGGTCGGGCTGGCCTTCGGCGCGCTCTTCTGTCTCTTGCCGGCCGCGGCGGCCGGGGTGCTGTTGCCGTCCGTGCCGGACAGCGCCAGGAACCCGGCGACCAGCGAGGCGACGACGAGGAGGGCGGCCAGAGTCAGGACCTGCGGCCGCGTGGCGCGGGGCACACTGCGGCTGCGGGGGGCTCGACGGCGGCCTGACGACGACATCTTGCGGGGCATGCGCGGCTCATTCTGCGGAAGGGGAGGGTGTACGGGCCCCGGCTCAGCCGAGACCCGTCGCTGCCGACCAGAGGGCATACGGGACGCTGTGGGCGGACGTGCCGGCCAGGCCCTTGAGCGGCAGTGGCTCCAGGGACTTGGCCAGGTCGATCCGGTAGACGACGATCGCGGTGGACACGGAGTCGGCCGTGCCGACGTACCAGGCGGCGGTGTCCTTCTCGGTGGTGCCGGCCTTCCCGGACACCCCCGTCCGGCCGGCCGCCGCCTCGGGATGGGCGGTGCGGAAGGAGTCGCCGAGCGCCTCCGTGACCTGCCGGGCCACCTCGGCGCCGACCGCGCGCTTCGGGCGCGGGGTGGCCAGAGCGACCGGGGAGCCGTTGCGGGTGATCCGGCGCACCGAGTACGGCTCGGTGTGGTTGCCGCCGGCGGCGAAGGTCGCGTAGCCGCTGGCCATCCGGATCGCGCTGGGCGTGGAGTTCCCCATCGACAGGGCCGGGACCTGGGGGCCCATGCTGGAGGACAGCAGCCCGGACGCCACGGCGGTCTGGCGCACCCTGTCCAGGCCGGTGTCCATGCCGAGCTGCATGAACGGCGTGTTCACGGACCGGGCCACGGCCTCGCGCAGGCTGATGTCCCCGTACGACCGGCCGCCGTCGTTGTGCGCGGCGACCTTCTTGCCGCTGCGGTCCCAGTACGGCCCCTCGGGAGTGGTGACGGGCACGCCGTCGTCGCCGTCGTAGACGCTGTCCGGGGTCACGGGGGTGGCGGGTCCGCCGCGCGTCTTGTGCACGCCGTGTTCGAGTCCGGCGGCGTAGACGAACGGCGTGAACGCGGTGCCGGCCGGGACGGTGGTCGCGTTGGACTCGTTGTAGCCCTGGGTGCGGTGGTCGGGGCCGCCGTAGACGGCGAGGATCCGGCCGTCCGCCGCCACCGAGGCGGCGCCGTAGTGGCCGTTCTTCGCCGCCGCCGGATTGTCCCGCCCGGCCTGCTTGCGGGTCTTGGTGACGGCGTCGGTGAGCGCCTTCTCCCGCTTGCGGTCGAAGGTCGTGTAGATCTGGTAGCCGCCCAGGTCGAACTGCTTGTCCGTCAGGTGGCCGGACTTCTTGGCGTACTGCGAGGCCAGCTCCACCAGGTAGTCGCTCTGCGCACCGGTGTTGTACAGCGGGTTGCTCTTCAGCGGCTCGGGGAACTCGGTGTACTTCGCCCGTTCCCGCGGCGACAGCTTGCCGATCTTGACCATGCGGTCGAGGATCCAGGACCAGCGCTCGACGGCCCGCGCGTGGTTGGCCTTGCTGAGCGTGGGGTCGAACAGGCCGGCGCCCTTGAGCAGCCCGGCGAGCATGGCCGCCTCGGAGGCGTCGAGGTCGCCGACGTCCTTGCCGTAGTACGCCTGGGCGGCGCGCTGGATGCCGTAGCTGCCGCGGCCGAACCAGCTGGTGTTGAGATAGCCCTCCAGGATCTGGTCCTTGCTCATCCTGTTGTCGAGCTTGAGCGCGATCATCGCTTCGGTGAATTTGCGGCTGATCGTCTGGTTCTGCGTCAGATAGACATTCTTGACGTATTGCTGGGTGATGGTCGATCCGCCCTCGGTGTCCCCCTGTCCCAGGGTGCGGAACACGGCCCGGGTGATGCCCCTGGCGGATATGCCCGGGTCCGAGTAGAAGCTCTCGTTCTCCGCCGCGAGCACCGCCCAGCGGACGTCGGGAGGGATGTCCTTCAGCGGCATCGCCTGCCGCTGCACCCAGCCCGTACGGGCCATGGGCGTGCCGTCGGACCAGAAGTAGACGTTGTCCTGCTGGGTGGCGTACGAGTTGAGGTTCTCCGGTATGTCCGTCATCGCGTACGCGGTGACGAGGAAGGCGCTGAGCAGGCCGAACGAGGTCAGGGTGGCGCCGATCCACTGGCGCCAGGAGGGTATCCAGCGGCGCCAGCCGGTACGCCCGGGGCGCGGGTACACCGGCTTCAGGCGGCGCGCGTAGGGGGTTATCCGGCGCGCGTACGGGGCCAGCGGGGCGAGCAGCCGGACGACGGCGCCCAGGGCCGCGCTCGCGGGCGTGGGGCGCTCCCGTCCGGCCGCGCGCGCGTCACGCCGGCGTTCGGCCCGGCCGCCGCCCGGAGCGGGCGGCTCCGGTGGCGGGGGCACGCGCAACTGCATGGTCTGGTCGGCCCTGAGGGCGTCGACTCTCAGGTGCAGCGTCTCATCGGCGTCCAACGGCTCCTCGCCACGGCCACCCCCCATGGGGCCGTCCTCCCCCTGCGACGCATTGGTCACGCCTGCGTCTCCCTCCGCACTCGGTCTTGCTCGCGCGGGTGAGCTGACATCCTCGCAACGGCGTTCACAAATTATCAGTAACGTTTTCGAATGCCCCGCACATAGGCCGGATAGAAAGCAACACTCATGAAACATTGAGGCGCCCCCGGCCGGGCCCCGACGGCTAACCTGGGGCCATGCCTCGTTACGAGTACCGCTGCCGGACCTGCGGCGACACGTTCGAACTCAGCCGGCCCATGGCGCAGTCCGCCGCCCCCGCATCGTGCCCCGCGGGGCACGACGACACGGTGAAGCTCCTGTCGACGGTGGCGGTAGGCGTGTCGAACAACACGTCCGCGGCTGCGCCTTCGCCGAGGGCCGGCGGGGGCGGGTGCTGCGGTGGCGGGTGCTGCGGTTAGCCGCCTGCGGCGGGGCCGCACATCGATGCGGCCCCGCGCCCCTAAGGGGTTGCCGTGCGGGTCGCCTTCACGAACTCCCGCAGGATCCGCTCCCCCGCCAGGACGCCGCGTTCCGGCAGGGCGCTGATCCGCGGGGCCGTCCAGTCGGTGTCGGCGAGTTCGCCGTGGCCGGGGCGCCAGCCCCGGTCGGCGGCCAGCAGCAGGTCGGCGTCGAGCAGGGAGTCCCCCGCGGCCAGCGTCAGCTCCGCGCCGGTGCGCCGGACCACCTCGCGCACGGCCGCGCTCTTGGTGAGCGGCTTCGGCACGGCGTAGATCTTGCGGCCCTGCAGGGAGACCGTCCAGCCCCGGTTCTCCGCCCACACCGCGAGCTCCTTCACCCAGTCCCCGGGCAGCAGGTCACGCTCCACCACGAGGTAGGCGAACAGGTCCTCGGCGATCCGGTGCTTGCGCACCCACACCGGGTCGGCGGACCGCAGCAGATGCTCGCTGACCTCCGCGAGCGGCGCGCACTCCTCGGCGAGCCGCGCCTGGACGCCCGCGTGCCAATCCGCGTCGGTGACCCCGTCGACCAGCAGATGGCCCCCGTTGGCGCAGATCGCGTAGGCCGGCGGCGGCCCCGGCAGATTGATCCGCTGGTACTGCTTTCGCGTCCGGGTCGTCGTCGGCACGAACACGGCCGTGTCACCGAGGTCGGTGAGCAGCTGGGCCGCGGTCTCGGTCATGAAGGACAGCGGCTTGGCCTCGTGCACCTCCACGCACAGCAGCCGGGGCGCCCGCGGGTCCGGCATGGTCAGCGCCAGGGCCGCCGAGGAGTAGATCAGCGTGCGGTCGAGGTCGCTCGCCACCAGCACCGGCATCAGACGTTCACCGCCTTGCCGTCGGCGCCGGTGGCGCCCCGCGTGTACCGGGGGTGGATCAGCCCGACGCAGGTGTACGGCAGGTCGTCCACCTCCTCCACCGGCACCCCGCGCTGCTCGGCGAGCAGCCGCACATGGGCCAGGTCGTCGCCCGCCCCCGCCCGCGCCAGGATCTTCCACGGCACCCGGCGCAGCAGCACCCGGGTGGTCTCGCCGACGCCGGGCTTGACCAGGTTGACGTCGTGGATGCCGTACTCCTCGCTGATCCGCTCGACCGCCCGCCAGCCCGCCCAGGTCGGGGTCCGGTCCGCGGCCGACAGCTCCTTCACCGCGCCGTCCACGCCGTCGGCCACCTCGGGGAAGCGGGCGGCGACGGCGTCGAGGAAGGCCACCGAGACGTCCGCGCCCGCGAGTTCGCGGTAGAACTTGGCGCCGTGGAAGTCGTGCGGGCCGACCAGGTCGGCGCGCAGCACCGTGCGGGAGATCAGCCCGGAGACGGTCGAGTTGAGGCACGCGGAGGGGATGAGGAAGTCCTCGCGGGTGCCGTAGGTGCGTACGCAGGAGCCGGGGTCGGCGAGGACGGCGATCTCCGGGTCGAAACCGCTGATGCCCTCCTTCCGCTCGAACTCCTCGACCGCCTCGGCGAGTTCGCGGGTGATCGCGCCCTTGCCGGTCCAGCCGTCGACGAACACGACGTCCCGGGGGTCGTGGTGGGCGGCCAGCCAGCGCAGCGCGTTGGCGTCGATGCCCCGGCCGCGCACGATCGACACGGCGTAGTGCGGCAGGTCGAGACCGTGCCGGAAGCGGGCCCAGCGGCGCATCAGGATGCCGACGGGGGTGCCTGCGCGGGCCAGGGAGACGAGCACCGGGCGGGGCGAGCGCTCGGTGAGGACGGCCTCGGTCACGACACCGACGGCCCGCGCGAGGCGGGCGGCGGAGGCGTCCAGGGCCGCGTGGAACAGCTCCTGGTACCGCGCGCTCGGCTGGTACTCCACCGGCAGTGACTCGGCGTAGTGGGCGCCGCCGCGCTGGACGGCCTCCTCGCGCTCCTCCGTCGGCGCCTCCAGGGGCACGTCGGACAGGTCCTGGAGCAGCCAGCCGACCTCCTCCGGCGCGTACGAGGAGAACGCGGGGCCGCGGAGGGGCTCGGGCAGCATGGCCGGCCTTTCGGGAGCGTGCGGGACGTAGGAGGGGACGACCGCGAGCAGGACGTGCGGGACGTGCGCGGCGAGGGCGGCCAGCAGACCGTCCGGCGCGTGCAGGGCGGGAGTGTCGGCGGCGGAGTCGACCACGGCGACGACGGCGTCGAAGCCGGCGCCGGCCACGTTGTAGGCGTACCGTTCGCCGGGGCCGTCGGCCGGGTCGTCGTGGGCCGGGAAGACCAGGCGGCTGCGGATGGCGTAGCCGGGGTCGTCGACCGCGAGCACGGGCGACCGGGTGGTGGTGGAGAACCGCACCTCGGCGTCCACCGCCCGCTCCAGCTCGCGGGCGAGCCGCAGCGGGGCGTACATCAGCTCCTCGAAGCCGAGCACCAGAACGCGCCGGGCGCCGGCGGGCAGGGCCGCGCGTATTCGCCCGGCCATGGCGGGCAGCGCCGCTTCGAGCCGGGCGCGGTGGCCGGGGGTGAAGCCGTGCCGTCCGCCGTCGGGGAGCCCGGGGGGCCAGTGCAGGTCGACCTGGGCGACGGGCCCCGGCCGTGGCGTCCCTCCGGGGGCGCGGGCTCCCCCGTCGCTCCCGTGCCCGGCGGCCTCGCGTTCCGCGACCAGCCGCTGCCCCTTCTCCAGCACGCCCTCCGGCAGCCGTACGGTCCCGGACGCGGCGGCGATCACGTCGACCCGGGCGCCGATCTCCTCCGCGAACCGCTGGAGGCGGGCCGTGTCCCCGGCCGACCGCATGTCGACCAGGGCGACCACCACGTACCGCCCGCGCGGATACCGTGCGTGCAGGTCCCGGACGGTGTTCAGCACGGTGTTGCCGGTGGAGAACTCGTCGTCCACCAGCACCAGCGGTCCGTCCCCGGCCAGCAGGGCGGGGTCTTCCGGCAGCAGGAGGTGCGACGTGGCGTGCGAGTGCGACTCCTCGAAGCCGCCCGCGGGGGCGACCCCGGGCACCGGCCGCCGCGTGGAGTGCAGGTACGGCACCGCGCCGAGCCCGTCGGCGACCGCGTGCCCCAGCCCCGTCGCGGTCTCCGCGTAGCCGAGGACGACGGCCCCGGCCCCTTCCCCGCCGAGCAGCGCGGCGACCCGCCGGCCCAGGTGGAAGCCGTACTCGTACACCACGGCCGGCGACTGGGGGACGTGCTTGCCGAGGACGTTCGAGACCAGCAGGTGCGCCCGCTTGGGGTTGCGCCGCAGCGCGAGCCCGAACAGGTCCGGCAGGCCGTCGTCGCCCACGAGTCCGACCCCGAGCCGCTCGGCGACCCAGCTGCCGGACCAGACCCCGTCGTTCACTGCGTTGTTCATTCGTTCCTTGGAGAGGCGGAGGTGGAGGGTTGAGGTGAAGGTGGAGAAGGGTCAGCCGGGTATGCCGGCGGCGAGCAGTTCCACGAAGCCGACGTCCTCGTTGGCGACGCCGAACACCTCGGCGCGCAGCAGGGTCCGCTCGGCCCAGGCGCGGTGCGGTTTCACTTCGTTCATCTTGTTCGTGTAAGCGGACCGCAGTACACCCCCGCCGCCGCGTTCCGGCCGCAGGATGTCCTGGGCGTCGCTGAACTCCTCGTGGCTGACCACGGACAGCGCGTGCACGGGCAGCACGTGGGACGGGTGGATGCAGGTCTTGCCGAGCAGGCCGTTGGCCTGGTCGAGGGAGATCTCCCGGAGCAGTCCGTCCATGGCGTGTTCGATCAGCTTCTCGCGCAGCGAGACGGCCTGCACCTCCAGGAAGGGGCTCTGCCTCAGCTGCGGCTTGAACATGCGTTCGGAGACGCGGAAGTACTCCCAGACCGGGCCGGTGACGGTGAAGCCGGTGCCGTCGGCGCGGCCCAGCATGTTCACGACGTCGGCGATCACGGACGCGACGATCTGGACGTCGTAGGCGGTCATGTCGGGGGCGCGGCGCAGGCCGTAGGAGGAGCAGAAGTCGGTCACGCCGAGGCGCAGGGCCAGCACCCGGTCCCGGTACTTGCCGACCGCGCGGGAGATGCCCTCCAGGGTCTCCACCCGGGACTCGCGGTAGAGCAGCTCGGGGGACTCCAGGACGGGCATGGCGAAGAGCCGCCGGCCGCTGCTGTTCTCCGCCGCGGTCAGCGCCTCCAGGAAGGGGATGCCGCGTTCCTCGGTGAACTTGGGCAGCACGAACCCCGACAGCAGGCGCACGGCGGGGCCGAGACGACGGACCAGGTCCGGTATCTGCTCGGGGGTGCGCACCCGGATGAACAGCAGGGGCGGCTCCGCTCCGGGCCGGGCGGCGAGGTCGGCGAACTGCCGGACGAGGTTCTTTTCCCCCGGTTCGACGTCCGCGTCGTCGATCGAGTCCTCCAGGCACAGCACCATCGAGACCACGCCGTTGCACGCCTGTCTGACGATGTCGTCGGCGAGCCGGGGCCGCGTGGCCGGGCTGTACAGCGTGGCGCCCAGGGCCGCGGAGAGCAGCCGGGCCGGGGAGTCGGCGGTGAACGCGCACGGCTCCTGGTGGAAGAGGCGCTGCCGCACCTCGGGGGCGATGTGCCCGAAATGACGCATAGGACTCCCTCAGGGCGCGAGCCGATCCTCTGGGTTCGGTAAAGGGTGGCCGGTAATAGTACGTAGGGATCCGTGTCCGGGGTTCCCTGCGGGCATGAATTCCCGGTAACCCTGCCATGTCGGCGGTACCGCCCCCGCATTGTCGTGACCAGGACCGAGAGGGCAGGATGACCGTATGACGCACGCCATGCTGAAAGGGTCGAACGTCCCGCTGGACGCCGCCACGGTCCGTGCCGTGCTGCGCTGGACCCCCGGGCAGGGGGTCCCGGACGTGGACGTGTCGGCGCTGCTGCTGGGCCCGGACGGCCGTGTGCGCTCCGACGAGGACTTCGTCTTCTACAACCAGCCCCGGCACCCCTCCGGGAAGGTGTGGCGGCTCGGCAAGAAGCGGATCACCGAGGGGCTGACGGACACGATCCAGACCGAGCTGTCCGGGGTGGAGCCGGGCGTCGGCCGGATCGTGCTGGTCGCCTCCGCGGACGGGGTCGCCTTCGACCGGGTGCCGGCGCTGTGCATCCTGCTGTACGACGCGGCGGTCGCCGACGGGGAGCCGCTGGCCCGGTTCGAGATCAAGCCGGAGACGGGCGCCGAGACGGCGCTGATCTGCGGTGAGCTGTACCGGCGCGGGGAGGGCTGGAAGTTCCGGGCGCTGGGCGAGGGCTATTCGAACGGGCTGAAGGGGCTCGCCACGGACTTCGGGATCTCGGTGGACGAGTCCGAGATGGAGGAGGAGCCGGTCCCGTCCCAGCCGTTGCCCCCGGAGCAGCCGACGGCCGCGGTTCCGGCACAGCCGCCCGCGTACGGCTATCCCCAGCCGATGTCGGCGCCGGTGGCCGTGGCCGGGGACCCGTACTTCCGGCTGCCGCCGCAGGGGCCGCAGTTCCTCGGGCGGTAGTCAGCCCCTGGGGCGGGCGCCGGTCACCTGTCCACCTTCGTCTTGAAGCCCCTGCCCCACTGCAGGCCCCAGCCGTAGAGGCGGTCCAGTTCGCCCTGGAAGCCGTAGACGAACTTCACCTCGCGGCGGACGATCAGTTCGCCCTTGACGTTCTCGATCATGACCACGGCGCAGGAGCGGGCCTGGGGGTGGCGTTCGTCCAGGCCTATCTCGATGCGGGGGCCGTTGCTCGGGTAGAGGGTGACGATGGCGTGCGTACGGTCGAAGGCGGGGGTCTGGTCGTAGATGTAGACGAAGACGAGCAGTCGCTTGAGGGCGTCGCGGTGGTCGAGGTTGACGTACATCGTCTCGCCGGACGCCGAGCCGAACCGGTCGTCGCCGCTGAGTTTGATGTACGGCGGTGCGTTCACGTCGCCGAGATAGCCGCCGAGGGGCTGTACGACCCCCTTCGTGCCGTCGGTCAGTTCGTACAGGCAGCCGAGGTCCAGGTCGACGTTGACCATGCTCTGGCCGTGGCCCAGGACCTCCGGCGGTTTCAGTGCCTTGAACGGGTGCCGGAACAGGCTGGTGCGCTGGACTCCGTCGAAGTCGGAGGTCCGCATCCGCCAGGAGAGGTTGACGCGCAGGTGGCCGGTGGCCGCTTCCTGCTTGGTGAGGGACACCGTCTGGTGCCGCCTGGTCAGTTCTATGGCGTTGCTCGACGCGTTGCCCGAGTCGAAGTCGGCGGCGCGCCCGCCCAGCAGTCCGTCGAAGAAACCCATTCCCGCCCCCAGTACCTGTCGTGACGCCGGCGGGGCGGCCGGCCGTGCCGGCCGCCCCGTTCAGAGCGTTCCTCACCGTCCGGACCGTCACACCCCGGAGGAGACCTCGGCCTTCTCGCCGCTGCCCTCGCCCGCCGCGGCCAGGGCTCGGTTGCGGCGGACGGAGGAGAGGAAGGACGCCGCGATCAGGACGACGCCGACGAGACCGGTGACGACCTCGTTGATCTCGTACCGGATGGTGACCATGAGGATCACGGCGAGGGCGCCGATGGCGTAGTGGGCGCCGTGCTCCAGGTAGACGTAGTCGTCGAGGGTGCCCTGGCGGACCAGGTAGACCGTCAGCGACCGGACGTACATGGCGCCGATGCCGAGGCCGAGGGCCATCAGGACGATGTCGTTGGTGATGGCGAAGGCGCCGATCACGCCGTCGAAGGAGAAGGACGCGTCCAGGACCTCGAGGTAGAGGAACATGAAGAACGCGGCCTGGCCGGCCAGGACGATCGCGGGTTTCTGCCTGCCGGTGCGGGCGGCCGCTTCCTCCGCCTCGTGCTCGCGCTCCTCGTCCGCCTCCAGCTTGTCCTCGAAGTAGCCGGAGAGGCCGCCGACGACCATGTAGGTGATCAGGCCGGCGATACCGGCGATCAGGACCGTCTGGGCCTTGTCCGCGTGGGCGCCGCCGTGCTGGTGGGCGTGGGTGGCGAAGGTGAACGACGTGATCAGCAGGACGATCAGGGCGATGCAGACCGACAGCATGTCGACCTTGCCGAGCTTGGCCAGCGGCCGCTCGATCCAGCGCAGCCACTGGATGTCCCGGTCCTCGAAGATGAAGTCGAGGAAGATCATCAGCAGGAACATGCCACCGAACGCGGCGATCGCCGGGTGGGCGTCGGTGACCAGCTGCTGGTAGCGGTCCTTGTTGTTGAGTGCCAGGTCGACGGCCTCGATCGGACCCATCTTGGCGCTGATCGCGACGATGACGACGGGAAAGACCAGCCGCATGCCGAAGACGGCGATGAGGACGCCGACCGTGAGGAAGATCTTCTGCCAGAAGGCGCTCATCTTCTTCAGGATTCCGGCGTTGACCACCGCGTTGTCGAAGGACAGCGAGATCTCCAGGACGGCCAGGATCGCCACGATGCCGAAGGCGGTCCACCCCCCGTAGAACGCCGCCGCGACCAGACCGAGCGCGGTGACCGCGAACGACCAGCCGAAGGTTTTCAGAAGCACTGGCTACCCCATCGTGTGTGGGGGGCACCTCCCAGACGGAGTCCGGGGGAGGGTCTCCCCTGAGTCGTACCGATTTTTACGAAACGTTGACTCCGAAGTCTAGAGCGATGCCCCGTAGGCCGGACGCGTACCCCTGACCCACCGCCCGGAACTTCCACTCGCCCTGGTAGCGGTACAGCTCGCCGAAGATCATGGCGGTTTCGGTGGAAGCGTCCTCGCTGAGGTCGTAGCGGGCCAGCTCTTGGCCGTCGGCCTGGTTGACGACGCGGATGAAGGCGTTGGAGACCTGGCCGAAGGTCTGCCCGCGCTCGTCCGCCATGTGGATCGAGACGGGGAAGATGATCTTCTCGCACTGCGCCGGCACCCGGGCGAGGTCCACCAGGATCGACTCGTCGTCGCCCTCGCCCTCACCGGTGAGGTTGTCACCGGTGTGCTCCACCGAGCCGTCGGGGCTGGTGAGCTGGTTGTAGAAGACGAACCACTCGTCTCCCAGCACCCGGTTGCCGGCCCCGCACAGCAGCGCGCTGGCGTCCAGGTCGAAGGGGGCTCCGGTGGTCGACCGCGCGTCCCAGCCCAGTCCGATCATGACGTTGGTGAGGTTCGGTGCGGCTTTGGAGAGGGAGACGTTGCCTCCCTTGGCGAGCGTGACACCCATGCTGGTCCTCCCCTGGCGGTGCTTTCCCTGGTTGTCCTGCGCGTCCGGCGCCGCCCCCGGACGGAGCGGCGCCGGTCGCACGGGCTGGCGGGTCTCACACGTCCTTCGTGTCAGACGTTGACGCCGAAGTCCTGCGCGATGCCCCGCAGGCCCGACGCGTAGCCCTGGCCGATGGCGCGGAACTTCCACTCCGCGCCGTGCCGGTACAGCTCCCCGAAGACCATGGCGGTCTCGGTGGAGGCGTCCTCGCTGAGGTCGTACCGGGCGATCTCCTGCTGGTTGGCCTGGTTCACGACGCGGATGAAGGCGTTGCGGACCTGGCCGAAGGACTGCTGGCGGTTCTCGGCGTCGTAGATCGACACCGGGAACACGATCTTCTCGATGTCGGCCGGGACACCGGCCAGGTTGACCTTGATCTGCTCGTCGTCGCCCTCGCCCTCACCGGTGAGGTTGTCACCGGTGTGCTCGACGGAGCCGTCGGGGCTCTTGAGGTTGTTGAAGAAGACGAAGTGCTGGTCGCTCGCGACCTTGCCGGAGTTGTTCAGCAGCAGCGCGCTGGCGTCGAGGTCGAAGTCCGTGCCGGTCGTCGTGCGCACGTCCCACCCCAGGCCGACGATGACGGCGGTCAGGCCCGGGGCCTCCTTCGTCAGCGATACGTTGCCGCCCTTGCTGAGGCTGACTCCCACGGGTCCTCCATGTGGTGTCCAGGGGCGGGGAGCCCCGTCGTGCTTCGGATATGGGATCAACGTGCCGATCCTAGTGACGGGTTCCCGCACCTCGCAGACCCTGGACCCGAAGATGCGCGGGTGTCGCCCGCGGTCCGCTCACAGGGTGTCGAGAGCCTTCACGTAGTCGTTCAGATCACGGGCGTCCGGCAGGCCGTTGACCACGGTCCACCGCACGACGCCCTCCTTGTCGATCACGAAGGTGCCCCGGACGGCGCAGCCCTTGTCCTCGTCGAAGACGCCGTACGCGCGCGAGACGTTGCCGTGCGGCCAGAAATCGCTCAGCAGGGGGTATTCCAGGCTCTCCTGCTCGGCGAAGACGCGCAGGGTGTGGATGGAGTCGTTGGAGACGGCGAGCAGCTGGGTGTCGCGGTCCTCGAACCGCGGCAGGTTGTCGCGCAGCTCGCACAGCTCGCCGGTGCACACGCCGGTGAAGGCGAAGGGGTAGAAGAGCAGGACCACGTTCTTCTCGCCGCGGAAGTCCGAGAGCTTCACGGTCCGGCCGTGGTTGTCCTTCAGCTCGAAGTCGGGCGCCTTGTCGCCGACCTGGATCGCCATCGTCGTGCTTCCCTTCGGTGGGCTGTCGGGGTGGGAGCGCGGACGCTCGGTTCCACCCTACGCAGCGGTCACCGGGGACTTCCGGACGGGCTGGGGCGATGTCCAGCCCGTCCGGCGTCCGAGGACGGTCATTTCTTGGACTTGGCCGCCTTCGGCGTCGCCAGCCGGCTGCCGCTCCAGTCCTTGCCGACGCTGACGCTCTTCGAAGCGGTCAGGCCGGCCGTCGTGGCGGCGTCCTGGATGTCGCTCGGCTCCACGTACCCCGCACGGCCGGTCTTCGGCGTGAGGAGCAGGATCGCGCCGCCCTCTTCGATGTACGTGGTGGCATCCACCAGCGCATCCGTCAGGTCGCCGTCGTCGTCACGGAACCACAGCACAACGGCGTCGGCCACGTCGTCGTAGTCCTCGTCCATGAGGTCGCCTGCGATGGTTTCCTCGATGGCCTCGCGGAGCTCCTGATCGACGTCGTCGTCGTAGCCGATCTCCTGGACCACCTGCCCGGGCTGGAACCCCAGCCTGGCGGCAGGGTTCGTCCGCTCCTCCGCGTGGTCCGCGGTCGCGCTCACGGGTTGCCTCCTGATCATGTTTTGGTAAGTATCTCAGCCACGCGCGTGCGCGAAGCATTGGCCGTAGTCCACACGGGCGGGGCGGATCGCGCAAGTACCCGGCCGTCGGGACCGCCGAAACGGTGACGATCCCTGCCGTGTCGCCGCAACTCCCAGCACCGTATCTCGATTCCGCGCGACCCACATCACGCCCGTGTGCCCGGTTTGTCGGGTTCGGAATCATCCGGGGTTACGTCGCTCGAACAACTTTGCCATGCCCGTCACGCCCCGGGCGTATCGTTGCGTTTTGACCGGTGCAGACGACGGCGCGGATGACGGCGCGGATGACGTACGCCTTCCCGAGGTACACGATGGGGAACGGTGTAGGCAGGTGCAACGAACTGGCCCTCTGACAGCTAAGGAACAGCGTGGCTTCCGGATCCGATCGCAATCCGATCATCATTGGCGGCCTTCCGAGTCAGGTTCCTGACTTCGATCCCGAAGAGACCCAGGAGTGGCTCGACTCCCTGGACGCCGCCGTCGACGAGCGCGGCCGGGAGCGGGCCCGCTATCTCATGCTGCGTCTGATCGAGCGCGCCCGCGAGAGGCGCGTGGCCGTGCCCGAGATGCGCAGCACGGACTACGTCAACACGATCCCCACCAAGAGCGAGCCGTTCTTCCCGGGCAACGAGGAGATCGAGCGCAGGATCCTGAACGCCACCCGCTGGAACGCGGCCGTCATGGTCTCGCGCGCCCAGCGCCCGGGCATCGGCGTCGGCGGCCACATCGCCACCTTCGCCTCCTCCGCGTCGCTGTACGACGTCGGCTTCAACCACTTCTTCCGCGGCAAGGACGAGGGCGACGGCGGCGACCAGGTCTTCTTCCAGGGCCACGCCTCCCCCGGCATCTACGCGCGCGCGTACCTGCTCGACCGGCTGACCGAACAGCAGCTGGACGGCTTCCGGCAGGAGAAGTCGAAGTACCCGGACGGCCTGTCCAGCTACCCGCACCCGCGCTCGATGCCGGACTTCTGGGAGTTCCCGACGGTCTCCATGGGCCTCGGCCCGCTCGGCGCGATCTACCAGGCGCGGATGAACCGCTACATGCAGGCGCGGGGCATCGCCGACACCTCCCGGTCGCACGTGTGGGCGTTCCTCGGCGACGGCGAGATGGACGAGCCGGAGTCGCTCGGCCAGCTGTCCATCGCGGCCCGGGAGGGCCTGGACAACCTGACCTTCGTGGTCAACTGCAACCTCCAGCGCCTCGACGGCCCGGTCCGCGGCAACGGCAAGATCATCCAGGAGCTGGAGTCGGTCTTCCGGGGCGCCGGCTGGAACGTGATCAAGCTGATCTGGGACCGCACCTGGGACCCGCTGCTCGCGCAGGACCGGGACGGCGTGCTGGTCAACAAGATGAACATCACGCCGGACGGCCAGTTCCAGACGTACGCCACCGAGTCCGGCGCGTACATCCGCGAGCACTTCTTCGGTGACGACCTGCGTCTGCGCGCCATGGTCGAGAACATGACCGACGAGCAGATCCTGCACCTCGGCCGCGGCGGCCACGACCACCGCAAGATCTACGCGGCGTTCAAGGCGGCCCAGGAGCACAAGGGCCAGCCGACGGTCATCCTGGCCAAGACGATCAAGGGCTGGACGCTGGGCCCGAACTTCGAGGGCCGCAACGCCACCCACCAGATGAAGAAGCTGACGGTCGACGACCTCAAGCGCTTCCGGGACCGTCTGCACCTGCCGATCTCCGACAAGGAGCTGGAGTCCGGTGCGCCGCCGTACTACCACCCGGGCCGCGACTCGGAGGAGATCCAGTACATGCACGACCGCCGCAAGGGCCTCGGCGGTTACGTCCCGACCCGTGTCGTCCGCTCCCAGCCGCTCGCCCTGCCGGACGACAAGGCGTACGCGACCGTGAAGAAGGGCACGGGCCAGCAGTCCATCGCGACGACCATGGCCTTTGTGCGCCTCCTGAAGGACCTCATGCGGGACAAGGAGATCGGCAGGCGGTTCGTGCTGATCGCACCGGACGAGTACCGCACGTTCGGCATGGACTCCTTCTTCCCGAGCGCGAAGATCTACAACCCGCTCGGCCAGCAGTACGAGTCGGTCGACCGCGAGCTGCTCCTGGCCTACAAGGAGTCGCCGACCGGCCAGATGCTGCACGACGGCATCTCCGAGGCGGGCTGTACGGCGTCACTGATCGCGGCCGGCTCGGCGTACGCCACGCACGGCGAGCCGCTGATCCCGGTGTACGTCTTCTACTCGATGTTCGGTTTCCAGCGCACGGGTGACCAGTTCTGGCAGATGGCCGACCAGCTTGCGCGCGGATTCGTCCTGGGCGCGACCGCCGGTCGTACGACCCTGACCGGTGAGGGTCTCCAGCACGCGGACGGCCACTCCCAGCTGCTGGCCTCCACCAACCCGGCGTGCGTGGCGTACGACCCGGCGTACGCGTACGAGATCGCACACATCGTGCGGGACGGACTGCGCCGGATGTACGGCGGCTCGGCCGAGCACCCGCACGGCGAGGACGTCTTCTACTACCTCACCGTCTACAACGAGCCCATCCAGCACCCGGCCGAGCCGGCGGACGTGGACGTCGAGGGCATCGTCAAGGGCGTCCACCGGCTCGGGCAGGGCACGAACGGCTCCGTCCCCGCGCAGATCATGGCGTCGGGCGTGGCGGTCCCGTGGGCCCTGGAGGCGCAGCGGCTCCTCGGCGAGGAGTGGGACGTCAGGGCCGACGTGTGGTCCGCGACCTCCTGGAACGAGCTGCGCCGCGAGGCGGTGGCGTGCGAGGAGTACAACCTGCTGCACCCGGAGGAGGAGCAGCGGGTGCCGTACGTGACGCGGAAGCTGAGCGGCGCCGAGGGTCCGTTCGTGGCCGTGTCCGACTGGATGCGATCGGTTCCGGACCAGATCGCGCGCTGGGTGCCCGGGACGTACCAGTCCCTGGGCGCCGACGGCTTCGGCTTCGCCGACACCCGGGGCGCGGCGCGCCGCTTCTTCCACATCGACGCCCAGTCGATCGTGGTGGCGGTGCTGACCGAGCTGGCGCGCGAGGGCAAGGTCGACCGCTCCGTGCTCAAGCAGGCCATCGACCGCTACCAGCTGCTGGACGTCTCCGCGGCGGACCCGGGGGCGGCGGGCGGCGACGCGTAGCCGGTGCCCTCGGCTTCGGCCGACAAGGGCCCCGGGACCGACAAGGGCCGCGGGGATCTGCGGGTCCGTGGAGGGCTGATCGCGCAGTTCCCCGCGCCCCTTCGAGGCGCGCTGCCGTTACGGTTTCTTTACTATGCGGGGCATGGACCAACTGTCGGCGCAGGGGCGGTGGGAGGGGCTCACGCAGCGGCCCCTGCTGGGGCTCGCGGTGGCGTTCGCCGTGGCGTACGCGGTGCCGATCGTGGACGCCTCCGCCGGCCACGTGCTGACCACCCTGTGCACGGGTGTCGAGTGGGTGGTGTGGGCGGCGTTCGCCCTCGACTACCTGGTCCGGCTGGCCCTGGCCCCGCACCGGCGGGGCTTCGTACGGCAGCACTGGCCCGACCTGTGCGCGGTGGTCCTGCCGGTCCTGCAACCGCTACGGCTGCTGCGGCTGGTGTCCACGCTGCTGCTGGTCGGCCGGCGGGCCCGGATGGCACCGCAGATCCGGCTGACCACCTACGTCGTCGGGGCCGTGGTCGGCCTGCTGATGTTCGGGTCGCTGGCGGTGCTGTCCGTGGAACGGGAGGCGCCGGAGGGGAACATCCGGACACTGGGTGACGCCGTGTGGTGGTCGTTCACCACGATGACGACCGTCGGGTACGGGGACCACGCGCCCACGACCGGGCTCGGACGGATGATCGCCGTCGGCCTGATGCTGTCGGGGATCGCGCTGCTCGGTGTCGTCACCGCGAACATCGCCGCGTGGTTCATCTCGCGGTTCGAGAAGGACGACGTGGAGGAGCGGCGGCAGACCGAGGCCATCGCCGCCCTGGCCGAAGAGGTACGGCTGCTGCGGGCGGAGGTGGCCCGGTTGGCCGAACGCGAGCGCCCCGAACGGGGGGTGGAGAACCGCGCGGGCGGCCACGGCGTGCCCGCGGCCGCCAACGCGCCCACTCCCCGCGGCGGGACGCCGCCAGCTGACGAGAGGTCCTAGAGGAGCCCGTGACCCCACGTCGCCGCGCCCGCCAGGGCGACGATGGCGAGCAACGTGTCGATGGCGCCCAGGATCAGGGCGACCAGTGCGGGGACGTTGCCGTCGTTGGACCACTTGCGGCCCATCGACTGCCAACCGCAGAACATCGCCACCGGGCCCAGGACGATGCCCAGCGCGAAAAATCCGGCCACGGCACAGATCGTGCCGATGATCCCGAGCGTCGCACGGTCCGGCCCGGTCCGCTGCCACGTGCGGCCGCGTGACCGGGGGTACCCGCTTGTTCCTCGCCCGAAGCCCGCCATCATCAACTCCTCGCGGTGAATGGACAGTTCGGCTTCGGTGTGCGGGTACCCCGGTTCCGCGCCGGCAGACGTGCGCGCGCCGCCCCCCTCCGGCAGCGCGCGCCGCGGCCCGGCCTCCTCCCATGCCCTGCGGAGGACTTGACCCACTGTGACCTGCGGCGCGTGCCGGGGCGAGCGATCTTGAGCGGAGTCACCCTGATGGGGGAACTCCGCCGGGGAGGGGCGGGGCGGCCGGGTTCAGATGTGGCCCACGCCCACGCCCGCCTCCGCGTTCGCGCCCCGCTTGGTGAGCAGCGCGACGAGGACGGCGACCAGTGCCACGCCGGCCGCGACGAGGGAGGCGAGGCTCATGCCCGAGATGAAGGTGTCGTGGGCGACGGCGGTGATCTTCGCGACGACCGGTTCCGGCATGCCCTTCGTCACCGGGGCCACGCCGACCTGGACCGCCTCGGAGGCCTTGTCGAGCTGATCCGGGGTCAGCTTCGGCAGCCCCGCATCCGCCCAGTTGCCCGGCAGGTCACGGTCGACCTTGGAGGCCATCACCGCGCCCAGCACCGCCGTACCGAGGCTGCTGCCGATCTGCATGGCCGCCTGCTGGAGGCCGCCGGCGACACCGGACAGCTCCAGCGGCGCGTTGCCGACGATGACCTCGGTGGCGCCGACCATGACCGGTGCGAGGCCCAGGCCGAGCAGCGCGAACCAGACGGACATCAGACCGCTGCCGGTGTCGGGCTCCAGCGTCGACATGCCGTACAGCGCCGCCGCCGTCACGGCCATGCCGAAGGCCAGCGGGACGCGGGGGCCGAGCCTGGTGATCGCGGTGCCGGCGAGCGGCGAGCCGACGATCATCATGCCGGTGAGCGGCAGCAGGTGCAGGCCGGCCGTGACGGGGGTCATCCCGTGGACGTTCTGGAGGTAGAACGTCACGAAGAACAGGCCGCCCAGGAACGCGATGGCCATCAGGACCATCAGGACGACACCCGCCGACAGGGCCACCGAGCGGAACAGTCCCAGCGGGATCAGGGGTTCGGCGACCTTCGTCTCCCAGAAGGCGAAGAGGGCGAAGAGCACCACGGACGAGGCCATGAACGTCCACGTCTTGCCGTCGCCCCAGCCCCAGGTGGGGGCCTTGATGAGCGCCCAGACCAGGCAGAACATCGCGCCGGACAGCAGGGCGATGCCGAGGAGGTCGAAGGAGCGCGGGGCGTTCTCGGCCCGGTGGTCGAGCAGGATCATGGTGCCGAGGAGCAGCGCGAGGGCGCCGACCGGCACGTTGATGAAGAAGACCGACTGCCAGTTGACGTGCTCGACGAGGACACCGCCGAGGATCGGGCCGCCCGCGGTGGAGGCGCCGATCACCATGCCCCACACACCGATGGCCATGTTCAGCTTCTCGGCCGGGAAGGTGGCCCGCAGCACGCCGAGCGCGGCCGGCATCAGCAGCGCGCCGAACAGGCCCTGGAAGACACGGAAGATGACGACGGCGGCGATGCTGCCGGACAGTCCGATGGCGCCGGACGCGGCGGCGAAGCCGGTCACACCGATGAGGAAGGTCTGCCGGTGGCCGAAGCGGTCACCGAGCTTGCCCGCGGTGATCAGCGTGACCGCGAGGGCGAGGAAGTAGGCGTTCGACACCCACTGCACGTCGGCGAAGGACGCGTTGAGGTCGTCGCGGATGGCCGGGTTGGCGATGGCCACGATGGTGCCGTCGAGGGCCACCATCATGACCCCTACGGCGACGGTGATGAGGGTGAGCCACGGATGGCCGCGCAGGCCAGGGGCCGACGGGGGCCCCGACGGGGCTGCCGGCGCCTTGTCCCCCGGCCCCGTCGCGTCGACGGTGGTCTGACTAGTCATACTTCTCAGGCTAGTGACAGTCACTGACAGTTGACAAACCAATTCACTCGTCGGTTACTGACACGACATCGGCGCATAGGCTGGGACGGCCGGAAACGCACGGGAGAGAGGCCATGGAGACGCTGCGCGAGCGCAAGAAGCGGCGTACGAGGGAATCGCTGCTGCGGGCCGCTCTCGAACTGTTCACCACGCAGGGTTACGAACACACGACCGTCGACGAGATAGCCGAGGCCGTCGACGTCTCGCAGCGCACCTTCTTCCGCTACTTCGCGGGCAAGGAGGAGGTGGCCTTCGCGGTGCAGAACATCACGGAGGCGGCCTTCGTCGCGGCCGTCCGCGCGCGTCCGCCGCACGAGGCGCCGATGAAGGCCCTGCGGCAGGCGTTCCTGGAGGGCTGGGACGCGATACGCGAGACCGTCGAGTCGCTGGTGCCGGTCGAGCTGTACCTGCGCATGTACCGGACGATCGAGTCGACGCCCGCGCTGCTCGCCGCCCATCTGCGCCGGTCGGCGGCGACCGAGGAGACGATCGCCCGCCTGCTGGCCGAGCGGGAGGGCGTCGACGTGGACGACGATCCGCGCCCCCGGCTGGCGGTGGCCGTCTTCGCCGGGGTGATACGGGTCACCGAACGGCAGTGCTCCCTGCGCGAGGACTTCGGCCCGGAGGCGCTCCGCACGCTCAGCGCGGCGTACCTCGATCAGGTGGGTTCGGCCCTCACGGGTAACTGGCGCGCCGCCTGAGACCGTTGGCAGACCGCCGGACTCCGTGCCCGGCGGACCGCGTGCGCGGTGTCCCGCCCCTCGCCGTCCCGGTGTTCGGTCACCGCCGAAACGTGATCCCTGTCACTCGGTTACCCCGAGACCGTGCCGTTCTCCTAGTGTGTCCTCCCAGTGACTTCCTTCGACACCTCCCCGCAATGGAACGTCTGGCGCGCACTGCCGGCGCTGGCCGTCGTGTTCGTGATGCTCGCGACCACCGGCTGGACCGCCCTGCGCAGTCACCGGGAGGCGACAGCCCTGCAGGCCTCGCTCACCAAGTGGGAGCACGGCCGCCTGCACGGCCACGGCCTGCCGGACCCGCAAGCCGACCCGTCCCGGCTGGCCCGCTTCTTCGCCTCGCTCACCCCGCACGACCGCGGCCGTCTCGCCCACCGCTATCCGCTGGCGGTCGGCAACATGAACGGCGCGCCCGTCTCCCTGCGCTACCGGGCCAACCGCATCGCGCTGGCGCAGGCCCGCGAGGTCGAGCGCAAGCGCGTGCACGACAGCCGGCTCAGCACGGCGGGCCAGCAGGACGCGGCCCGCCGGATGGACCGCTACACGTCCCTGCTGAGCCCCGGCCGGCACATCCTGGCCTTCGACCCCGAGGGGTCGGGCCGGGTCGCCGAGGTCTTCGGCGACCTCTCCACGGCGCAGCGGATCTCGGTCGTCGTCCCCGGCGTCGACACCGACGTGCTCACCTTCCAGCGGACCAACCGCAAGTACAGCGCCCCGGTCGGCATGGCCACGGCCCTGTACGCGGCCGAGCGCGAGGCGAGCCCGCGGACCCGTACGGCCGTGATCGCCTGGGCCGACTACACCTCCCCCGACGGGCTGGGGGTGGACGCGGCCACCGGACTGCGCGCCGAGGAGGGGGCCGTACGGCTGAACGCGCTGCTGCGGGCGCTGCCCGGCCGGGCCCCGGTGTCGATGTTCTGTCACAGCTACGGCTCGGTGGTCTGCGGGGTCGCCGCACACGGCATGCCCCGCCGGGTCGCCGACATAGCGGTGGCCGCGAGCCCCGGCATGCGCGTCGCCGAGGCCTCCCACCTGGGCACGACGGCCCGGGTGTGGGCCATGCGGGACGCCAGTGACTGGGTGCAGGATGTTCCCTACCTGGAGCTGGGCGGTCTCGGCCACGGCGCCGACCCGGTCTCCCGGGCGTTCGGGGCGCGGGTGCTGTCGGCCCGGGACGCCCAGGGGCACAGCGGTTACTTCCAGCCCGGCACGGACAGCCTGCGCAACCTCGCCGACATCGGCGTGGGCGCGTACGAGGCGGTGACGTGCGCACGGGAGAACGATGCGTGCCGGTCCGGTCTGTCCGGCACGGTGACGGCCGGACGCGCGTAGAAACAGCAGGAAGTGCGGTCTGCGCGGGTGGCGACGGAGGAGCACGTGCCGCATACGATGAGCCGCATGGGTGACGTACTGGCGGGTTTTCATGCCGTCTGGGAGTTCGGGTCCGACTCCGTGCTCATCCGTTACGAACGGGGGATTCGATCACCGAAGCTGTTCCAGGCGCTCGGCGAGCGCCGGATCCCGCTGTCCGCGGTCGAGGGCGTGACCCTCGCCCCGGGCAGGCGCGGCACGGTCGTCCTGCGCCTGACGCCTCGTCCGGGTGCCGATCCGCTGATGGAGGCGGCCGACGGCCAGTTGAAGGAGGGGTCCGACCCCTACCGGCTGGTGCTGCCGGCCGAGCGGGAGACCCTCGCCGAGTACTACGCCGACGAGCTGAAGGGCCTGCTGACCGAGTCGGGGCCCGCCGAGCGGCACCTGGTGGCGGCGCCCGAGGCGCCGCTGCACTTCAAGGCGTACGACGGGAAGGCGTCCTTCGACGGGACGTCCGTACAGTTCCGCTGGTCCTGGACCGGGGCGTCGTCGGCGAAGTGGAAGGCCGGCGACCAGAGCTTTCCGGTGACCGGGCTGAGCGGGGTGGAGTGGCGGTCCCCGGAGATCTTCGAGGGGCACCTGCGGCTGGTGCCCCGCGAACCCGGCCCCGCCCGCTCGGCGCAGCCGGACCAGGACCCCGCGTCGGTGGTGTTCGGGCTCGGGTACGGGCCGGTGCACGAGTCGCTGCCGTTCGCCGCGGCCGTGCTGGCGGCCGTGCGGGCGCGCGGACCGGTACCCGCCGTACCGGCCCCGGCCCGGCGTGACCCCGCCGACATCGCCGAGCGGATCCGGCACCTCGGGGAGCTGCACCAGGCGGGGCTGGTCACCGACGAGGAGTTCTCCTCCAAGAAGGCCGAGTTGCTGGCCGAACTGTAGCTACCGCTCGCGCCCGTAGAAGCTGATCTTCTTGTCCAGGACGCCCAGCGTGTCGTGGAGTTCCGCGATCCTGGACAGGACGTCCCTGCGGGTCGACTCCAGCAGCTGACGGCGTTCCGCGAAGGTGTGGTCGCCCTCCCGGACGAGTTCCGCGTAGCGCACCATGTCCGCCACCGGCATGCCGGTCAGCCGGAGCTTGGTCACGAAGTCCAGCCAGTCCAGGTCGCGGTTGCTGTAGCGGCGCTGGCCGGTGTGCGAGCGGTCCACGTGCGGCATCAGCCCGATCCGCTCGTACCAGCGCAGCGTGTGCGCGGTGAGGCCGGTGAACGCGACGACCTCGCTGATCGTGTAGCGGTCCTGGCCGTCGGGGCGGGGGTGCCGCCGGGGCGGGGCGGAGCAGATGTCGGCGGGGGTGGCGTGCTCGGTGGCCGCTGGCGTGGTCTGCATCACCGTCATGCCCCCACGCTAGGGCCTTGGAGTGCACTCGAAGCAAGCGGGTCCGCCGGGAAAACCGCGGGACGGCGCCCGGGGCGGCTGACTAGCGTGCGTCCCATGAGACGTGTACGCCGGGCCCGGCCCGAGGACGCCGCCGAAGTGTTGCGACTGCGCCAGGTGATGATCGACTCCCTGTCCGGCGCGGGAGGTTCCGGGTCCGCCGAGTGGCACGCGGAGTCGCTGCCGGTGCTGCGGGAACGGCTCGCCGACCAGGACGGGGACTTCGCGGCCTTCGTCGTGGAGCATCCCGGCCGGCCCGGGGCGCTGGCCGCGCTGGTGGCGGGGACGGTGGAGTACCGCATCGGCAGGGCCGGGAACCCGCGGGGGCGGGTCGGGCACGTCTTCAGTGTGGCGACCGACCCGGACGCCCGGCGGCGGGGGTACGCGCGCGCGTGCATGGAGGGGCTGCTGGACTGGTTCCGGGCGCGGGGCGCCGGGCACGTGCTGCTGAACGCCTCGCCGGAGGCCGAGCCGCTGTACTCCTCCCTCGGCTTCACGCGCGACCCCGACCCGTCGATGCGGCTGCCGCTGTGAGCCGCATAGGCTCGGAGGCATGTCGTTGCAGAGCCTGGCGCTGATCGAGAACTGGCCCGTCCCCACCGTCGCGGCGGGTGTCGTACGAGCCGACGGGACCGTCCTCGGGACGCACGGTCCCGTCGGGCACCGCTTCCCGCTGGCCTCCGTCACCAAGCCGCTGGCGGCCTACGCGGCGCTCGTCGCGTACGAGGAGGGCGCGATCGAGCTGGACGAGCCGGCCGGGCCGCCCGGGTCGACGGTCCGTCACCTCCTCGCCCACACCTCCGGGCTCGCCTTCGACGAGCACCGGGTGACGGCCCCGCCCGGGGAGCGGCGGCTGTACTCCAACGCCGGGTTCGAGCAGCTCGGGGACCACATCGCCAAGGCGACGGACATCCCGTTCGCCGAGTACCTGCGGCAGGCGGTGCTGGAGCCGCTGGGGATGACGTCGACGTCACTGGAGGGGTCACCGGCGAAGGACGGGGTGTCGACGGTCGGGGACCTGCTGCGGTTCGCGGCGGAGGTGCAGGCGCCGCGGCTGCTGGACGCGCGGACGGTGGCGGCGGCGATGACCGTGCAGTACCCGGGGACGAAGGGGGTGCTGCCGGGGTACGGCCACCAGAACCCGAACGACTGGGGGCTGGGCTTCGAGATCCGCGACGGGAAGTCCCCGCACTGGACGGGCAGTTCCTCCTCGCCTCGCACCTTCGGGCATTTCGGGCAGTCCGGTACGTTCCTGTGGGTCGATCCGGACGCCGGGCTGGCCGCGGTCGCCCTGGCGGACCGGGCGTTCGGCCCCTGGGCGGTCGAGGCGTGGCCGCCCTTCACGGACGCGGTGCTCACCGAGGTGCGCGGCTGAGCCCTGTCGTTCGGATCCTCCCGGCCTGGTTCGGGTCCTCCCGGCCCAGCGGGACTAGGCCGTCATCTCCCACAGCAGCAGCTCCGCCGGCGTCGCCGCCACCGCCTCCAGGCCCTCCGCCCCTGTGATCCTCGCCGCATCGCCGGGGCCCAGCTCCTCCCCCGCCAGCCGGACCTCGCCCCGCACCACGTGCGCGTACACGTACGCCGCGTCCGGGACGGCGGTCCGCTCGCCGGGGTGCAGGCGGCGCACGTGGAGCACCGCGCCCGCCGCCGGCACCGCGTACGGCGTGGAGTCGGCGATGCCGGGGACGAGGCCGTAGGAGGGGTCGCCGCCGGGCTCGCGCGGCGCCAGCCACATCTGCACGAAGGTCAGGGGGGCGTCCCCGTCGTTGCGCTCGACGTGCCGTACGCCCGCCGCCGCGCTGAGGTGCTGGAGGTCACCGGGCCGGACCCGCCTCTCGTGGCCCGTGGAGTCACGGTGGGTCAGCTCCCCATCCACCACCCACGTGACGATCTCGGTGTGGCTGTGCGGGTGTTCGCCGAAGCCCGCGCCGGGCGCGAGCCGCTCCTCGTTGCAGGCGATCACCGCGCCGAAGCGGAGGTTGTCCGGGTCGTAGTGCGGGCCGAAGGAGAAGGCGTGCCGGGTGTCGATCCCGCCCTCGGGATCCCCTCCGCGATAGCGCTCGCCGGCGCGCCGTACGTCCATCACGGCACCACGGTAGCCGGGCCCGGCCCACGGAACCGGACCACCCCGGCGGCGCACGGGCCCGGCCCGATAAGGCAGTCTTGTCCCCGTGCCCGAACCCGAATCCCACAACGGCGATCCCGCAGCCCACGTCGTCCATCCGCACTCCGCGACCCTGAAGCGACTGGAGAAGTCCTCCGGGAGTCTGGCCGCGCAGGCCATCGCGCGTATGGACGAGTCCCTGCCGTGGTACCGGGCGATGCCCCCGGAGAACCGTTCCTGGATCGGCCTCGTCGCCCAGGCGGGCATCGCGGCGTTCACCGAATGGTTCCGGCACCCGGACGCGCCCCAGGCGATCTCCACGGACGTCTTCGGGACCGCGCCGCGTGAGCTGACCCGGGCCATCACCCTGCGGCAGACCGTGGAGATGGTGCGGACCACCATCGAGGTGATGGAGTCCGCCATCGACGAGGTGGCGGCGCCGGGCGACGAGAGCGTGCTGCGTGAGGCGCTGCTCGTGTACGCCCGGGAGATCGCCTTCGCCACCGCCCAGGTGTACGCGCAGGCCGCCGAGGCACGCGGCGCCTGGGACGCGCGGCTGGAGTCGCTGGTCGTGAACGCGGTGCTGAGCGGGGAGGCGGACGAGGGCGCCGTCAGCCGGGCCGCCGCGCTGGGCTGGAACTCGCCCGAGCACGTGTGCGTGGTGCTCGGGACCGCGCCGGACGGGGACAGCGAGCTGACGGTGGAGGCGATCCGGCGGGCCGCCCGGCACGCCAAGCTCCAGGTGCTCACCGGGGTGCTCGGCGACCGGCTGGTCGTCGTCGCCGGTGGCAGCGCCAACCCGCTCGCCGTGGCCAAGTCGCTGATCGGGCCGTTCGCCGCCGGGCCGGTCGTCGCGGGGCCCGTCGTAGCCGACCTGCTGGCCGCGACCCGGTCCGCGCAGGCCGCCGCCGCGGGGCTGAAGGCGTGTTCCGCCTGGCAGGACGCGCCGCGTCCGGTGCTGGCGGACGACCTGCTGCCGGAGCGGGCCATCGCGGGTGACCCGAGCGCCCGTGAGCAGCTGGTGGAGGAGATCTACAGACCGCTGGAGGAGGCGGGCTCGGCACTCCTGGAAACACTGAGTGTGTACCTGGAGCAGGCGAGCAGCCTGGAAGGCGCGGCGAGGATGCTCTTCGTTCACCCGAACACCGTGCGCTACCGGCTCCGACGTGTGACTGACGTCACCGGATGGTCGCCTTCGGATGTACGATCCGCGTTCACACTACGGATCGCGCTCATCCTGGGGCGTCTGGCCGACGCCGAAACCCAGACATAGGGTTTTGTCGGAGGCCCACAAAAGCCCTTCGTGTTCTTCGTCCCTGTCCTCACGGGCGGCCGTGCCCGTCCCCAAGAGAGAGTGTGAGAGTGCTCGTACTCGTCGCTCCCGGCCAGGGCGCTCAGACGCCCGGCTTCCTGACCCCCTGGCTCGAACTGCCCGGTGCCGCCGACCGCGTCGCCGCCTGGTCGGACGCCATCGAACTGGACCTCGTGCACTACGGCACCCAGGCCGACGCCGACGCGATCCGGGACACCGCGGTGGCCCAGCCGCTGCTCGTGGCCGCCGGCCTCCTGTCCGCCGCGGCACTCGGTGACATCGGCCCCGGCGCGGTCGCCGGGCACAGCGTCGGTGAGATCACCGCCGCCGCCTTCGCCGGTGTCCTGGACGACACGGCCGCCCTCGGCCTGGTCCGCAAGCGGGGTCTGGCGATGGCCGACGCCGCCGCGGTCACCGAGACCGGCATGGCGGCGCTGCTCGGCGGCGACCCGGAGACCTCCGTCGCGCACCTGGAGAAGCTGGGCCTGACTCCGGCGAACATCAACGGCGCGGGCCAGATCGTGGCCGCCGGCACGCTGGAGCAACTGGCCGCGCTGGCCGAGGACAAGCCCGAGGGCGTGCGCAAGGTCGTCCCGCTGAAGGTGGCCGGCGCCTTCCACACCCGTCACATGGCGCCCGCGGTCGAGACGCTCGCCAAGGCCGCGGCGGCGCTGTCGCCCGCCGACCCGAAGGTCACCTACGTCTCCAACAAGGACGGCAAGGCCGTCGCGTCCGGCGCCGAGGTGCTGGAGCGGCTGGTCGGCCAGGTCGCCAACCCCGTGCGCTGGGACCTGTGCATGGAGACGTTCAAGGAGCTGGGCGTCACCGCGCTCGTCGAGGTGTGCCCGGGCGGCACCCTGACCGGCCTGGCCAAGCGGGCCCTGCCCGGCGTCGCGACGCTGGCCCTGAAGACCCCCGACGACCTCGACGCGGCCCGCGCTCTGCTCGCAGAGCACACCGGTGCCTAAGGAGCCGTACATGGCGAAGATCAAGCCCAGCAAGGGCGCCCCGTATGCGCGCATCCTCGGCGTCGGCGGCTACCGGCCGACCCGGGTGGTGCCCAACGAGGTGATCCTGGAGAAGATCGACTCGTCCGACGAGTGGATCCGCTCCCGCTCCGGCATCGAGACCCGGCACTGGGCGGGCCCGGAGGAGACCGTGGCCGCGATGGCGATCGAGGCCTCCGGGAAGGCCATCGCGGACGCCGGCATCGACGCCGAGCGGATCGGCGCGGTGGTCGTCTCGACCGTGTCGCACTTCAGCCAGACCCCGGCCGTCGCCACCGAGATCGCCGACAAGCTGGGCACGGACAAGGCCGCCGCCTTCGACATCTCGGCCGGCTGCGCGGGCTTCGGCTACGGCCTGACCCTCGCCAAGGGCATGGTGGTGGAAGGTTCCGCCGACTACGTGCTCGTGATCGGCGTGGAGCGGCTGAGCGACCTGACCGACCTGGAGGACCGGGCGACCGCGTTCCTGTTCGGTGACGGCGCCGGCGCGGTCGTGGTCGGCCCCTCGGCGGAGCCGGCGATCGGCCCGACCGTGTGGGGCTCCGAGGGCGACAAGTCCGAGACCATCAAGCAGACCGTCTCCTGGGACCGGTTCGCCGTCGGCGACGTCTCCCAGCTGCCCCTGGACAGCCAGGGCAACATCAAGTTCCCTGCGATCACGCAGGAGGGCCAGGCGGTGTTCCGCTGGGCCGTGTTCGAGATGGCGAAGGTCGCCCAGCAGGCGCTGGACGCGGCCGGAATCACCGCGGACGACCTGGACGTCTTCATCCCGCACCAGGCCAATGTGCGGATCATCGACTCGATGGTGAAGACACTGAAGCTGCCGGAGCACGTCACGGTCGCCCGTGACATCCGCACCACCGGCAACACCTCGGCCGCCTCGATCCCGCTCGCGATGGAGCGGCTTCTGGCGACCGGGGAGGCGAAGAGCGGCGACACCGCGCTCGTCATCGGATTCGGGGCGGGTCTCGTCTACGCCGCCACGGTCGTTACCCTCCCCTAGGCACTCCGTGCCGGATCATGCGATCCGGCAGGGGGACAACTGCCACAAACCGTCTGGATTATCGAAGAAGGAGCGCCTGACATGGCCGCCACTCAGGAAGAGATCGTCGCGGGTCTCGCCGAGATCGTGAACGAGATCGCCGGGATCCCCACCGAGGACGTCCAGCTGGACAAGTCCTTCACCGACGACCTGGACGTCGACTCGCTGTCCATGGTCGAGGTTGTCGTCGCCGCCGAGGAGCGCTTCGACGTGAAGATCCCGGACGAGGACGTCAAGAACCTCAAGACCGTCGGCGACGCGACCGACTACATCCTCAAGCACCAGGACTGAGCCATCGCGTAGGCCGCAGGCTGCAAGCCCCGCCACCCGGCGGTGGCGCCGTAATCCCCGCAGACGCGGGGGTAGTCCTCCCGTATCCGTTGGAGAAAGAATTCCCGTGAGCCCGACCAATCGCACCGTGGTCGTCACCGGTATCGGCGCAACCACACCGCTGGGTGGCGACGCAGCCTCGACCTGGGAGGCCCTCGTCGCCGGCACGTCCGGCGTCAGCCTGCTGGAGAAGGAATGGGCGGCTCAGCTGCCGGTCCGGATCGCCGCGCAGATCGCCGTCGAACCGGGCGAGATCATCCCCCGCCCGCAGGCCCGCAAGCTGGACCGGTCCGCGCAGTTCGCGCTGATCGCCGCTCAGGAAGCCTGGAAGGACGCCGGCTTCACCGCCAGGGCCGGTGAGGACGCGTCCGTCAACCCCGACCGTCTCGGCGCGGTCATCGCCTCCGGCATCGGCGGCGTGACGACCCTGCTGGACCAGTACGACATCCTCAAGGAGAAGGGCGTACGCCGCGTCTCCCCGCACACCGTGCCGATGCTGATGCCCAACTCCCCGGCGGCCAACGTCGGGATCGAGCTGGGTGCCCGCGCCGGTGTGCACACCCCGGTCTCGGCCTGCGCCTCGGGCGCTGAGGCCATCGGGTACGCGATCGAGATGATCCGCACCGGGCGTGCGGACGTGGTCGTGGCCGGTGGTACCGAGGCCGCCATCCACCCGCTGCCCATCGCCGCGTTCGGCAACATGATGGCGATGTCCAAGAACAACGACGACCCGCGGGGCGCCTCGCGTCCCTACGACGCCGGCCGGGACGGCTTCGTGCTCGGTGAGGGCGCCGGTGTGATCGTCCTGGAGTCCGAGGAGCACGCGAAGGCCCGCGGCGCCCGGATCTACGCCGAGGCGCTCGGACAGGGCATCTCCGCCGACGCGCACCACATCACGCAGCCGGAGCCGTCCGGCAACGGGATCGCGCACGCGCTGCAGAACCTGCTGGACAACACGGATCTGAAGCCGGCCGAGATCGTGCACGTGAACGCGCACGCCACCTCGACGCCGCAGGGTGACGTGGCCGAGATCAAGGCGCTGCGGAAGGTGTTCGGCGACGACGTCGACCACATGGCGATCTCCGCGACCAAGTCGATGACCGGTCACCTGCTGGGCGGTGCCGGTGGTGTGGAGACCGTCGCGTCGATCCTGGCGCTGGTGAACCGCACGGCCCCGCCGACCATCAACGTGGACAACCTCGACCCCGAGGTCAACGCGGACGTGGTCGTCGGTGCGGCGCGGGCCCTGCCCGAGGGCCGTATCGCCGCGCTGAACGACTCGTTCGGCTTCGGCGGGCACAACGTGGTCCTGGCGTTCCGGACGCTCTGAGCAACTGAGCAACCGAGAAACGTGGAGAAGGGCCCTCACCGGCAGGTGAGGGCCCTTCAGCCATGTCCGCCGCTTGCGCCGGCGGGCTCCGTCACGTGCGCGACGTCACACCACCTGGTGCAGCCAGCGGACCGGGGCGCCCTCGCCGGCGTAGCGGAACGGCTCCAGTTCGTCGTCCCAGGGCTTGCCCAGGAGCTTGGCGATCTCCGCCTCCAGGTCGGTCTCCCCCTGCTGGGACCGCGTCAGCGCGGCGCGCAGGCGGTCCTCGGGGATCAGGATGTCGCCGTGGATGCCGGTGACGGCGTGGAAGATGCCGAGGTCGGGGGTGCAGCTGTAGCGCTCGCCCTCGGCGGTCGCGCAGGGCTCGGCGGTGACCTCGAAGCGCAGCAGGTGCCAGCCGCGCAGCGCCGAGGCGAGTTTGGAGGCGGTGCCGGCCTGGCCCTGCCAGGAGAACTCCGAGCGCCAGGTGCCGGGCGCCGCGGGCTGCCGGATCCAGTCGAGGTTGACGCGCGTGCCGAGCACCCCGGCGACGGCCCACTCGACGTGCGGGCACAGCGCGCGCGGCGCGGAGTGCACGTACAGAACTCCACGTGTCGTCACCGGAACCTCCGGGCAGAGCGGGACATCTTGCGGACTGGCTGGGCGGCAGTGGCGCGACGGCCGCGTTGATGGCGAGGCTACCCTGCGGCGGGGCAAGGAGTGTGACGTACGGTCGGTCCCGGTGCCAGGAAACCGCCGCCATTCACCCAGGGGGACGCTTGTGCGGGGGTGCGCCGTTCCCGGGGAGCCGGGCCGGGAACCCTCGCACGTTGTCAGGGGAGGGGGATGCCTACCGTCGAACGAGGGGAACAGCAGGGATGCGGAAGCGAAGCCACCGTGTACGGGCCGTTCTCGCCGTCGTGGCGACCGTGCTGCTGGGCGCCGCCGGATGTGACGACGGGGCGGGGAGCGCGCCGGCGCCGGCGGGCACCGAGGCGGGCGCGGCCCGGCCCCCGGTGTGGGACCGCAGCCCGGACTCGATCGCCGCGGTGGGCGACTCCATCACGCGCGGCTTCGACGCGTGCACGGTGCTGTCGGACTGCCCGGAGGTGTCGTGGGCGACGGGCAGCGACGCCGCGGTGGACAGCCTGGCGGTGCGGCTGCTGGGCGTGACGGGGGCGGCGGAGCGCAGCTGGAACTACGCGGTGACGGGCGCCCGGATGGCGGACCTGCCCGGGCAGATGGAGCAGGTGGTCTCCCGCGCCCCGCAGTTGGTGACGGTGATGGTGGGGGCGAACGACGCCTGCCGGGCCTCGGCGTCGGCGATGACCCCGGTGGCCGGCTTCCGCGCGGACTTCGAGGAGGCGCTGCGCACGCTGCGTTCGGCGCTGCCGAAGACGCAGGTGTACGTGGCGAGCGTGCCGAACCTGAAGCGGCTGTGGTCGCAGGGCCGGACGAACCCGCTGGGCAAGCAGGTGTGGAAGCTGGGCATCTGCCCGTCGATGCTGGGCGACGCCGACGACCTGACCAGCGCGGCGACGCTGCGCCGGGACTCCGTGCAGCAGCGGGTGGTGGAGTACAACCGGGTGCTGAGGGAGGTCTGCGCCAAGGACCGGCGCTGCCGCTTCGACGGCGACGCGGTGTACGACTACCGCTTCGGCACGGACCAGCTCAGCCACTGGGACTGGTTCCACCCCAGCAAGGACGGCCAGGCGCGGCTGGCGGAGATCGCATACCGGAGGATCACGGCGGCACAGCCGTGACCGGCCCCGTCCGGTGAGCGGGTCGAACGGGCAGTGCGGCTTCAGCGGTGGCCGCGCTTCCTCTGCTCGCTCCGGATGATCAGTACGCTCACGATCAGTGCGGCGGACAGGATGCCCAGGAACCAGGCCGGAGGGCCGACGAAGACCGACACGACAAAGCCCAGGAAGGTGGCCAGCAGGGCCGTACTCGCCCACAGCTCGCGATCACTCATGCGTCCCCCGCGCGTGATGAGTCCTCGTCCGCCCCGGCAGCGAGCGGGGCGGGGGGAAACACCACCAGACACACGACAGCCCGTCAAGTGCCGGCGTGGCACATGCGGTCGACCGTCACCCGCAGCGGATCCGGCTTCCGACGGCACTACTAGGGTTTCCCACATGAACGAACTTTTCGGCACACTCCCCGACGGCACGGCGGTGCACCGGTGGACGCTGGAGCGCGGCGGGGTGCGGGTGCGGGTGCTGTCGTACGGCGGGATCGTGCAGTCCGTGGAGGTCCCGGACGGCGCCGGGCGGACGGTGGGCGTGGCGCTGGGCTTCCCGGACCTCGACGGTTACCTGGCGCATCCGGAGCCGTACCTGGGTGCCGTGATCGGCCGGTACGCGAACCGCATCGCGGGCGGCCGGTTCCCGCTGGACGGGCGGACGTACACGCTGGCCCGCAACAACGGCCCGAACTCGCTGCACGGCGGTGAACGCGGGTTCGACAAGCGGGTGTGGGAGGTGACGCCGGTCCCGCACGGCGTCCGCCTCGGCCGGGTCAGCCCGCACGGCGAGGAGGGCTTCCCGGGCCGGCTGGAGGTGGCGGTGACGTACACGCTCGACGCGTCGGGCGCGCTGCGGATCGCCTACGAGGCGGTCACGGACGCGCCGACGGTGGTCAACCTGACCAGTCACACGTACTGGAACCTGCGCGGTTCCGGTGACGCGGACGGGCACGAACTGCGGCTGGGCGCGTCCCGGTACACGCCGGTGGACGCGGACCTGATCCCGGCCGGCGCGCCGGCGGACGTGACGGGCTCCCGCTTCGACTTCCGCACGGCCCGCAGGACCGGCTCCGGCTACGACCACAACTTCGTCCTGGACAAGGGGGTGACCGGCGCGGCGGAGGAGGTGGCCGAGCTGTACGACCCGGCGTCCGGGCGGACCCTGACGGTGGCCACGACCGAGCCGGGCCTCCAGCTCTACACCGCCGACACGTTGTCCGGGCCGCTCGAACCCGGCGCCGGGATCGCCCTGGAGACGCAGCACTTCCCGGACTCCCCCAACCGGCCGGACTTCCCGAGCACGGTGCTGCGGCCCGGCGAGGTCTTCCGCTCCGAGACGGTGTACGGCTTCGGCGTCCGGGGCCGGTAGCCCCTCGACCCGGGGCCGTGAAGCCCCGGTCCGGGGGTCAGGTTCCCGGACCGGGGCTGCGCGGGAGACACGCGTCCCCGGGCGGGGGACTTGTCCCGGATCAGACGTTAATCGTCGTGATGACGCGGCGGTCCTCGATCGGGCGTCCGGCGGAGATCTCGTACGAACCCTTCACACTTGGCCACGTCCTCGCCGTCCCCGCCCCAGCCGCCGGTGCCGCCCGCACCATGGCGCGGGTCACGTCCGTCACGCGATACTGCGGCCGTCCACCGCACCACGCGCCCCACAGCGACGGAAGGACCCGAACTCCCTTGATGCGTCTACGTATCGGCCTCCTCGGGCTGGCCCTGCTGACCGGCCTGTCCGGGCCCGCCACCACGGCGTGCGCCGCCACCGCTCCGCCCTCCCCCACCGTCGAGGAACAGCGGCTGGACAAGGCCGTGCCGCAGGAGATCCTGCGGCGCTCCGGATTCGACGACGCGGCACCGGAGTTCGGCCGTGCCCTGCACCGGGCGCACTCCTACGCGCAGGCCCGCCGCGTCGTCGTCCGCGAGGGGTCCGCGCTGTGGCGGCGGGCCGTGGAGCGCGCGCAGGGGCGCGGGCCGGCCGGTGGTGACCTGAGCCGGGATGACGACCGTCCGCTGTACTGGGCCCGGCTGGGGATGACCCGGGAAGTGCGCACCTGGGAGCCGGACTTCGGGCTGTCCGACGGACAGCGGGACGCGCTCCTCGGGTGGCTGGAGCGGACCTCGCGCGGGCAGACCGACATCCGCTACCCGGGGAAGGGGCACCTGCGGCGCGTCCTGCTCACCGGGTTCGACCCCTTCACGCTCGACCGGGACATCCGCATCTCCAACCCCTCGGGGGCGACGGCGCTCGCGCTGGACGGCACGGTCGTCGAGACGGCGCGGGGACCGGCGCGCGTCGAGGCGGCCGTGTTCCCGGTGCGCTGGCGGGACTTCGCCGAGGGCACGGTGGAGCGGACGCTGCGGCCGTACCTGCCGCGGGTGGACCTGTTCACGACCGTGAGCCAGGGCCGGGCCGGCCGGTTCGACGTCGAGCGCACCAACGGCGCGTGGCGGGGCGGCTTCGCGGACAACGACGGCGTGGGCGTGACCGGGCCGATCCCGGTCGCGGACCCGGCGTCGCAGCCGCAGTGGACGAGCACCACCCTGCCGTACGCCGCTGTCGTGGCCGCGCGGACGGGCCGCTTCCCCGTGTACGACCACACGGAGGTGACCGAGATACCGGCCGGCGGTACCGCGCCCGTCGTACGGCCGGACGGGCCGACCCCCGGCTCCACCGCCCGTGCCGGGGCCGGCGGCGACTACCTCTCCAACGAGATCGCCTACCGGGCCACCCTGCTGCGGGACCGGCTCGGGCTGCGCGGCACGCTGCCGGGCGGGCACGTGCACACGCCCGTGCTGGAGTTCGGGGCCGGTAACACCACCGAGGTGACGGACCCGGAGTTCGTGCGCAACCGGCTGGACATCATCGCGCAGGTCCGGTCGATCGTCGCCGTGTCCGTCGGTGCGGCGGAGCGGGGACGGGGCTGAGGCCGGGACGGGGCCTGCGGCGAGCGTCTCGGTCAGGGGCTGACGTCCTGCGTCCGGGGCGCGTCGGCGCCGTCCCCGCCGCTCTCCTCGCCCAGCAGGTCGCGGGCGAGGAGCGTGGCGCCCGCGACCGCGCCCGGCATCAGGAACACCGCGACGAACGGAACCAGGAAGGCCAGGCCCAGGGGCGTGCCGAAGCCCCAGACGAGGGTCTTGCGGGAGCGGAGCAGGGTGAGCCGGGCGCGCAGGTCGACGCCCCGGCGCTGCATCGCCACGGCGGCCAGTTCCTCGGTGAGGAAGAAGCCGGTGACGAAGAAGCCGATCACGGGGACGACGGTCTGCCCGGCGAACGGCAGGAACCCGAGGGCGAAGAGCAGGAGGCCCCACAGGCCGGCCCGCACCAGCACGCGCAGGCTGTCCCGGGCGGAGATCCACAGCTCGCGCCAGAGCGGCAGCTCCGAGCGCGGGGCGGTGCCGTCGGGCGAGGCGCCGGCGTCGACCCGCTCCGAGAGGTTCTCGTAGAAGGGCTGGCCGACCAGCAGGGTGACGGCGGTGAACGTCAGCACGGCCAGCAGCAGGCCGAGGGCGAAGAGGACGGCCGTCAGGAAGCCGCGGAACAGGCCCTGCCAGGGGCTGGACCAGTCGTCCGCGAACGGGGTCGCCCAGGTGACCGCGTCCGCGCCCCACACGGCGAGCGCGACCAGCGCGGCGGCGTACAGCACGAGCGTGATCAGTCCGGGCAACAGCCCGAAGCCGTAGCTCCGTCCGTGCCGGGCCACCCATCGCTGGCCTTTCAGCAGGTACCCGAAACCCACCCCGAGATCGCGCATGGCGAGGACTCTACTGGCTGGGTGTGACGGCGCGGGCGGCCGGTGGCGGCAGGGGGCCGGCCGGGCCGGGTCTCAGGCGTCGAGCATGCGGCGCAGCAGGTCGCGCAGGGAGCGGCGCTGGTCGTCGGTGAGCGCGGCGAGCGGCTCGCGGGCGAAGTGCAGGCCCTCGCGCAGGTCCCGGGCCACCCGGCGGCCCTCCTCGGTGGCGGCGGCGACCTTGACCCGGCGGTCGGCCGGGTCGGGGCGGCGCTCCACCAGGCCGCGGGACTCGAGCCGGTCCACGATCCCGGTGACGTTCGACGGTTCGCACTTGAGCTTCTGGGCCAGCTTGCGCATGGGCAGCGGCTCCAGCGAGAGCAGGCTGAGCAGCCTGGCCTGCGGGCCGGTCAGCGTGTGCTCGCCCGCCGCCTCCTCGTAGTCCGCGTAGAAGCGGGCCACGACGTCACCGATCAGCTCGACCACTTCCATGGTCAGGGGGTCGGGGCGGTGGGTCTTCGATGGGTGGGACATGCCGTCCAGGATACCCGGTTACTTGACATCATGAAATATTCGGGCATGGTTGTTTCAGGTACTGAAGTAATTGCCGTGACACGAAAGGCTCCGTCATGATCAACCGCGAGTGGCACCTGCTCAGCCGGCCCGTCGGCTGGCCGAAGCCCGAGGACTTCGCCCTCGTCGAGGCGCCGGTCCCGACCCCGGGCGAGGGTCAGGTGCTGGTGCGGAACAAGTACCTCTCCGTCGACCCTTATATGCGCGGAAGGATGAGCGCGGCCAAGTCCTACGTCGCCCCCTTCGAGCTGGGCAAGGTCATGCAGGGCGGCGCGGTCGGCGAGGTGGTCGAGTCGCGCGCCGAGGGCCTCTCCGCCGGCGACCACGTCCTGCACTTCTCCGGCTGGCGCGAGTACGCGGCCGTGGACGCGAGGAACGCCGTGAAGGTCGACCCGGAGGCCGCCCCCCTGTCGACGTACCTCGGCGTCCTCGGCATGACCGGGCTGACCGCCTACGCCGGCCTGCTGCGCACCGCCTCCTTCAAGGAGGGCGACAGCGTGTTCGTGTCGGGCGCCGCCGGGGCCGTGGGCAGCCAGGTGGGCCAGATCGCCAGGCTCAAGGGCGCCTCGCGGGTCATCGGCTCGGCCGGGTCCGACGAGAAGGTCAAGCTGCTCCTGGAGGAGTACGGCTTCGACGCCGCCTTCAACTACAGGAACGGCCCGGTCGCCGAGCAGCTGCGCGAGGCGGCGCCCGACGGCATCGACGTCTACTTCGACAACGTCGGCGGGGACCACCTGGAGGCCGCGATCGGCTCGCTGAACCAGGGCGGCCGGATCGCCGTCTGCGGCATGATCTCGGTCTACAACAACACCGAGCCCGCGCCCGGCCCGAAGAACCTGGCCCGGCTGATCCAGACCCGCGGCCGGATCGAGGGCTTCCTGGTCGGCGACCACTACGACCTCCAGCCGCAGTTCGTCCAGGAGGTCGGCCCCTGGGTCGCCTCGGGCGCGCTGAAGTACCGGGAGACCGTGGTCGAGGGCATCGAGAACAACCTGGAGGCGTTCCTCGGGGTCCTGCGCGGCGACAACATCGGCAAGATGGTCGTCAAGCTCTAGACTTCCCGTGGTTTCCGGCATGCGGTAGCTTCTTTCCGAAATCCGTCGCGATCGTGGGCGCGAGTCGCGGCGGCCGAGGAGGAAGACAACCGCATGCCCATCACGCAGTCCGACGTCCTGTACACCGCCGTCGCCACCGCCGAGAACGGCCGCGACGGGCGGGTCGCCACGGACGACGGCCGACTCGACGTCGTCGTCAACCCGCCGAAGGAGATGGGCGGCAGCGGGTCCGGGACCAACCCGGAGCAGCTGTTCGCCGCCGGTTACAGCGCGTGCTTCCAGGGGGCGCTGGGGGTCGTCGCCCGGCAGGAGGGCGCCGACGTGTCCGGGTCCACCGTCACCGCCAGGGTCGGCATCGGCAGGAACGACGAGGGTTTCGGGATCATCGTGGAGATCTCGGCGCGCATCCCCAACGCCGACGAGGCCACCGCGCGGAAGCTGCTGGAGAAGGCCCACCAGGTCTGCCCCTACTCGAAGGCGACACGCGGGAACATCACCGTGACGCTGGCCTGACCTCCGTCGTTCCTCACATCGGCAGCCGCATCCTTGGACGTGGGGTGCGGCTGCTCTTCGCCGGGAGGCGTCCGCGCGCCTTCGGGGAGCTCCTCAGCCGGCCAGCGCCGCCTTGTGGACCTCCGCCGCGAACCTGTCGTTCTCGGGTGCCGCCCCGCCCGGGAACGCGAACCGGCGCCTCGTGTAGCCGTAGGCGATGCCCGCGTGCGGGTCCGCGAAGGCCTGGACGCCGCCGGCGCCGCTGTGGCCCAGCGCGCCCGCACCGAGGAACGGGTGCCAGGTGTCGGCGATCGCCTGGAAGCCGAGGCCGAACGACGTGTGGACGCGCATCACCAGGTCGTACCCCGTGGAGTGGATCTGGGCGAACTCCGCCAGTGTGTCGCCCTTCAGCAGCGGGCTCCTGCCGTCCACCTCGCTGATCATCGCCGCGTACATGGCCGCGAGACCGCGCGCCGAGCCGGTCCCGCCCACCGAGGCGGGTCCCCGGGCGCGGATCAGCCGCTGGTTCGGCAGGCTCTCCAGGTCGGTGGGCTCCGCGCCGTGCCGGTTGAAGGCGATCGACGCGAGGGTGTGCGGGCCGGTCGGCACGGCTTCGAGCTGCGCCCGCTGCGCGGGCGTCGGCAGCGTCGGCCGGACGGTGCGGAAGCGCGGCTCGTGCGCCTCCGGCAGACCCAGGTGGAGGTCCAGGCCGTGGGGAGCGCGGACCCGCTCCTCGTACACCTCCTGGAGCGTACGGCCCGTCGCCCGGCGGACGACCTCGCCGGTCAGCGCGCCGATGACCAGCGCGTGGTAGCCGAACGCCGTGCCCGGCCGCCAGAACGGCCGCTGGTCGGCGAGGCGTTCGGCGATCATCCGGTCGTCGGCCAGCTCGTCGGCACCGAACCCGGTGTCGGTGCCGACCAGCCCCGCGCGGTGCGCCAGCAGGTCCCGCAGTGTCAGCGCACTCTTGCCCTCGGCGGCGAACTCCGGCCAGTAGTAGGTGACTTTGCGGTCCAGCTCCAGGGTGCCGTCCTGCACGAGCAGCGCCGCCACCAGATGGGCCGCGCCCTTCGTGGCCGAGTGCAGGGCGTACAGCGAGTCACCCGTCGCCCCGGCGCCCGCCCACAGGTCCACGACCCGCCGTCCGTGGACGTACGCGCACAACTGGCCCTCGTAGTCGTCCCGTTCCCCGGCGACGAAGGCGGCGAACTCCTCGCGCACCGACTCGAAGCCCTCGGCTACCGTGCCCTGGACGGTGATCTCCTGCGTCATCCGCTCTCCTCGGCCGATCCGCTGCTCGCTGCTCCCCCTCGGCACGACGCCCTCCTCCGGCGTCGGGCGTTCCCGAGACCGGTACGGCGAGACGTGCCCGTTCGACTCAACCCCCGTGGAGGCCGGGGGGTGTCGTGGATGCCCCGGACGGCCGATGGCGCGGGGTGGCGGGGATGCGCCGGGCGTGCTTCACGTCCACACGGACGGAGCCGGACGGCGGGCGGGGGCACTCACATGCCCGCGACCGTCCTCAGCTGCACCACCACAGGAAGCGGTCGCAGGTCTTCGTGGGCGACGGCTCGGGCGGGGGCGCGGAGGTGGTCGGGGCCGCGGTCGGGGTGTCGGACGACTGGCTGGGGGCCGGGGCGGCCGGGGTCACCGGGGTCACCGGGGTCGCACCGGAACTCGTCGTGGCCGACTGCTGTGCCGTGCCGCTCCGCGTGGCGGAGGGGGAAGCGGAATCCTTGTCCCCGGGGGACTGCGACGGGGAGGCGGAGGCCGAGGCGTCCGGGGAGGCCGACCCGCCCGCCCGGGGGGTGGCGCCGGACGCGGCGCCTGCCGGGCCGGCGGTGCGGTCCGGCGCGACGGAGGCGGCGCCGCCGTCCGCCGAGGTGTTCCCGGCCGGGGCCGGGGCCTCGCTGGAGAAGGGTGAGAAGGGCGCGTCCGTGCCCAGTTCGGCGAGACTGAGCCCGCCCGCCGCGAGGACGAACCCGACGGCGACCAGGACGGTACGGCGGCGTCTTCGGCGGTGTGCGGCGGCCTTGCGGTCGCGGCGGCTGCCCTCGGCCCCGCCCCGGGCCCGCCGGCCGGCCGGGGCGCCCCCGTCGTCACCGGCGTCGTCGGCCCCCGCCTCCTCCGCTGCGCCGGCCCCCGCCTCCGCCGGTTCCGGTTCTTCCGCCCGCCCCGGCTCCCCGGGGGCGTCCGGAGCGCCTGGCGCCCCCTCGTGCCGCTGCTCGTACGGCTCGTACGGCTGCTCGTGCGCCGTCGGTGTCCCCGCGTGCCCGCGCCCGTCCCCCTGCTCGTGCGCGGGCGCGTCCGGTGCCGCCGTGGGGGCCGCGAGCCGGTCGGCCGGAGTACCGCACCCGGGGCAGGCCAGGGCGCCATTGAGGTGCCGTCGGCACGGGAGGCAGTAGTTCATGACGCGGGAAGACTAGGGTCCCCGAGGTTTCGGTTCCAGGCGCCGCTGTGAAGGTTTGGTGCGGGGTCGAAAGAGTTCTCGAGAGCCGTGCCGAAACCGTTACCTGTTCGACCCATTGACACCCCCGCCGGACCGTCCTTACTGTCACGCCAACATTTCGAACGTGTGACGAAATCTCGAACAGCTGAGGGGCAACTGCCGTGCGCATCACCGGAATCAGCACGCACGTGGTCGGCACGCCGTGGCGCAACCTGACCTACGTCCAGGTGCACACCGACGAGGGCATCACGGGAGTCGGCGAGACCCGGATGCTCGGGCACACCGACGCGCTGATCGGCTATCTGCGGGAGGCCGAGGCCAACCACATTCTCGGATCGGACCCGTTCGCTGTCGAGGACCTCGTGCGCCGGATGAAGTACGGCGACTACGGCCGCGCCGGGGAGATCGTCATGTCCGGCATCGCCGTGGTCGAGATGGCCTGCTGGGACATCAAGGGCAAGGCGCTGGGCGTGCCGGTGTGGCAGCTGCTCGGCGGGAAGGTGACCGACAAGGTCAAGGCGTACGCCAACGGCTGGTACACCACCGAGCGCACCCCGGAGGCGTACCACAAGGCCGCGCGGGGGGTCATGGAGCGCGGCTACAAGGCACTGAAGATCGACCCCTTCGGCACCGGGCACTTCGAGCTGGACCACCAGGAGACGGTGTACGCGGTCTCGCTCATCGAGGCCGTGCGGGACGCCATCGGCCCGGAGGCGGAGCTGATGCTGGAGATGCACGGCCGCTTCTCCCCCGCCACCGCCGTCCGGCTGGCCAAGGAGATGGCGCCCTTCAAGCCGGCCTGGCTGGAGGAGCCGGTGCCGCCGGAGAACCTGAAGGCGCTGGAGAAGGTCGCGGCCAAGGTGGACATCCCGGTGGCCACCGGGGAGCGCATCCACGACCGGATCGAGTTCCGCGAGCTGTTCGACAGCCAGGCGGTCGACATCATCCAGCCCGACGTCGGCCACATCGGCGGCATCTGGGAGACCCGGAAGCTGGCCGCGACCGCCGAGACCCACTACATGCTCGTCGCCCCGCACAACGTGGGCGGGTCGGTGCTCACCGCCGCCTCCCTCCAGGTCGGTTTCACCTCCCCGAACTTCAAGATCCTTGAGCACTTCAACGACTTCGCGGACGCGGAGATCAAGAAGGTGGTCAAGGGCGCCCCGCAGGTGAACCCGGAGGACGGCTGCTTCCACCTCTCCGACGCGCCCGGGCTCGGCGTCGAGCTGGACGTCGACGCGGCGGCGGAGTTCCCGCAGCAGCAGGCCCGGTTCGACCTGTGGGCCGAGGGCTGGGAGCAGCGCAAGCCCAAGGGCACGAAGTGAGCTCCCAGGTCCTGGTCGAGGCGCCGGGGGTGCACCGGGTCGAGGCCCACACGCCCCGGCGGCCCGGTCCCGGCGAGGCGCTGGTCGCGGTGCACGCGGCCGGCATCTGCGGCAGCGACCGCGAGGTGTACCAGGGCAACCGGCCCGAGGGGTACGTGCGCTATCCGCTCGTCCCCGGGCACGAGTGGTCGGGGACGGTCACGGAGGTGGGCGCCGGAGTGCCCGGTTCGCTCGTCGGCCGCAAGGTCGTCGGCGAGGGCTTCCGCAACTGCCAGGTGTGCGAACGCTGTCACGCGGGCGAGACCACGCTGTGCTCGGCCGGGTACGAGGAGACCGGCTTCACCCAGCCGGGCGCCATGGCCGCCACGCTGACCCTGCCCGCCCGGCTGCTGCACGTCCTGCCGGACGACGCCGACCTCACCGCCGCCGCCCTGCTGGAACCGGCCGCCTGTATCGCGGCCGCCGCGCTGAAGGCGGACGCCCGGCCGGGCGAGCGGGTCGCGGTGGTCGGCACGGGCACGCTGGGCATGTTCGCCGTGCAGTTCCTGAAGGCGGTCTCGCCGGCGGAGCTGCTCGTGGTGGGCACGCGGAACGACCGGGAGGCGCTGTCCCGGCGGTTCGGGGCGAGCGACTTCCGGCTGAAGGACGCCGAAGGTCCGGCGCTGCCCGGCGACTTCGACGTGGTGATCGAGACCGCCGGGTCGGCGTCCGCCGCGCGCACCGCCGCCGCGCTGCCGCGGCGCGGCGGCCGGCTGGTCCTCACCGGGATCCCGGCGCCGGGCGCGGACGGGCTCGACCCGACCGATCTCGTCGTACGGCAGCTGGAGGTGCACACCGTCTTCGGGGCACCGCCGGACGCCTGGGCCCACACCGTGCGGGTCTTCGGGGCCGGGCTGCTGGACCCGCTGCCGCTGGTCACCCACGAGTTGCCGCTGACCGAGTTCCCGCAGGCCATCGAGCTGGTCGGGGCAGGCGATCCCAAGGTGGGCAAGGTGCTGCTCCGCCCCTGACCGTGCGCCGGTCGGGGCGTGACCTGACGACGCCCCGACCGGCGTACGCCCCGCGCTCTTCCCTACCCAGAGCCGCGAACCTTGTCCGAAATACCGAACACTCAGGACCTTAAGGACAGCTTGTGACCGACGCTTCCGCCCCGGCAGCCCGCAGGCCCGGCGAGCAGGTGCTCGCCGCGCTCGGCCTCGGCGCGCCCGCCCTCGACCCCGCCGACGCCTCCGCCCGCACCTTCCCGGGCGGCGGTCGCTGGCGCACCGAGATCCCCTCGTGCGAGGGTCCCGAAGCGCTGGCGGTCGTGCTGAAGGAGGCCTCGCGCCTCGATGTGCCGATCCACCGGATCAGCCAGGGCAGCGGCGTGTGGATGCTCACCGACGCCGAGATCACCGAGATGGTCGACGCCACGAACGAGCGCGACATCGAGCTCTGCCTGTTCACCGGCCCGCGCGGCACCTGGGACATCGGCGGCTCGGTGCGGTCCGACTCGCGGGGGGCCGGACTGCGCGCCCGGGGCCACGACGCCGTCGCCGGCTGCGTCGAGGACGCCGTGCGGGCCACCGAACTGGGCGTGAAGTGCCTGCTGGTCGCCGACGAGGGCGTGCTGTGGACCCTGCACCGGGCCCGCCAGGCCGGGCTCATCCCGGCCGACACCACGCTGAAGGTCTCGGCGCTCATCGGCCCGGTCAACCCGGCCTCGTACGCCGTCTACGAGCGGCTCGGCGCCGACTCCGTCAACGTGCCCAGCGACCTGACGCTGGACCACCTCACCGAGATCCGCCGGGTCTCCGGCGCCCCCATGGACATGTACATCGAGGCCCCCGACGACCTCGGCGGCTACATCCGGATGTACGAGGTCGCCGAGCTGATCCGGCGCGGCGCGCCCCTCTACCTGAAGTTCGGCCTGTCCAAGGCCCCCGGCATCTACCCGTGGGGCACCCACCTGCGGGACGTGACCCTGGACACCGCCCGGGAGCGGGTGCGGCGCGGCCGGCTCGCCCTGGACCTGCTCGCCCGGCACGGCGCGGACGGCGACATGGCGCCGCTCGGCTCCCGACTGCCCGGGACGCTCCACCGCTTCCCCGTGGAAGCACCCGCACCGCTCACCTCCGCTCCTCTCAACGACGAGAACGACAAGGACTGATCCCAGATGCGCAACCGCAGAGCCGCACTCGCCGCCATAGCCGGAGCCGCCTCGCTCGCCCTCACCCTCACCGCCTGCGGTCAGAGCGGCGATGGCGGCAGCAAGGAGAAGTCGGGCGACGTCAAGGGCGGCACCATCGGCATCGCCATGCCGACCAAGTCCTCCGAGCGCTGGATCTCCGACGGCAAGAACGTCGTCAAGGACCTCCAGGCCAAGGGCTACAAGACCAAGCTGGTCTACGGCGAGGACGACCCGGAGACCCAGGTCTCGCAGATCGAGAACCTGATCACGCAGGGCGTCAAGGGCCTGATCATCGCGGCGATCGACAACAAGTCCCTGGACCACGTCCTCCAGGAGGCCGCGGACGCGCACATCCCGGTCATCTCCTACGACCGGCTGATCCTCGGCACCAAGAACGTCGACTACTACGCCTCGTTCGACAACGAGAAGGTCGGCAAGCTCCAGGGCCAGTACATCGTCGACAAGCTCGGGCTGAGCAAGGGCAAGAAGGGCCCGTTCAACATCGAGCTGTTCGCAGGCTCCAACGACGACAACAACACCAAGTACTTCTTCGGCGGCGCCATGAGCGTCCTCCAGCCGTACATCGACAAGAAGCAGCTGGTGGTCAAGTCCGGGCAGACCAAGCTGACCCAGGTCGTCACCCTGCGCTGGGACGGCACCACCGCGCAGAAGCGCATGGAGGACGTCCTCACCTCGGCCTACAAGAGCGGCCGGGTCGACGCGGTCCTCTCGCCGTACGACGGCATCTCCATCGGCATCCTGTCCGCCCTCAAGTCGGACGGCTACGGCTCGGGCAGCAAGCCGCTGCCCGTCATCACCGGCCAGGACGCCGAGCTGGCCTCGGTGAAGTCGATCATCTCCGGTCAGCAGACGCAGACCGTCTACAAGGACCTCCGCAAGCTCGCCGAGGTCGCCGCCACGATGATGGACGACTCCCTGAAGGGCAAGAAGCCCGAGGTCAACGACACCAAGACGTACGACAACGGGACGAAGGTCGTACCCGCCTACCTGCTCCAGCCGGTGAGCGTCGACAAGAGCAACTACAAGCAGGTGCTGGTCGACGGCGGTTACTACACCGAGGCCGACCTCAAGTAACCCGCCCACCTCCTACGGATTGGAAGGCACGACCATGGCGGGACCCGTCCTGGAAATGCGCTCGATCGTCAAGACCTTTCCCGGTGTCAAGGCGCTGTCGGACGTCACCCTGACCGTCCGGCAGGGCGAGGTCCACGCCGTCTGCGGGGAGAACGGCGCCGGCAAGTCCACCCTGATGAAGGTGCTCTCCGGCGTCCACCCCTACGGCAGTTACGAGGGGGACATCCTCTTCGAGTCGGAGACCTGCCAGTTCAAGGACATCCGGGCGAGCGAGCAGCACGGCATCGTCATCATCCACCAGGAACTGGCGCTGGTGCCGCATCTGTCCATCGCGGAGAACCTCTTCCTCGGCAACGAGCACGCCACGCGCGGACTCATCAACTGGCGCGAGACCCTGCGCCACGCCACCGCGCTGCTGCGCCGGGTCGGTCTGGACGAGCACCCGGAGACCCGGGTCGCCGACATCGGCGTGGGCAAGCAGCAGCTCGTCGAGATCGCCAAGGCGCTGTCCAAGCAGGTGAAGCTGCTGATCCTGGACGAGCCGACGGCGGCCCTGAACGACGAGGACAGCGACAAGCTCCTCGACCTGATCCTGGAGCTGAAGAACCAGGGCATCACCTCGATCATCATCTCCCACAAGCTCAACGAGATCCGCAAGGTCGCCGACTCGGTGACGATCATCCGGGACGGGCGGTCCATCGAGACCCTCGATGTGAAGGCGCCGGAGACGACCGAGGAGCGGATCATCGCCGGCATGGTCGGCCGCGACCTCGACCACCGCTTCCCCGAGCGCACCCCGCACCAGCCGGAGGAGGGCGCGGCGCCGGCGCTGGAGATCCGCGGCTGGACCGTGTTCCACCCGATCGACCAGCAGCGCAAGGTCGTGGACGACGTGTCCCTGAGCGTGCGCCGCGGCGAGATCGTCGGCATCGCGGGCCTGATGGGCGCGGGCCGCACCGAACTCGCGATGAGCGTCTTCGGGCGGACCTACGGCCGGTACGCGGCCGGCACGGTCCTGAAGGACGGCTCGGAGATCCGTACGAAGACCGTGGCGCAGGCGATCGGGCACGGCATCGCGTACGTCACCGAGGACCGCAAGCACTACGGCCTGAACCTCATCGACACCATCAACCGGAACATCTCGCTGACCGCGCTGGACAAGGTCGCCAAGCGGGGCGTGGTGGACGAGCACGAGGAACGGCAGGTCGCCGAGGGCTTCCGGAAGTCCATGAACATCAAGGCGCCCACGGTCTTCGAGCCGGTCGGCAAGCTCTCCGGCGGCAACCAGCAGAAGGTCGTCCTCAGCAAGTGGATCTTCGCGGGTCCCGACGTGCTGATCCTCGACGAACCGACCCGCGGCATCGACGTGGGCGCCAAGTACGAGATCTACACGGTCATCGACCAGCTCGCCGCCCAGGGCAAGGCGGTGGTCTTCATCTCCTCCGAGCTTCCCGAGCTGCTCGGCATGTGCGACCGCATCTACACGATGGCCGCCGGGCGGCTGACCGGTGAGGTGCCGCGGGCCGAGGCCACGCAGGAAGTGCTGATGCGCCATATGACGAAGGACAAAGAGGTAACGCGATGAGCACGGATGTGACCGCCAAGAGCCCGGCCCCCGCGCCGCCGGGCAGGAGCGGACCGGCCGCCGACGGGGGGCTGCTCGGCCTGGTACTGGCCGGTCTGCGCCGCAACATGCGCCAGTACGGCATGCTGATCGCGCTCGGCCTGATCGTCGTCCTCTTCGCGATCTGGACCGACGGGGACCTGCTGCTGCCGCGCAACGTCTCCAACCTGGTGCTCCAGAACAGCTACATCCTGATCCTCGCGATCGGCATGATGCTGGTGATCATCGCCGGGCACATCGACCTGTCGGTCGGCTCGCTCACCGCGTTCGTCGGCGCCTTCGCGGCCGTGCTGACCGTGCAGCACGGGATCTCCTGGCCCGTCGCGCTGGTGCTGTGCCTGGTGGTCGGCGCGGTCGCCGGCTCGGTCCAGGGCTATCTGATCGCCTATCTCGGCATACCGTCGTTCATCGTCACCCTCGCCGGGATGCTCCTCTTCCGCGGCCTCACCGAGATCCTGCTCAAGGGCCAGACCCTCGGCCCGTTCCCGGACGGTCTGCAGAAGCTCGGCAACGGCTTCCTGCCCGAGGTCGGCCCGGACACCAACTACCACAACCTCACCCTGCTGCTCGGGCTCGTCCTGATCGCGGCGGTGGTGTGGCAGGAGTTCCGGGACCGCCGCCGCCAGCAGGAGTTCTCCCTGGACGTGCTGCCGACCCGGCTGTTCCTGCTCAAGCTGACCGCCCTGGTCGCCGCGATCCTCGTGCTCACCCTGCTGCTCGCCAGCTACAAGGGCGCCCCGATCGTGCTGATCATCCTCGGCGCGCTGGTCGTCGGCTACGGCTACGTCATGCGCAACGCGGTCTTCGGCCGGCACATCTACGCGATCGGCGGCAACCTGCCGGCGGCCAAGCTGTCCGGCGTGAAGGACAAGAAGGTCACCTTCTACGTCTTCCTGAACATGGGCGTGCTCGCGGCCCTGGCGGGTCTGGTGGTCGCCGCCCGGCTGAACGCGGCCTCGCCGAAGGCGGGCGTCAACTTCGAACTGGAGGCCATCGCCTCCGCGTTCATCGGCGGCGCGTCCATGAGCGGCGGTGTCGGCACCGTCCTCGGCGCCATCATCGGCGGTCTCGTCCTCGGCGTGCTGAACAACGGCATGAACCTCCTCAGCGTCGGCACCGACTGGCAGCAGGTCATCAAGGGCCTCGCCCTGCTGGTGGCGGTCGGGTTCGACGTGTGGAACAAGCGCAAGTCCGGTTCGTAAGCGCCCAGACAACGGAGCCGCACCCATGGAACTGAACAGACGCACGGTCATCGCGGGAGCAGCCGCGGCGGGCATCGCCGCCACCACCCTCGGCGGCACCGCCGAGGCCGCCTCGGGAAGGAAGCCGGTGAAGGAGCCCTTCGGCACCCTCGCCGACGGCACGAAGGTGTACCGCTGGTCGCTGGAGAACGGCGGCACCCGGCTGAGGGTGCTGTCCTACGGCGGCATCGTCCAGAGCCTGGAACTGCCCGACCGGCACGGCCGGTACGCCGACGTCGTGGCCGGCTTCGACGACATCGCCGACTACGTGGCCAAGAGCCCGTACTTCGGCGCGCTGATCGGCCGGTACGGCAACCGCATCGGCAAGGGCCAGTTCACGCTGGACGGCACGGCGTACCAGCTCTCCGTGAACGACGGCGCCAACCACCTGCACGGCGGCGCCCAGGGCTTCGACAAGCACGTGTGGGACGTCGAGCCGTTCGCCAAGGGCTCCGACGTCGGGCTGCGCCTGCACTACACCAGCGTCGACGGCGAGATGGGCTACCCGGGCACGCTGCGGGCGACGGTCACGTACACCCTCACCCGGCACGGCGACTGGCGCATCGACTACGCGGCCACCACCGACAAGGCCACCGTCGTCAACCTCACCAGCCACGTCTACTGGAACCTGGCCGGCGAGGGCAGCGGCACGATCGAGGACCACGAACTCACGATCGCCGCCTCCCGCTACACCCCGACCGACTCCGGCCTGATCCCCACCGGCGAGCTGGCCGGGGTCGCGGGCACCCCGTTCGACTTCCGGCGCGCCAAGCCCGTCGGCCGGGACATCCGGGCGGGCCACGAGCAGCAGGTGCTGGCCAAGGGGTACGACCACAACTGGGTCCTGGACAAGGGGATCACCGCGAGGCCCGAGCACGTCGCCACCCTGCGCGACCCGCGCTCCGGGCGCACCCTGAAGATCGCCACCGACCAGCCGGGCCTGCAGTTCTACTCCGGCAACTTCCTCGACGGGACGCTCACCGGCACCGGCGGCCGCACCTACCGGCAGGGCGACGCGCTGTGCCTGGAGACGCAGCACTTCCCGGACTCGCCGAACCACGCGAACTTCCCGTCGACGGTGCTGCGGCCGGGGCAGACGTACCGGACGTCGACCCTGCACACCTTCGGGGCGTGAACCGGCTCACACCGGCGGTGAGTTGAACACCACTGCCGTCCCCTCCGTATCGAAGGGCGGCCCGTGCTCCCCCGCACGGGCCACCCTTCGACGGAGGTTCCCTTGGCCGGCAACGTCACCTCGTTGTTCCGCGGCACCGCCGCGCACAGCCCCTCCATGGCGGCGCTGACGCGGGAGGGCGGCGACGGGACCGGCCCGGTGGACTTCTGCATTCCGTGCAATCCGTACTTCCCGACGCCCGCCATGTTCGAGGAGCTGGCGGGCCGGCTGCGCGAGATCGTCACGTACTACCCGAGCGGCGCCGACACCGTCACCGCGGAGCTGTGCGACCTGCTCCGGCTCCCGCCGCAGTGCGTGGCGATGGGCAACGGCTCCACGGAGCTGATCACCTGGATCGACCACCTGCTGGTCCGCGAGTCCCTGGCCGTCCCCGTGCCCACCTTCGGCCGCTGGACCGACCAGCCGATGGAGACCGGCAAGCGGGTCGACATGTTCCCCCTCCAGGAGGCGAACGACTTCGCCCTGGACCTCGGCCGGTACGCCGAGTTCATCCGCGCCCGCGGCACCCGGGTGGCCGTGGTCTGCAACCCCAACAACCCCGACGGCGGCTTTCTGCGCCGGCAGCAGATCGTGCAGTTCCTGGACGCCATGGCGGACCTCGACCTGGTGATCGTGGACGAGTCCTTCCTGGAGTTCGCCGACGCGGAGGCCGAGCCGAGCGTCGTCCAGGAGGCCATGCTCCGCCCCAACGTGATCGTCCTGCGCAGCCTCGGCAAGAACTTCGGCCTGCACGGCATCCGCTTCGGCTACCTCGTCGCCAACCCGGCGCTCGCGGGCAAGGTCCGCTCCATGCTGCCGAAGTGGAACCTCAACTCCTTCGCCGAGCACGTGGTGTTCATGCTGAAGGAGCACGGCGCCGAGTACGCGCGGAGCCTGACGCAGGTCCGCCGCGACCGCCTGGAGATGGCCAGCCACCTCTCGGCGCTCCCCGGCCTCACCGTCTACCCCTCCCAGGGCAACTTCCTCTTCGTGCGCCTGCCCCTCGGCGCCGAGGGCACGGTGGTGCGGGACCGGATGCTCACCGAGCACCGGGTCCTGGTCCGCGAGTGCGGCAACAAGATCGGATCCTCCAGCCGCTTCCTGCGGCTCGTGGTGCGCCCCCAGGTCGACGTGCGTCGCCTGGTGTCCGGCCTGGAACAGGTGCTCTACGGGTCCGGGAGGGGAGCCGCCGTACCCGAGCCGGGCACCGGGACCGGCTACAGCTCGGGTACGGCGGCGGTCGACCGGCTGGTCAGCGAGACCAACGGGGCCGGGATGCGGCTGACCGCGTCCGGCCCCGCACCGGCCGCCGGCACCGGCATGCCGCTCCCCGCCGCCGTGGCCCCGCCCGGCGGCGGGATGCCGATGCCGGCGGCAGCCCCGCCACCGGCCCCGGCCGCTCCGGCGGCGGCCGTGCTGCCCGCACCGGCTGCCGTACCACCGGTCCCCACCCCGGTACCGGCTCCCGTACCGGCACCGATGGTCCCCGCGCCCGCACCGCCCGCGCCGCTCGCGCCCGCCGCGGCCGTCGCTCCCACCCCGCCCGGGGTCCCGGCCCGGGGCGGGCTCACCGCCGCCCAGGTCCGCGGGATGACGGCTCCGGCCCCGGCGGCCGGCCTGACCCCGGCCCCCGCGACGGGCTGGCCCAACGCCCAGAGCTGGCCGAACGCGGCGGGGACGGGCCAAGCGGCCGTCTGACACACAAGGAGCCCCGTCCAGCCGGGAGAGTGAACTCCGGCCGTCCACACCGGGGTTCTCACGTCCTCCCGCCGTGCGCGCGGCGCGCGGTGGCCGTGTCGTTCACTCGCCCCGGACACCCGTGGGGAGGACCGTCTTGAGCGACGTGACCGGGTGGCCGATCTCCAGGGCGCCGAGGACGCCGTCGAGGAGGGAGGCGCCGGGGACAGCGGCGGGCGGCGCGGGGCGCGTGCCTGCCTCGGCGGTGGCGGCGGAGGCCAGCAGGGCGGCCGTCAGGACGGTGACACAGGCGAGTTCCTTGATCATGCCTGCCCTAACGACGGACACGGGCGGGGGATACCCGCCGGTGCGCCGGCCGGGGGACCGGCGTTCCGCCTAACGGGTTCCCTTGCGGGAACGTGTGCGGGAGCTCCGGCACGGTGGCGATTTCTCCTGCCTTCACGGGGCCGTTACCCTGCCGTACGGCCAGCCCCGTACCGCCCGTACCGCGTAGTCCGCCCGCGCCGCGATCCTCATGGGTCCGTCGCGGGGGTGGGTCCGTGGGGAGAATGGCCGGACCGCGCCCCCGTAAGTACCGCCCGGGAGGACCCACCTTGGCGCTCAGCAGACGTACCTTCAGTGCCCTGGCCGGCTCCGCCGCGCTCGGTCTCGCCCTGGGCGGCAGCGGCGGCCCCGGGGCGCCGTCCGCGTACGCGGGCAGCAGCGCGCCGACCGGTCCGGCGCCGCTGCCGCCGAGCGCCGACGGCGAGCGGCACACCATCGGGTACGACCGGTACTCGCTGCTCGTGGACGGGCGGCGGCTGGCGGTGTGGTCCGGCGAGATGCACCCGTTCCGGCTGCCGAGCCCGTCCCTGTGGCGGGACGTGCTGCAGAAGATGCGGGCGCACGGCTACAACGCCGTGAGCGTCTACGTGGCCTGGAACTACCACTCCCCCGCGCCCGGCGCGTACGACTTCAGCGGCGTCCGGGACCTGGACCTGTTCCTGCGCACGGCCGCCGAGACCGGGCTGTACGTCATCCTGCGCCCCGGCCCCTACATCAACGCCGAGGTCGACGGCGGGGGCTTCCCCGGCTGGCTGACGGCGACGAGGGGCACGGCACGGACCGACGACCCGGTCTACCTGGCGCACGTGGACGAGTGGCTGACCCGGGTGAACCGGATCGCCCGCCGGCACCTGTTCACACAGGGCGACGGCACGGTCCTGCTGTACCAGATCGAGAACGAGTACGACGCCCATGTGGACGAGGCCACCGGGCGGAACTACATGTCCCACCTGTACCGGAAGGTGCGCGGCGACGGGATCGACGTCCCGTTGTTCCACAACGACAAGGGGCGCAACGGGTACTGGGTGCCGGGGTCGTTCGACACCGGCGGGGAGAGGGGCGGCTGGCTGTACGGGTTCGACGGGTATCCGTCGCCGAAGCAGACCCCGCCGGACTGGGGGCACTACGGTCCCGGCGGGGCCGAGGGCGGGGCCACCGCCTCCCCCGACACGCCCGGCTTCGTGCCCGAGTTCGGGGGCGGCTGGTTCGATCCGTGGGGCGGGGCGTGGTTCGACGGCAAGGGGTACGCCGAGTCGCGGCGCACCCGGGACGCCGCGTACGAGCGGCGCTTCTACCTGACCAACCTCGCCAACGGGCTCACCCTGCACAACGTGTACATGACGTTCGGGGGGACGTCATGGGGCTGGCTGCCCGCGCCGGTCGTCTACACGTCGTACGACTACGGCGCCGCCATCGACGAAGGCCGGAACGTCACGGACAAGATCGCGCCGATGCACCAGCTCGGCCATCTGCTCCAGCGCGTGCCCGACTTCGCGAAGCTGGACCGGGCGGCGGACGTGCGGGCCGACGGGCTGAAGGTCTACCACCTGACCAACCCGGACACCGGCACCCACGTGTACGTCGCCCGCAACGACGGCGCCGACCCGGTCACCACCGAACTGCCCACCGACGCCGGCACGCTGCGGATCACCGTGCCCGGCAAGGACGCCAAGCTGCTCACCACCGGGCTGCCGCTGGGCAGGCGGACGCTGAAGTACGCCACCGTCGCGCCCATGACGGTCCTGACGGCGGGCCGGCAGGACATCGCCGTGTTCGCCGGGCGGCGCGAGGAGATGGCCGAGCTGGTGCTGAAGTGCCCGGAAGAGCCCTCCGTGCAGCGGCTGGACCCGGAGGCCGGCTGGGCGTACGACCGGAACGAACTCCATGTGAACGCCCCCCTCGGCCAGGACGGGCTGACCCGGGTGCTGGTGCGCAAGGGCGAGACGGACACCCCGCTGCTGCTGCTCTTCGCCGACGACGCCACCGCCGTACGCCTCTTCCCCTACGACACCCCGTCCGGGACCCTCCTCGTCTACGGCCCGGCGCTGCTGCGGCACGCGGAGCTGCGCGGCTCCGAGGTCCACCTGACCGGTGACGTCGTCGAGCGGACCGGCATGGAGGTGTGGGGCCCGCGCGGGATCGACACCCTGGTCTGGAACGGGCGGAAGCTGCCCACCCGGGCCACGCTCTCCGGCAGCCTGCTGACCACCGGGATGCTGCCGGACGTGCCCGAGGTGCGGCTGCCGGAGCTGGGCGGCTGGCGGATGCGCAGGGAGAACCCGGAAGCGGGCCCGAGCTTCGACGACTCGTCGTGGAAGGTGGCGGACAGGACGTCGTCGTACAGCACCACGGCGGTCCCGGACGGACAGCCGGTCCTCTTCGCGGACGACTACGGCTTCCACTACGGGGACGTCTGGTACCGGGGCGAACTGGCCGGCACCACCGGTGTCGAGGAGGTCTCGCTCGCCTACAGCACCGGCACGCAGGGCCTGCTGATGGCCTGGCTGGACGGCGAGCCGCTGGGCACGCACCGGATGCCGGTACCGGACAAGGACGTGACCATCCGCAAGGGCAGCTGGGCGCAGACGGCGGTCTTCCCGGTGCGGGAGCGGCTGCGCTCCCCCGGCCGGCACGTTCTGTCGGTCCTCGTCCGGCGCATGGCGCACGACCAGGACGGCAAGGCGCTCGACACCCACAAGGCGGCGCGGGGCCTGACGGCGGTCACCTTCAAGGGGGCCTCGCCGAAGGTGCGGTGGCGCATCCAGGGCGCCGGCCCCGCCGACCCCGTGCGCGGGCCGATGAACAACGGCGGCCTGTACGGCGAGCGGGAGGGCTGGCACCTGCCCGGCTTCCGGGACCGGGACTGGGAGCGGGTGACCTTGCCGCGCGCGGCGCGGTACCAGGGCGTGACCTGGTACCGGACGACGTTCCGGCTGTCGGTGCCGGCCGGCGTCGACGCGTCGGTCGGCCTGACCCTGGACGACGACCCGTACCGCGCCTACCGCGCGCAGATCTTCCTCAACGGCTGGAACCTGGGTCAGTACATCAACAACGTCGGCCCGCAGCACACCTTCGTCCTGCCGAACGGCATCCTGCGCACCCGGGGCGCCAACACCCTGGCGCTGGCGGTCCTTACGGAGTTCACCACGCTGTCGGGCCCCGGGTCGGTGCGGCTGACCCTGCTCGGCAGGGCGTCGGGCGGTGTGCCGGTCACGCCGGTCTGACCACGTTCCAGGACGGCGGTTCCCGTACGGCGATCGAGGTGGTTCCTTGTTGAACGACAGCCGCCGGATCGCATGACGCGCACACATCCAGGCGCGTACGCTCGGACCAGCCGTAATCGGCGGTGGGAAGGGAGACAGATGAGTTTCGGGGGCGCGCGGGAGCGGGCGGCACGCCTGGCCTCACGACTGCGCCGCCGGCGCTCCGGCCCGGCCCGCACACGGCTCCCCGGCTCCGGCGCGGCGATGCGCGCCCTGGCCGGCGACCTCGCCTCCGCCGTCCGCGCCCGGCCCGAACCACCCGCCGGGACACGGGCGCTGTGCCGGGCGCTGTGCGAGGAGATGAGCGCGCTGCGGGGCGGCCGTCCGGTGCAGCTGCGCTTCGAACGCTTCCCGGACGAGATCGAAGTCACCGGTCTGTGGGTCGAGTTCGCCGACTTCGACCTGGTCATCGTGGAGGAGCGGGCCGAGGCCGTGCAGCAGCTGGTCATCCTCGGGCACGAGCTGTGGCACCTGCACGCCGGGCACCGGCACCACCACCTGGCCGGGGCCGCCGCCGCCCGGGCCCTCACCGACACGCCCGGCTGGCGGGAGGCGGCCCTCACCGTGGCCGCCCGCGACGGCTCCCGGGAGACCGACGAGGCCGAGGCCGACGACTTCGGGCACCGCCTGGCCACCCTGTTCCGGGGCCACCTCGAAGGGACCCGCACCGGCCCGCCGGACCCGGTGCAGCGGTCCCTCGGATACCGAGGACGCGGAGGCACGGCACGGTGACCCGGCTGGCGCTGAACCCCTCGGGATTCCTCGGCGAGTTCTACATCTCCTTCTGGATCCCCACCGCCGTGCTCACCGCCGCCCTGGTGATCAAGCTGCCCAGCATCATCCGGCTGTGGCGGGACCCGCTGCTGCGCGCGGTCGGCGGACTGCTGCTGCTGGCCTGCGCGGTGTTCGTGTTCTGCACCCCGTCCACCATCGCCTGGGTCAACCGGCTGACCGGCGTGCCCAACATCTCGGCGCCCTGGTGCTACTCGCTGATCACCGCGTTCTGCGGCTCCTGCCTGCTGCTCATCATCACCTGGCGCAACGGCCTGTCCGACCGCTCGGCCGCCACCCGCCGCGCCATGCGCTGGGTGATCTCGGTGTACTCGGGGGTGATCGTCGCCCTGTGGGTGCTGTTCCTGCTCGCCGACGCCCCCGAGGAGCGGCTGCGGGACCTGGACACCCACTACGCCACCACCCCGTTCATGCGCGAGGAGATCCTGCTCTACCTCGTCGCGCACGCCGTGGCCTGCCTGATCACCTCCCGGCTGATCTGGAACTGGGTGCGCACCGAGGGCCTGGACGCCTGGCTGCGCTGGGGCCTGAAGCTGCTGGGCGCCGGCTACGTGCTGAACCTGATCTTCGACGCGGTGAAGCTGATCGCCGTCGTCGCCCGCTGGTTCGGCCGGGACCTGGACTGGCTGAGCACCAATCTGGCCCCGCCCGTGGCCGCGCTCTCCGCCATCCTCATCGCCGTCGGCTTCATCCTGCCGCACGCCGGCCAGTACCTGCACGACCGCTGGCGCCTCCGGCTCGCCCACCGCGAACTGCGGCCCCTGTACCAGCTGATGCGCGCGGCGAACGGCGAAGGGGTGCCGTTCGTGCTGCGCGCCACGCCCGAACTCCGGCTCACCCGGCGCGAGACGTTCATCCGGGACGTGCTGCTGCCGCTGGCCCGGCACATCGACACCGGGCTCGGCCGGCGCGCCCACGACGCCGCGCTGGGCCTCGGCCACCCGCCGGAGCGGGCCCGCGCGCTGGCGGCCGCGGTGTGCATCCTCGACGCCGTCGAGACCAGGGCCCGTACGCCGGAGCCGCCCGAGCCGGCCGCCGGGCCGGACACCACGAACCTGCTCCAGGAGATCGGGGCCGTCTCCCGGGCCCTCCGCCGACCCGACGACATCGCGGCGGTGCGCGCGCGTACGGCCGTCCCAGCGGAGAGCGTTGCCGTTCATGAATGAGGACAGACCCACCGCCGTCGTCCTCGGCGGCTCCCTCGCCGGCCTGCTCACGGCCCGCGCCCTGGCGGCCGTCGGCGCCCGGGTGACGGTGGTCGAGCGGGACGCGCTGCCCGACGGGCCCGCGCCCCGCAAGGGGCTGCCGCAGGCCCGGCATGTGCACCAGCTGTGGTCGGGCGGGGCGCGGGCGCTGGAGGAACTGCTGCCCGGGGCGATCGGGCGGTTGCGCGCGGCCGGGGTGAGCCGGGTGCCGATGACCACGGACATGGTGGCGCTGTCCCCGTACGGGTGGTACCGGCGCTGGGCCGAGTCCGCGTTCATGCTGCCGGCGAGCCGGGACCTGCTGGACTGGGTGGTACGGGAGCTGGTGCTGGCCGACGGGCGGATCTCGCTGGTGGAGCGGGCCGAGGCGGCCGGGCTCACCGGTACGGGCGGCGCGGTGACGGGGGTGCGCATCCGCGCCCACGACAGCGCGGAGCGGACGCTGACGGCCGGCCTGGTCGTGGACGCGACCGGGCGCGGCTCGCGGGCGGCGCGGTGGCTGACCGGGCTGGGGCTGCCCGCGGCCGAGCGGCGGGAGGTCGACTCCGGGCTGGTGTACGCCAGCCGGCTGTACCGGGCGCCGGCGGCGGCGCGGGCCGGCTTCCCGGTCGTCAACATCGAGCCCGATCCGCGGGGTTCCGGGACCGGGCGCGGGGGCGTGCTGATGCCGGTGGAGGACGGCAAGTGGATCGTCACGCTGTTCGGGGGCCGCGGTGACGAACCGCCCTCGTGCGCCGCGGACTTCGAGCGCTACGCCCGTGCCGGGCTGCGGCATCCGCTGATCGGGGAGCTGCTGGGCGGGGGCGCGGAGCCGCTCGGCGAGGTCGCGGTCACGCGGACCACGGCGAACCGGCGCCACTTCTTCGAGCGGATGCCGGTGTGGCCGGAGAACTTCGTGGTCGTCGGCGACGCGGTGTGCGCGCTGAACCCGGTGTACGGGCACGGCATGGCGGTGGCCGCGCGCTCGGCGCTGGCCGTGCGGGACGTGGTACGGCGTCGGGGGCTGGGGAGCGTGGGACTGGCCCGGCAGGCGCAGCGGGCGGTCGGGCGGACCGTCCGGACGGCATGGGATCTCGCCGTCGGCGCGGACGTGTTCTATCCCGGCGCGACCGAGGAGGGGCCGACGCTGCGGGACCGGGTGCTGGCCGCGTACGTCGGCCGTCTGCTGCGGACCGCCACGGGAAACGGGCGCGTGGCCCGGCGGGTGACCGGCGTGACGGCGCTGGAGCGCGGGGCGGAGGTGCTGCTGGCGCCGAGTGTGGTGGTGGCGGCGGTGGCGGGGCCCTTGAAACCGGCGCTCGCCGCTCCGCCGTTGACTGCGGAGGAGCGGCGGTCCGCGGGGTTGTAGGGCACGGTGGGGAACGCGGTCGGCCCCGCGTGGGGCTCAGCCCTCGAACGCCGGTTGGGGCAGGCCCTTTCCGGCGTCCGGCACCACGAGCAGGGAGCCGGACAGGGGGTCCGAGGGCGGCAGGCCCGTGCGGGCCGTGGTGATGTAGAGGTCGGTCAGGGCGGTGCCGCCGAACGCGCAGGCCGTGGTGCGGGGAGCCGGCAAGGTGATCACCCGGTCCAGCTCGCCGGCGGGCGTGTAGCGGCGCACCGCTCCCCCGTCCCACAGCGCCACCCACACGCAGCCCTCCGCGTCGACGGTCAGCCCGTCCGGAAAGCCCGCGCCCTCCTCGATCTCCACCAGCGTGCGGCGCTCATGGATGCCGTCCGCGTCGTGGTCGAAGACGTCGACGCGCCGGGTGGGGGTGTCGACGTAGTACATCAGACGGCCGTCGGGGCTCCAGCCCGTGCCGTTGCTGACCGTGACGTCCGGCAGCACCGTGCGCACGGCGCCGTCCCCCGTCAGCCGGGACAGCGTGCCCCCGCCGGGCGCCTCGTCGTACCGCATCGTGCCCGCCCACAGCGACCCGTCGGGCGCCACCGCCGCGTCGTTCGCGCGGCGCCCGGCGACCGGCTCGTGGTGCAGCCAGCGGAACGTGTCGTCGGGGTCCAGCAGGCCCACGCCGTCCCGCAGGTTGAGCACCAGGCCGCCGCCCGCCCGGGGCTTGGCCGCGCCGATGTGCTGCGGTGCCGTACGGATCGTGCGCCGGCCGGAGGAGGGGTCGTAGGTGTGCAGGCGCGCGCCCAGGATGTCCAGCCAGAGCAGCCGGCCCGTCGCCGGGTCCCAGGTGGGTCCCTCGCCGAGTGCGGCCTCCGCCCGCACCGCGACCTCGTACGCCGTCATGCCGCGCTCCGGTGGCCCAGCCGCTCCGACAGTTCCGCCGCGCCCTTCGCGGCCAGTTGCTCCAGCTCCGCCCGGCGCTCGTCGCTCCAGCGGATCATCGGCACGGAGATGGACAGCGCGGCCACGACCTGTCCGGTGCGGTCGCGGACCGGCGCGGCCACGCAGGAGACGTCCGGGTTGGACTCGCGGTTCTCCACGGCGATCCCGCGCTGCCGGATGTCCGCGAGGACCTCGCGCAGGACGGCCGGGTCGGTGATGCTGTTCGGGGTCATCCCGGCCAGTTCGGTGCCGTCGGGCATCCGCGCGGTCAGCTCCGGTTCGGGCAGCGAGGCCAGCAGCATCTTGCCGACGGAGGTGCAGTGGGCGGGCAGCCGGCGGCCGGCGGCGGAGACCATGCGGACCGCGTGCGTGGAGTCGACCTTGGCGATGTAGATGACGTCGGTGCCCTCCAGGATGGCGACGTGCACCGTCTCGTCGCAGGTCTCGGCGACGGAGCGGGCCACCTGCTGGCCCTCGGCGGCGAGGTCGAGCTGCTCGGCGTAGCGGCTGCCGAGCTGGTACGGGCGTACGCCGAGCCGGTACCGTCCGGGCTGTCCGGGCACCTGCACGATGTACGACCGGGCGGCGAGCGTGGTGACCAGCTCGTGCACGGTGGTGCGGGGCAGCTGGAGCCTGCGCACGATGTCGGGGGCGGAGAGCGTCCCGTCCCCGTCGAGGAACAGCTCAAGAATGTCGAGAGCCCGGGTCACGGCAGGCACGAGGCGTCCCACGTCCGGCCCCCTCCCTTGGTCTGGCGTCTGCGTTCGAGATTTCAACAGACGATCGGCATGACGAACACAGGCTAGTCATGGTGGGGGGCGCGGGCAATGGGTCGGGAACGACCCCTGTGATCACGGGCACCATGGACACCATGGATCTCGACTTCCAGCTGGTCCTGCTGCGCCGCATGGCCGACCACAACCCGGACCTCGTGGAGGACGCCCGGCGCCGGCTGGGTGCCTCGATCGCGGACATGCGGGAGGCCAACAAGCGGTGGCAGGCCATGGTCCGCTCACGGCGGTCCCGGGGCGCGGCCGCCCGTTACCGCTCCGTCCTCGGCGCACCGGAGTCCGTGGTGCCCCGCCGGCTGGGCGACGCCGACTGCGAGGCCCGGCGGTGGGCCCTGCCGCTCTGGCCCGCCCTGCGCTTCGAGGTGCTCGTCGGGCCGGACGGCGGGGTCTGGAACGAGTGGCTGGTGCGGGCGCCGGGCGCCCCGGCGCCGGAGCTGCGCACGCTGGAGGACCTGGCCCCCTGGTCCTGCACGGTGGACGAGGCCGCCCGCGCCTTCGCCCCCGTCCGTCAGCTGGAGGGCACCGCTCCCACCCGGTGGGGGCTGGCCCTCACCGCCCCCGACCGCGACGGCGTACGGCGGCAGGTGGTCGCCGAGTTCACCTGGGGGCTGCTCCAGCGGACGGCCGTCCTCCCGTGAGCGCCGAGCGTGCGGGGTCAGGCGATCGCCGGGGCGGCCGGGGCCGCACCCCCGGCCGCCGCGAGGACCGCCCGCGTCACGCGCGGCAGCGAGTCCGGGTGCAGCCACAGGAACAAGTTCGGCTCCACCAGCTCCAGTTCCATCAGACGGGGCTCGCCGTCCTCGCCGTCCACCAGGTCCACGCGCGCGTACAGCAGCCCGTGCGCACCGGGCACGGCCGCCAACGCCTTCGCGGCGACGGCGAGTTCGGCCTCCGTGGGCTGCCAGCGCTCCAGGTCGGGGTGGGCCACCTTGTCGGCGTCGTACGGGGTGCCGGGTGAGAGCACGGCTCCCTTGCGGCTGGCGTGCAGCAGCCGCCCGCCGAAGAACTGCAGCGCCCGCTCACCGCGCACGTCGATGCCCGGCATGTACGGCTGCACCATAGCGGTGAAGCCCTCCGCGTGCATCCGCGCCAGGTGCCGTACCGCCGTGTCGTGCTCGGCGGGCGTGTAGCGGGCCGCGAACCGGGCGCCCGCGCCCGAGGTCGGCTTGATCACGAACTCGTGCCCGGCCGGCAGGTCGGCCGGCTCGCCGGGGGCCAGGTAGCGGGTGGGGACGGTGGGCACGCCGGCCGCCGCCAGCTCCCCGAGGTACCGCTTGTCGGCGTTCCAGCGCACCACCGGGGCCGGGTTGGCCAGCCGGGTCAGCGCGCCGACCCGCTCCACCCAGGCGGCGAACTCGGTGGCCCGCCAGCTGTAGTCCCAGGTGGAGCGGATGACGACCAGGTCGTACCCGCCCCAGTCCACCGCCGGGTCGTCCCAGTGCCGGGCCTCCGCCTCGGCACCGGCGTCCGCGAGCGCCCGCACCAGCGCCGGCAGGTCGGTGTCCTTGCCCGGCCCGGCTCCGGGGTCGTAGGTGGCGAGGGCTATGCGGGGCACGGCGGACTCCCTGTCGTACGCGGGTTCGACGGTCGGTGCGGCTGTGAGGCTAACAAGCGGCGCGGGAACCGGGACACCCCTGTTGACCTTCCCCTTCGGTCAGGCCCCAGCATCGGTGCCGGACGACGAGACGCGCGAGGTGCGCATGGAACTGCTGACCATCGGGGCGTTCGCGAAGGCGAGCCGGCTGTCACCGAAGGCCCTGCGCCTGTACGACGAACTGGACCTGCTGCCGCCCGCCCGGGTCGACCCGGACACCGGCTACCGCTACTACGCCCTCGCCCAGCTGGAACGGGCCCGGCTCGTGGCCTGGCTGCGCCGCCTGGGCATGCCCCTGACGCAGATACGGGCGGTGTGCGCGCTGGACGCGGCGGACGCGGCCCGGGAGATCCGGGCGTACTGGGCGCGGGTGGAGGCGGAGACGGCCGTGCGCCGGGACCTCGCCGCGTTCCTCGTCGAGGAGTTGACCGCCGAGTCGAGAGGGAGACACACCATGCTGGAACTGCGTTACGCGGCCCGTTCGGACCGCGGGCACGTCCGCCCGGCCAACCAGGACACCGTGTACGCGGGCCGCAGGCTGCTGGCCGTCGCCGACGGCTGCGGCCCGGCGGGGGCGCCCGCGAGCCATGCCGCCGTGGCGGCCCTGAGGTTCCTGGACGAGGCGGAGGAACCGGCCGCCGGCAGTGTGCTGAACCTGCTGGAGGAGGCGGTGCGCGGGGCGGACGAGGCCGTGAAGGCCCTCGCACGGGCCGGGGCCGAGGACGCCGGGGAGAGCGGGACCACGCTCACCGCGCTGCTGTGGACGGGCTCGAAGCTGGCCCTCGTGCACATCGGGGACTCGCGGGCGTATCTGCTGCGGGACGGCGGGCTGTTCCGCATCACCCACGACCACAGCGTGGTCCAGTCGCTGATCGACGAGGGACGGCTGACGGAGGAGGAGGCCGAGAGTCATCCGCAGCGGGCCCTGCTGCTGAAGGCGCTGGGCGCCCCCGGTGCGCCTGCGGTGCCGGACCTGCGGGTGCGGGAGGCCCGGGACGGTGACCGGTACCTGGTGTGCTCGGACGGGCTGACCCGGGTCGTCCCCGACGCGCTGATCAAGGAGCTGCTGGCCGCCGGGTCCGGCCCGGAGGACGTCGTACGGACCCTGATCGACGCGGCCAACACGGCGGGCGGTCCCGACAACGTCAGCTGCGTCGTGGCCGATGTAGTGGTGGCCGCCCGCCCGTCCGCCCCCGTCGGCTAGCACGGGCCGTACGGCACGGCACGGTACGGACACGGGTCCTGGTGTAGGAAGGGTGCTGTCGTCCCCGGCAGTCGGCACCGCCCGACAGTAAGGAGTGCGCCGCGTGTCCTCCCTCTTCCCCGCTCTGACGGACGGTCCAGGCGAGCGCAGCGAGAGGGGGGTCCCCCCGGACGACGTCCGGGGGAGGGTCGCCCTGCGGTTCGGGCCACGGACCCTGACGTACGGCGGGCTGGCGGGCGCCGCGGGTGCCCTCGCCGCGCGGATCGAGGGCTCCGGCCGGGTCGCCGTGTGGGCCACCGCGGAGCTGGAGACCGCCGTCGCGGTGACCGGCGCGCTGCTCGCCGGGGTGGCCGCCGTGCCGCTCAACCCCAAGTCGGGCGAGAAGGAACTGGCGCACATCCTGTCCGACAGCGCGCCGTCGCTCGTGCTCGCCGCGCCCGGCACGCACCTGCCGTCCGTGTTCGGCGACGTGCCGCGGATCGACGTCGACGCGTCCGCCACCGGTGCCGTCCCGGAGGAGCGCGCCGAGGACGGCGACCCGGCGCTGATCGTCTACACCTCCGGCACCACCGGCCCGCCCAAGGGCGCGGTCCTCCCCCGCCGGGCCCTCGCCGCCACCCTGGACGCGCTCGCCGACGCCTGGCGGTGGACCGGCGACGACGTGCTGGTGCACGGGCTGCCGCTGTTCCATGTGCACGGACTGGTGCTGGGCGTCCTGGGCCCGCTGCGGCGCGGCGGCTCGGTGCGGCACCTGGGTCGCTTCTCCCCCGAGGGCGTGGCCCGGGAGCTGGCCGCGGGCGCGACCATGGTGTTCGGGGTGCCGACGATGTACCACCGGATCGCGGAGGCGCTGCCCGGCGACCCGGAGCTGGCCGGGGCGCTCGCCGGGGCCCGGCTGCTGGTCTCGGGCTCGGCCGCGCTGCCGGTCCACGACCACGAGCGGATCGCGGCGGCGACCGGACGCCGGGTGATCGAGCGGTACGGCATGACGGAGACGCTCATGAACACCGCCGTGCGGGCCGACGGGGAGGCCCGGCCCGGGACGGTCGGGGTGCCGCTGCCGGGCGTGGAGCTGCGGCTGGTGGAGGAGGACGGTACGGAGATCACCGCGTACGACGGGGAGAGCGTCGGGGAGATCCAGGTGCGCGGCCCGAACCTGTTCACCGAGTACCTGAACCGGCCCGACGCCACCGTCGCCGCGTTCACCGCCGACGGCTGGTTCCGCACCGGGGACATGGCCGTGCGCGAGGGCGACGGCTACGTCCGCATCGTCGGCCGCAAGGCCACCGACCTGATCAAGAGCGGCGGGTACAAGATCGGGGCCGGTGAGATCGAGAACGCGCTGCTGGAGCACCCGGGGGTGCGGGAGGCGGCGGTCACCGGGGAGCCGGACGCCGACCTGGGCGAACGGATCGTGGCCTGGATCGTCCCGGCGGACGCGGCGAGTCCGCCGGGAGCCGAGGAACTGGCGGACCACGTGGCCCGGCGGCTGGCCCCGCACAAGCGCCCCCGGGTCGTCCGCTACCTCCGGGCGCTGCCCCGCAACGACATGGGGAAGATCATGAAGCGGGCCCTGGCCGATGCCTGAGCGGCTCACGGCACGGGAGACGGTGGCGCTGACGGCGGACCCGGACAGTTTCCGCGAACTCGCCGCGCCGCCCCGGGAGTCACCGCAGGACGGCCCCCTCGGCTGGGAGGGTTACGACGCCTCCCGCGCCCGTGCCGCCGCCCGCACCGGCGAGCGGGAGTCGGTGGTCTGCGGCACCGCGCGCGTCGCGGGCACCCGGGCCGTCCTGATCGCCTTCGAGTTCGGTTTCCTGGGCGGCTCGCTGGGCGAGCGCACCGGGGACCGGCTGGAGGCGGCGTACACCCATGCCCGCGCGCACCGGCTGCCCGTCGTGCCGTTGATCGCGACCGGGGGCAGCCGGATGCAGGAGGGCATGGTCGCGCTCACCCAGCTCCAGCGGGTGGCCCGGCAGTCCGCGCTCACCCGTGCGGCCGGCCTGCCGCAGATCGCGGTCCTGCGGGACCCGACGACCGGCGGCGGCTGGGCCACCCTCGGCGCGGGCGCGGACGTCGTCCTCGCCCTCCCCGGCGCCCAGGTCGGCTTCGCCGGCTCCCGGGTCCGCCCGCCGGACGCCGACCCGTCCGCGTACACGGCGGAGTCCCAGCTGGCGGCGGGCTCGGCGGACGCGATCGTCGCACCGGCCGAGCTGAAGGGGGTGCTGGGGAGGTGGCTGCGGCTGCTGGCCGGGCGCGGGGCGGGGGCCACGCCGCCCGAGCCCGCCCCCGTGCCGGACGCGCTCGGACCGGGCGGGCCGGCCGCGACCGGGTGGGAGGCCGTCGAGCGGGCGCGGGCCGCCGGACGGCCGCGGGCGCGGGCCTATCTGGACGCCTACTTCGACGACCGGCTGCCGATCAGCGGTGACCGGTGCGGGGGTGCCGACCCCGGCGGGATGCTGTGCGGGTTCGGTGAGCGGGACGGCCGTACCGTGGCGTACGCGGCGCAGACCGGCACGGCGACCCGCCCGGCCGGGTACCGCACCGCCGCCCGGCTGATCCGGCTGGCGGACCGGCTCGGCGTCCCCGTGCTGACGCTGGTGGACACTCCGGGTGCCGCGAACGACGCGGAGGCCGAGCGGCAGGGCGTCGGCGCGGCCGTCGCCGAGGTGTTCGGCGCGGTGGCCGCGGCCCGGGTACCGATCACCACCCTCGTCATCGGCGAGGGCGGCTCCGGCGGCGCCCTCGCGCTGGCCGCGCCCGGCAACACCTGGGCGACGCCGGACAGTTACTTCTCGGTGATCGCGCCGGAACTGGCGGCCGCCATCCTGAAACGCCCGCCGGAGCGGGTCCGTTCGACCGCGGACCAGCTCCGTGTGCGTCCCCGGGACCTGGTGGAGCTGGGCGTGGTCCGGGGCATCGTCGGCACGTCCGCGCCCGGGGGCGTCACCGGACCGCCACCGCCCGAATGATCTCCTGCGTCACCGCCGACCCCTTGTCGTCCTGGGCCGAGGCCCGCAGCGAGACGGAGGACGCGCCGCGCGGCACGGTGAGCGTGCCGCGCCAGGAGGTGTCCCGGCCGGTGCTCAGGGGGACCGTCCGCCAGGTCGTGCCGTCGTCGTACGACACTTCAAGGCGGCCGCCGCCGAGCCTGCCGGTGCCCGAGGCGTGCGCCACGTACGCGGCGCCGATCGCGACCGGTACGCGCCGCCCGCCGCGCACGGCACCGGCGAGGTCGGTGTCGAGGTCGTAGGCGAGGTTGATCAGCGGCAGGTACGTCCAGTGGTCCTCCGGGGTGGCCGCCGAGCGGAAGGTCCACTCGGTGCGGCCCCGGGTGGCGAGCGGCCACCGGCCGGCGTCCAGGGCGGTGTCGGTGACGACCTGGTACGTGTGCTCGTCGGCGGGCGCGTCCCAGACGTAGGCGGCGGAGCCGGTGTTCTCGTCGACCGGGCGGCCGTCGAGCCGGACGGAGGTGGTCTGGCGCATTCCGCTGTCCTCGCTCCACGCGTCGCCGAAGCCGGTGTGGTCGGGCCCGGAGTCGCCCCAGCCGGGCACGTTCACCTGGATCCGGTTCCCGGCGCGCTGCTGCCCCCAGCCGAGTCCGGTGCCCAGCCAGGGGTGCCACACCGGGCGGAACCAGTGCAGCTCCGGCCGGGTCCCGCCGTCGTAGCGGACGAGCCCGCCGCGCTCCTCCAGGGCGCCGCCGCCGGCGGTGACGGACTCGTGCCACAGCTGGCCGGGGCCGGTGGAGACGTAGTCGGTGCGCTCGGCGGGCAGGGCGACGCGCTCCCGGAAGCCGAGGCCGACCGGGAAGGCGCCGGTGATCGAGTACCGGAACTCGTCGCCGCCCTGCGGCCCTGGGGCGTGGAACGTGACGTGCACGGCGGCCAGTCGCCGGGCGCCGGGCGCGTACGTGAGGTCCCGGTCGGGGATGGCTCCGCGGTGGCCCTCGGAGAGGTCGTACACGTACGGCGAGTCGGTGGTGCCGGTCATGTCCGCCCGGCCCGCCGCCCTGAGGCGCGCCGCGTCCGCCTGATCGACGGTGGCGATCAGCAGGGGCCGGTCGGCGTTGTCGTCGGTGCCCCACCAGGCCATCAGCCGGCCGGGCGCGTCGTCCGTGACGAACAGCGCCCGGGCGCCCGCGTCCTGCGCGGCCCGCGCGAGCGCGGCGGGGTCGGCGCCGGGGGCGAGGCGGGCGAGGACGGCCTTGCCGGACACCCCGGTGACGGGCCCGTCGCCGACGTCCACCAGCGGCAGCCGGGTGCGGCCCGCGGTGAGGGTGCCGCCCGGCTGGACGGTGGCCTCGCCGACGCCCTCGACCTCCAGCCGCGGCTTGGCCAGCCGCCACACGGTCCGGTACTCGAAGGTGCCCTGTGTGACCTTTGGGGTGGGCGCGGCGAAGACGCTGTCGTAGGCGAGGGGCACCTGGACCGCGCCGAACAGGTCGGCGCCGTTCGCGTTCCGGTCGTACTCCATGACGAGCTGGCGGGTCTCGGTGCGCCGGTCCACGTCCGCGCGGACCTCCCGCAGGGTGCGGCCGTCCAGGGTGACGTCGCGGTCCCGGTCGAGGGTGATCTCGGGGGCGGTGAGGAAGCCGAGGCCGAGGGAGTCGGCGCCGTGGCCGCCGGGCACGTCGAGGAAGGTGGCGAGGGAGTAGGTGCCGGGTTCCAGACGCAGCCGGAGCGTGCCCGAGTCGCCGACGCGGGCGGGTTCGGCGTCCGCGCCCTCGGCGAGCCGCTGCACGGTGAGGTCGGCGGCGGCGGGTGCGCCCGACCGGTCCTTGACGTGGACGGTGAGCGTGTACCGCTCCTCCTCCTTGACCAGCCCGAACACGGTGTGCGCGACCGTGGCGCCGGCCGGGTCGGTGGCCACGATCTGCCCGCTGGTGTCGCCGACCGGCGCCGTGGAGGCGTCGCCGGTGACGGTGGTGGACGCCGTGCCGTGGGCGGGCACGGTGAGACGGTCGTCGGCGAGGCGGGCGACGCCGTCCGGGGCGCCCCGCACCGACAGCCGCAACTCGGCGGGCGAGCCGGTGGAGTTGGTGTAGGTGACGGTCCGGGTGACCGGCTGGTCCGTCTCGTACGGCCAGCGATGGAAGCCGAGGTCGGCGCTGCCGGTGGCGGTCACCGTCGCGCGCACCGCGTCCGGCACGCTCACCCGGCCCGCGCCCAGCGTGTAGGCGGAGGCGTCGAGCTGTGCCGAGCTGGACATCAGCGCGTCCTTCAGCCGCGCGCCGGTCCAGTCCGGGTGCCGCTCGGCGAGCAGTGCCGCGACCCCCGCGACCTGCGGGGTGGCCATGGAGGTACCGCTCATGGAGGTGTAGGGGCCGGTGCCGCCGGTGAGCCCGGAGCGGGCGGCGAGGATGTCCACGCCGGGGGCGGCGAGATCGGGTTTGAGGGCGTTGTCGCCGTACCGGGGTCCGGCGGAGCTGAACCAGGCGGCCTGGTCGGCGGAGTCGACGGCACCGACGGTCAGCGCGGCGTCGGCGGCGCCCGGTGAGCCGATGGAGGAGGGGGCGCCGGTGTTGCCGGCGGCGACGACGAACAGCGCGCCCGTCTCCCGGGAGAGGATGTCCACCGCCTGCGCCATGGGGTCGGTGCCGTCGCTCGCCTCCGTGGTGCCGAGGCTCATGGAGACGATCCGGGCGTGCACGTCCCGTGCCGCCCACTCCATCCCGGCGATGATCTGGGACTCGCTGCCCGAGCCCTGGTCACCGAGCACCTTGCCGACGGCGAGGGCCGCGCCCGGCGCCACCCCCTTCTCCTTGCCGTCGGAGGCGGCGCCGCTGCCGCCGACGGTGGAGGTGACGTGGGTGCCGTGGCCGTTGCGGTCGGCGACGTCCTGGCCGTCGACGAAGCTCTTGGCGGCGCTCACCCGGTCCACGAGGTCGGGGTGGCCGAGGTCGGCGCCGGTGTCCAGGACGGCGACGGTGACGCCCTTGCCGGTCAGCCCCGCGTCCCAGGCCGCCGCCGTGCCGATCTGGGCGTTGCTCTCGGCGAGTTCGGCCTTCACCCGCCCGTCGAGCCACACCTTGTCGATGCCGGGCGTCCGGGTGAACGACCGCCAGAAGGCGCGCCCTCTGCCGGCCTCCACGGCGGCGCCGCGCAGGCTGGGCAGCGCACGGGTCCGCTCGGCGCCGGCCGGGGTCGCGGCCCGCGCGTTCCGGTCGTAGGTGACGATCAGCGGCAGGGCGTCGCTCCCGGCGTCGGTGAGCCCCTGCCGGATCAGCCCGCTGACGTCGAACAGCCGCCGGTCCAGGGTGCCGGCCCGCAGATACGGCAGCGCCTCGTCCGGTACGACGGTGAGGTGGCCGTTGCCGCGCTGTGTCCGCACGGCGCCGGTGGCGCCCACGGGCCGGCGCACGGTGACGGTCTGTCTGCCGTGCCCGAGGTCGGTGACGGTCACCTTGTCGCCGGTGACGAGGGTGACGGTGGTGGCGGCGCTCGCCCCGGGGCCCTGGGGGCGCGGCGCCGCGACCGCCGGGCCGGCCGGGAGCAGGGCGCTCACCAGCGCCGCGGCGAGCAGGGCGGCCCCGCGTCTGACTGGTCCTGTCCTCATCCACGCCTCTTCTCGTGTGTGCCGAGTGCGTCGCGTGCTGGGACGAGTGTGATGTGCCGGTTGCCGTAAGGGAGTTGGCCGGTACTGACGGAAAGGCGCCCTGGCGGGTTCTCGCCAGCCCCGGAACACGTCACGCCCATCGGCGCCGTGTGTGTGACTCCCGCTGCACCGTCCGTAACATGGGGTGGTCACTGGTCGGGTACGACGGGGGAGCGAGCGTCACCGTGGACGAATTGGTGGAGTTCAGGACCGAGGACGGCGCGCTCGTCGTGGTGGAGGGTGCCGCGGGCACCCGGTCGGGAGCCCGCCTCGTCTCGCGCGGCGACGGACCGGCGCAGGCCGCGCGCACCTTCGAGGGAGCGCTCGACGGCGTACGGGCGGCCGCCGCGTCCGCGCTGCGGGTCTTCCGGGACGGCAGCCTGTGCCCGGACGCGGTGGAGATCGAGTTCGGTGTGCGGCTGTCCGCCGAGGCCGGGGCCGTCATCGCGAAGGGGTCGGCGGAGGGCCATCTCGTCGTCAAGCTCAGCTGGTCCCCCGGGCAGGTGCCGGACCAGGCCGCCGCGGCACAGAACCCGCCCGCGCGGGCCGCGTCCGCGCAGCACGCGTCACCGCCGGCCCTGCCCGGCCAGGCCACACCCGACCGGACCGTGCCCGGCCCGGAGTCCGCCGACCGGTGATGCGCGCTGCTGCCTGGCAGGCCCGGATCGCCTGCGGCGACGCGGTCGGGGCGGGCTTCCTGGTCACCGGCCGCCGGCTGCTCACCTGCGCCCACGTCGTCAGGCGGAGCGAGGCGGCGGCGGTGACCGTCACCTTCCCGCACGCCAGGGAGCTGGGCGTGCTGTCCGCCTCGGTCGTCGCCCACGGCGGCTGGGCGGGCGGGGTCACCGACCCCGGCGATGTCGCCGTGCTCGAACTGGACCGTGACGTCCCGCTCGCCCCGGCCGGCTTCGCCCCGCCCGACGCCGCGTACACCGAGCCGTACCCGCGGCTGGTCGCGTACGGCTTCCCCGAGGGCTACGACGAGGGCACGCTCGCCGAGTGCCAGGCCGTCTCCGGCCAGTTGATCGCCGGGGAGTGGCTGGAGCTGGTGGCGTGGCAGGGGCACGGGCAGCCGCTCGTGGACGGGTTCAGCGGGGCGGCGGCGACGCTCCCGGACGGCAGGGTGGCGGGGATGGTCACCGCGGCCGTGGGGTCGTCGCCGGACGTGCGCAAGGGCCGGATGCTGACACCGGACGTGCTGGCCCGGTACTGGCCCGAGCTCGGCGAACTGGTGCCCGCGCCCGGCTCGGACGACGCCCGCGGGCGGCTGTACGCCCTGCTGCGCCGGGCCGTGGCCGCCGCCGGCCGGGTGGGCGACCCGAACCGGCTGTACGTGGACGCGGTGGGCGCCTTCGGGCCGCCGCTGCCCCCGGGCGGCTTCCCCTCGCTGTGGGCCGCCGCCGCCTACGTGCAGTGGGAGGTCCCCGATCCGCGGGCGGTGGGCAGGTTCGCCGACCGGCTGCTGGAACTGCTGGACGCGGAGACGGCGTTACGGACCCCGGCGGCCCCGGCCCCGGACGCCCCGGCCCCGGCCGGCACGCCGGCGGCTCCCGCCTGGTCCCCGGTCGTCGTGGAGATCGACCACAGCGGCGCCGGTCCCGACCAGGTGACCGTGGAGGTGTCCGCGTACCGCGACGGGCGGCGCCGGCCGGTGGGCGCCCGCAGGCTGCCGCGCACCGGGGTGCGGGCCTACGTCCAGAGCCGCATCGACGAGGCCGTCGCCCACCTCGCCCCCGACGCGGACGAGCTGGTGACGTTCGTCCTGCCGCGCGAGTGGCTCAACGAGGCGGTGGCGCACTGGGAGTGCGGCGCGGACGACAGCACGCCGCTCGGCTGCGCCTACCCCCTCGTGGTGACCGACCGGGCGCGCCACCACAGCGGCCGGCTGCGCCACCAGCTGCGCAAGAAGTGGCAGAAGCTGGACTCCGGCGGCGGGGTCGAGGTGCACCGGGTCGAGTGCGGCACCCGGGAGCGGCCGCCGGGCCTGCGCAAACGGCTCTGGGACGGCGACGCCGGGGTGGCGGGTTACGCGGCCCCGCCCGCGGCGGCACGGCAGCACTTCGAGGTCGGTCTCACCGTGCCCGTCCCGATCCTGCTGTGGCCGCGCACCGGCTCCCCCTGCGCCGCCCACGAGGACGCGCCCTGCCCCCGCGCCGGGTCCGCCGCTTCCCCGGGCCCCGGCGTCGCGGATCCACCCCGCGCGGACACCGCCCCCGCGGCTGCGCCCTGCCCCGGCACCGCCTTCCTCGACCGGCTCGCCGCCTCGGTCGCCGGGGTGCCGCCCGCCGAACTCCCGCGCCACGTGCTGTCGTTGCGGCTGACCGCGGACGCCGCCGACGAGCCGGAGCTGCACTGGGCGAGAGACCTCCAGCTGCTCTGGGACGACCCGCGCTGCTTCCCCGGGACCACCGCGAGCCTGCACTCGCCCGTCGACTGACCCACCGCCCGACCGGACCACCCCCCACGGAGAAGAAGAGCCCATGCCCCTGTGGCCCGTCTACACCGGTACGAACGCGCCGCACGACGGCATCACCGAGCTGCCCCCGCCGCCGCCCTGGCGGGACTTCGACGGCGGGCCGGCGCTCCCGTCGCCGGACGCGTCCGCAGACGCCTCCGCCGTCTCCCCCGACCGCACGCACCGCGCCGAGACGTACCAGGCCACCGCGGAGACGGTCCAGCTGGTCAACGCGGCCCTGTATCTGCGCCGCCCGCTGCTGGTCACCGGCCCGCCCGGCACCGGCAAGTCCTCGCTCGCGTACGCGGTCGCCCGTGAGCTGCGGCTCGGCCCGGTGCTGCGCTGGAACATCACCAGCCGCAGCACGCTCCACGACGGCCTCTACCAGTACGACCCGCTCTCGCGGCTGTACGCGGCCCGGCAGGAGGCCGCCCGGCAGGGCGGGGCCGAGGGCGCGGACAACCGGTCGGGCATCGAGGACCATCTGCGCCTGGGGCCGCTCGGCACCGCCCTCCTGCCGTACGCCCGGCCCCGCGCGCTGCTCATCGACGAGATCGACAAGAGCGACCTCGACCTGCCCAACGACCTGCTGAACGTGCTGGAGGAGGGCCAGTACGAGATCCCCGAGCTGGTGCGTGCCGCGCGGCACGCGCCGGACGGCGTCGCCGAGGTGCTGGCCGACGGCACCGACGAGCGGGTCCCGGTGGCACGCGGGCGGGTCCGCTGCCGGGCCTTCCCCTTCGTCGTCCTCACCAGCAACGGCGAGCGCGAGTTCCCGCCCGCCTTCCTGCGCCGCTGCGTCACCCTGCGTCTGCGGCAGCCCGACGACCGCCGGCTCGCCGAGATCGTCCGCGCCCACCTGGGCGAACCCGACGCCCACGCGCGCACCCTGATCGACCGGTTCCTGTCCCGCGCGGGCACCGGCGACCTGGCCACGGACCAGCTCCTCAACGCGATCTACCTGGCCCGCTCCGCCGACCTGGACGCCGATTCCCTCGACCGGCTCGCCGAACAGCTGATGCCGTACCTGGGGCAGACCGCGCCGTCCGACGTCTTCTGACGGCCCCTGATGGCTTCCGCATCCTCCCGGGCCGCTGAACGCCCCGGTCCCACGGACCCCTTCGTCCGCCTGGCCGACATCCTGGCCGAGGCGTCCCACGGGGTGCGCCCGACCCCGCTGGAACTGGCCGAACTGCTCTGGCTGGCCCGGCGGATGACACCCGGCACCGGCGACGACGCCCCCGCCGGGCCCGGGGCCCCGGAGCGGGAAGCCCCACCCCCGGCCCCCGCCCCGCCCCCTCCGCCGGGGGAGCCGGCAGGCAAACCGGAGCCCGCCGCCGAGCCGCCCTCCCGCGTCCCCCTGCACCTGCCCGCCCGCCGCCCCGCCCCGGCGGCGGAGCGGTCCCACACCCCGCTCCTGGCCCCGGCGCCCCCGATGCTGCGCCACCCGCTCGCGCTGCAACGCGCGCTGCGCCCCCTGGGACGCCGGGTGAAGGCACCCGTGGGCCGGGAGCTGGACGAGCCGGCGACCGCCGACCGCATCGCCCGCCTCGGCGCCGACCCCGCGTGGTGGCTGCCGGTGCTGCGCCCCGCACGGGAACGCTGGCTGCGCCTGGACCTGGTCCACGACACCGGCCCCACCATGCCGGTCTGGCGGCCCCTGATCCGCGAACTGCACACGGTCCTCGCCCAGTCCGGCGCCTTCCGCACGGTCGCCCTGCACCGCGCCGCCGCCGACGGCACCGTGCACGGCCCCGGCCCGCACGCCCCCGCCGACAGCCGTACGGTCACCCTCCTGATCAGCGACTGCATGGGCCCGCAGTGGCGGGAGGGACCCGCCGGCACCCGCTGGTTCGCCACCCTGCACCGCTGGGCGCGCCGGACGCCCCTGGCCGTCGTCCAACCGCTCCCGGAACACCTGTGGCGGGACACCGCCCTGCCCACCGTCCCGGGCACCCTGTCGGCCCCGCACCCCGCCGCCCCCACGGCGACGCTCGCGTTCACCCCGTACGAGCCGCCCGAGCCCGCCGTGTCCGGCGGCGCGGTCCCGCTCCCCGTGCTGGAGCCGGAGCCGCGGTGGCTCGCGCACTGGGCCGGGCTGCTCGCGGCCCCGGGTGGCGGGGGATTCCCGGGCGCCGCCGCCCGGTTGGGGCGCCCGCTGCCGGCGGACGCCGAGGACCGTACGGACGTCGGGCTGCTGTCCGCCGAGGAACTGGTCCTGCGGTTCCGGGCGACCGCCTCCCCGGAGGCGGTCCGGCTGGCCGGCCATCTCGCGGTGGGCCGCCCCGACCTGCCGGTGATGCGCCTGGTCCAGGCCGCCGTCGAACCCGATCCGCGCCCCCGGCACCTGGCCGAGGTGATCGTCAGCGGGATGCTCACCACCGTCCCGGACGGCCCGCCCGGCTCCTACGCCTTCCGGGACGGCGTACGCGAGCTGCTGCTGCTCGGCCTGCCCCGCACCGACCGCCACCGCACCACCGGACTCCTGCGCAGCGTGGGCGAGTTCATCGACCGCAGGGCGGGCCGGGCTCCGGGCGAGTTCCGGGCGTCGGTCCCGGCCGCGCCGGGCGCGGGGACGGCCGCGGAGGGCGATCCGTTCGCCACGGTCAGCGAGGACAGCGTCCGGCGGCTGACCGCGGACGGCGCCGGGGAGCTGTTCGCGGGGCGGTACCGGCTGCTGCGGCGGGCCGAGGACACGGGCGGCACGGGCTGGTTCGCGCGGGACACCCGGGACGGTGACGCCCTCGTCGTGCTGCGCCGGTATCCGCCGGGCCCCTCCCCCGCCGCCTTCCTGGACCTCGGCCGGCGCCTCGGCGAGGTGCGCCACCCGGGGATCGCACCGGTGCGGGACCACGGCGTCGCCGGTGGAACCCCGTACCTGGTCCGCGAGTCCGTCGCCGGCCCGACCCTGCGCCGGCGCCTCCGGGACGCCCCGGACGGCCTGTCCGCCGAAGAGGTCCGCGCGCTGCTCCCGCCGCTGGCCGAGGCGGTCCTCGCCCTGCACGCGCAGGACGGGCCGCGCGGCGTGCTGACCCCCCGCTCCGTCGTGCTCACCACCGGCGGGCCGGTGCTGACCTGCCTGGACTCCGCGCCGCTGGCCCACGGGGACCGGCAGGAGGCGCTCCGGGCGCTCGGGGGCATCGCGCGCGCCCTGTACCCCGACGCCTCCGGCGCGCTCGGGACGGAGCTGGCCCCGGCCGTCGCCGCGCTCCTCTCCGGCAGCCCGGAGGAGCAGCGGCGCGGCGCCGAGCGGCTGCTGCGGCTGGGCCGGGGGCCGCGGAGCGAGCCGGTCGCAGCGGCCGCCGGCCGGGGAGAGATCCACTTCACCGCCGACGGGCTCACCGGCCGCCCGGAAGCCCGCATCACGCTCGAAGCCACCGTGCACGAGATCCTCGCCCGCGGCTCCCTCGGCCCCCGGCGGTACGAGGCGGAGGTCCGCCCGGACGGCTACCTGGTGCGCACCGCGCCCGGCGCCTACCTCCTGCCGGTCCTCGTCGCCGTGCTGCGCGAACTCCCCCAGGCGCTCGCCCGGCTGGCCGACCCGCCGCGGCTGCGGGTGACGTTCGGCCGGCCGCCCGTCCGGCCGCCGGAGGAAGCCGCGGACGTGGTGGTCGTCGTACCGCCCGCCCTGTACGACGACTTCGCCGCCAGCTCCGCCGCACGGCGCTCGCAGCGGTTCCGGCCGCTGTTTCGCGACAGCGCCCCGGACAGCCCGCCGGCCGCCTGGTACTGCCCGCTCGGGCCGGGGTCCGCCGAGCCCGGGGAGCGGGATCTGGTGCGGGGCCCGTTCATCACGGCCGACCTGCGCGAGCTGGGCGTCCCCACGCCGGGCCGCACGGCCGTCGTCCACACCCGGCCCGGCGGCCCGCTGGCGCTGCTCGACCCGATCCGCCCCTACGGCACGCGTCCGCCCCGCCCGGAGACGTACTACACGGTCGACCTCACCCCGCACGAGACCCGGGAGATCGTGTCCCTGCCGAGTTCCGGCAAGGGCGCGTTCACCGCCGCGGTGAAACTGTCCTGGCGGGTCGACGACCCGGTGGCGTTCGTCCGCGCCGAGGCCACCGGTGTCTCCGGCATCCTGCTGGAGCACCTGCGCGGCGCGGCGGCCCCCGTCACGCGCCGCTACCCGCCGCGCCGGGCGGGCGCGGCCCAGCGGGCGGTGAACGCCGGGGTGGACGACTGGCCGGTACCGGGGCTGGCGGTGTCGTACGCCGTGCAGCTGGTCCCCGAGTGGGCGCCCGCGCCGGCGGCGGAGCCACCGGTCCCGTCCCGGCGGCGGCTGGCGGCGCTGCTCTCGGGCGCCGGGACGGTGCTGGTCGGCTTCGACGGGCCCCTCGCCCGGCTGTTCCCGGGGCAGACGGCCCGGGAGGCCGTCCTCGACCTGCTGTCCGTCGTCGCCGACCACCGCGATCCGCCGGACGCGCCCACGGGCCGGCCGCTGCCCGTCGCGGGTGCCCTGGGCCGGGAGGCGTTCACGCACCCGCTGGACCTGCTGCGCGCCTACGCCCACGACGGGCTCGGCCCGCTGCTGCGGGCGCGGCTCGACGAGCTGGAGCTGCGGGCCGTGCCGGACGCGCCCACGACCCACCGCTCCCTCGCACTCGTCCGTGCCCTGCACCGCTCCGGCCGCCGGGTCTGCGTGGTGACGGACGTGTCCACCCAGGCCGTCCACCGCTGTCTGGAGCCCCACCGGCTGCCCCTCGCGGGCGTCCACGGCCGCCGCGCCGACCTCAGCCTGCTCACGCCGCACCCGGACTGTCTGCTGCGCGCCCTGGGCGCCGTCGGCACGCCGGCCCGCTCCTGTGTGCTGATCAGCTCCTCGGTCGCCGAGCTCACCGCCGCCCAGCAGCTCGGCCTCCGCTTCGTCGGCTACGCGCCCACCGCCGCCGGCCGGCGCCTCCTGCGCGAGGGCGGCAGCGAGGTCACGGTCTCCTCCCTCGAACCGCTGGAGGAGGCCCTCCGCGCCCGCTGACACGCCGACACTCCGCAGCGGCCGGGAAAGACACCCGTTCGGCGGCACCCCGCCCGGCGGCCCAGGAAAGGCGCCCGCTCCCGGGGCCGCGCAGGATTCCAGTGAGCCCGCCGGACAGGCGGGGACCTCAAGGCCCGCGCACTCGGGAGGATCCGCCGTGACCGTCGACCTGGAGCGGCTGCGCCGCTGTCACTTCGCCGTCGACCTCGGGGCGGCCCGCACCCGGGTGTATGTGAAGGGCTCCGGTCTGGTCGTGGACCAGCCCTCGGTCGCCGCCGTGAACACCCGCACCGGCGCGCTGATCGCCGTGGGCGAGTTCGCGGAGAGGATGACGGGGCGCACCCCGGACTACATCAGGGTCGTACGGCCCATCGCCGGGGGCACGGTGGTGGACATCGAGATGGCCCAGCGGATGCTGCGGCACCTGCTCGGCGACAAGATGCGCCGGGCGCTGCGCCGCAAGCCCCGGCTGCGGGCGGCGGCCTGCGCCCCGTACGACGCCGATCCGCTGGCCCAGCGCGCCACGACGGAGACGCTGGTCGGGCTGGGGGCCAGGCGGGTGGAGCTGGTCGACACGCTGATCGCCGCCGCGGTGGGGTGCGGGCTGCCGGTGGAGCGGCCCGAGGCCACCATGGTGATGGTGTGCGGGGCGGCGGCGACCCAGGTCGCGGTGCTCTCGCTGGGCTCCATCGTCACCGCCGAGCGGATCCCGGTGGGTGGCGAGGCCGTGGACCACGCGATCGTGCAGCACCTGCGGCACGCGCACGCGCTGATGCTGCCCAGCCAGGCGGTGCGGCCGCTGCAACTGGCCCTGTCGGGCAACGGGCTGACCCCGCACGGTCCGGCGTCGACCGAGATCCACGGCCGGGACGTGGCGACGGGGCTGGCGCGCAGTGTGCGGGTGGACACCGCCGCCGTGCGCGACGCGATCCAGACGCCGCTGACGGCCGTCCTGGACGCCATCGGCAAGGTGCTGCGCGAGTGCCCGCCGGACCTGGTGGCCGACCTCGCCGACCGCGGGATCGTGATGGTCGGCGGCTCGGCGCTGCTGCCCGGGTTCGACCAGATGCTGCGCCGGGCCACCGGGATGCCGGTGCACATCGCCGAGCGGCCCGACGTGTGCGCGGCGCAGGGCCTGGGCGCCATGCTGGAGGGCCGGATCGAACCGCTGGTCCTGGACCCGCTCGCCGCCTGAGCCCGCCCGGGGCGTGCGGTCAGCGGGGCAGGTAGGCGCGGATCGCCGTGCCCTCCGGGCCGGTGTGCGTGCGGACCAGGTCCGCCACCAGGTTGACCAGCAGCAGTCCGCGTCCGCCCCGCTGGTCGCGGGTGGCGGGGCGGCGGCCGGCCAGCGGGTCGGCGAGGCGGCCCCGGTCGCGGACCTCGCACAGCACGTACCCGTCCTCCGGCCACACGGTGAGGACGCCGGTGCCGCCGCCGTGAACGACGCTGTTCGTGGTCAGCTCGGCGGTGATCAGCGCCACGTTCTCCAGGCCCAGGCCGGTCAGGCCCAGCCGGGCGCCGTGGTCGGTGGCCAGGTGCCGTACGGCGGACAGGGAGGCCTCGTCGAAGGAGAGGCGCAGCACGCCGGGGCCGGCGCCGGGGGCGGGGGGCAGCGGCTCGTTGTACCGGGAGACCACGCCGTCGGGGTCGTAGGCCGCGCTGGTCTTCTCTGTGCCGGAGCCTTCCGGGATGACGACGGGGTGGGTGGCGTGCGCGTCGGCGAGCGCCCGCTCGTCCAGACGGGCGGTGTCGTACGGGCACAGGATGGTGACCTCGCGGCCCTGGAAGGCGGCGTTGATGAGCGCCTCGTGCTGGGCGCAGGCCGGGTACTCGGCCGGGCTGCGGTCCGCCCAGACCGGCTCGCCGATGATGTGGACCCGGCGGCCGGGCTGCTGGGCGTCGGCGAAGGCGCGCAGCACACCGGGGATGATCCGGCCGGGGTTGCGTCCGGCCTCGCGCATGTCCAGGAAGCGCACGGCGGCGCCGTCGGCGCCCAGCTCGTCCTTGATCAGCCGTAGGTTCTCGCCGGGGACGGCGACCGCGACGGGCTCGCCGGCCGTCAGCGCGGCCCGGACGAACGGCACGGTGCCGGCGACGTACTCCCCCGCGTCGGCGTAGAAGAACGCGGGGTGCACGAAGGGGTCCACGGGTTCGGTCGTGGCGGTCATGACGTCCGCACCTCGATCCCCGGCAGACCGGGCCACAGCAGGTCCAGTATCCGTGGCAGGGCGTCCGGGGGCCGGTCCAGCACCAGACGCCGGTGCCCGCCGAGGCCGCGGGCGGCGGCCGCGAGTGCGCCGGCGCCCGCGGCGTCGACGAAGGTCAGCGCGGAAAGCTCCAAGTAATACACGTCCTCGCCCTCGCGAACGGCCCGCTCCAGCGCGCGCTCCCAGATGCCGCGCGTGGGCAGGCTCACCTCCCCCGCCGCCCGGAATCCGCTCCGCCCGGTCAACGGTGACACGTCGAGCCGCGGCGCCGCGGGCGCCGGCCTCGGCACGACGGCCCGCCGGGGCCGCGCCGGTTCAGCTGCGTTCACACCGTCTCCCAGCCGCACGGTTCCATGACTGCCCAGTATGCGCCTCGGCTGCCCTGGACGGGGTGCAGGTCCGCGCACGGGAGGGGCGGGCGAGGTGTGCGCGGCCCTCGGCGGAACGGGACGACGGGCTTTCCCGCCCGTACGGCCCCGGCGGTCGCCCGTGGGCACGCGCACGCGTGCGGGTGGCGCCGACGGCCGGGGCGGTACGGCGGTCAGTACGGGAGGATGCGCCCCGAGGGCGTCCTGCGGTCGATCTCCTGCCCGCGCGGCGCGGCGGGCCGCCGGCTGACACGTACCCGGATCCGACGGTCCATGACGCCCTCCTGCTGCCGACACCGCCCGGCTGCACGCCGGTAGGAGGTCCGTGCCCAGGACGTGACCGGTTCAAGCCTGGACCGCCTCAAGTCTTCTCGCCGGCGCGGTGGTTGACGGTGGCCGGCCCGGGGCGAGAGCGTCGCCGGTTGACGGCCTTTCAGCTCGGCGGGTCCTCCCGGCTCAGCAGTACCTGTCCTCGGCCCGCGCGTACCCGTCGGAGTAGCCGTCGGCGTAACCACGCGCGAAGGAGCCGTTGTTCCGGGCGAAGTTGTTGTTGCCGCCGCTCTTCCGGCAGTCGTCCTTGGCGTCGGACCACCCGGCGCGGAACCCGGATTTGTACCCCTGGCGGTAGCTGTTGTCGCGCTCGACCGTGGCGGTGGCGCCGGCGTGCGTCGCGTTCGGCGACGCCGCGAACGCCTGCTGGATGCCGACAGGGCTCAGGGCGAGGGTGGCGGCGATGACGGCGGTGCCCAGGACGGCGGATCGCTTGCAGTGGCTGGCACGCATGACCTGCCCCCTTTGATTTATAGGTCACTTCAGGTCACTTTCCACCCTAATCACCCTGGTAACTCTCGCAACTGGCCGCACTCCAGTTGCACGGGACGACCGGCCGTGCCTGAGTTCCGGCCCGGCGGGACTCGTTGACGGGGCCGCCGCCCAGATCGTCGGCCTCCCGGGCCGCGGCTGCCTGGATCGACCTGTCGCCCCGGATGCCGCAGCCGGCCGCCGGCCAGGCCCGGTACTACGCCGTGTACCGCGTCTTCGGCGCCGCCTGGTTCAGCGACCCGTCCCGCCTCGTCCCTCTCGTGCGCCGGCGTCTGGCCCCGGGCAGCGTGTGGAAGCGGGCCGCACCGGCACGCTTCGTGCGAGCCACTGCCTGAACCGGCTCCATGCGGCCTGGGTTGGCGATCCGCCGGCCGAGGCCGCTCCCGTCCTGACTGAAAACGTTCCTGCGCCGAAGCGCCTCGGTGGGGCGGGTGGGACTCGAACCCACGACCGACGGATTATGAGTCCTTCGGCGATCTTCGGATCAGTCCCGGCTCCTGCCTCGTCTTTCCTATGACAGCAGCCAGAGGCACTGTTCCGTTCTGACTCTGTGCCGGCCTTCCTGATCCTTCCGCGTCCTTCCGTCCCCTGCGTGTCCCCTGGCAGTCCGCAGAGCCCTCCCGTGAGGGCGACTGGGGAACGTCGGGCGGCATCAACCCAGGTCGAGTAATGGGGTGGCCCCCTTTTACCACCCTCCGGAAGCGGAATTGCCTTCCGACGGGGAGAGCCGGCCTCTGTCCCCGTCGTTCTCCCATCGCCGATGAGCCCCCTGCCGGGACCCTTTCACAGCCCGTGCCGGTCAAGGATGCTCATCAGCTTGCGTCGGCGTTTGAGTTCCGCCCTCAGGCCGGCGAGATACCCGGTGAACGCGTCCTCGGTCCCGAGCGCGCGATGGCAGTCACGGGCTGCCAGGAGCAACCCGGTCAGGTGCTCATAGGCACGGTCCCCGGTCGGCTCCTTCGACCGCTCGACCAGCCGCAGGTACACGCCGAGCGCCTCGGCCGGACGCGTCTCGCGCGACAGGTCGGCGAGTCGCTCCCACTGCCGGTCGTCCGCGCGGTCGGCCGCCTCGCGCCAGGCGGCGTCCAGGTCGCCGTCGTCGAGCAGCACGTCGATCAGCACGGGCCCGCCGTACCGGCCGCCGCACTCACGACGAGCGTCGTCCCTCAAGATGGCCAGCGCCGCCGCGCGCTCAACCTCCCAGCAGTCTGCCGCCCAGGCGGCGGAGCGCAGATGCCGGTAGGCGGCGAGGGACCGCTCGACAAGGAACCGGTCCCGGCGCACCGCGAACGCGTCCGCCGCCCGCCCCGTCTTCGCGTACCGGACGCATACATGCTCGACCAGACGGCTGTCGATGTTCGTCTCGGCGGCACAGTCCCGCAGTCCCCGCTCGGCCCAGGCGAGTGCCTCTTCCGTACGGCCCGCCGTTTCCAGTTCCTCGGCGATGAGCAGATGGGTGGCACCGGACGGATCGAGGTCCTGCGCATACAGGGCGACCAGTGCGTCGATGTCGCCCTCCGCCTTGACCAGGCGCTCCATCAGGAACCGCTCCGCCCAGCCGGACGGCCTGCGCCTGAGTGCCTCAGCCGCCAACTGCCGAATGCGGGCCAGTCCGCTCGGCCCCAGCACGTCGGCATAGTCGAGCGGATCCGGATCCGTCACATCGCTGTCGTCGGCGAGCAGACGGCCTACCAGCCACTCCGCCAGCCGCTCCGGATCGGGGCGTGCGACCCCGCAGGCCTCCAGATGGACCTCCGCCACTGCGGTGGCGGCCTCCCCGACCACGCCGTCCGAGTCGTCGATTTTTTCGTAAGTCTCTCCCAGCACCCGGAGCGCCTCCTCGGCCAGAGCGACCGCCTGCGCGGCCTCCCCATCGGCGGTCAAGGCGCGCAGGGCACTAGCCGCCTCGGCGACCTGTCGTCCATACCCGGAGGCATCCGCGTACTCGATGTACCCGTACCGGGCGAACGGCCGCGGATCGATCAGCGCGATGATCCGATCCCGAACCGTACCGAGGTCAGCGCAAGCAGCGGCTGCCCGCAGCTCCAAACGGCGGCGCAGTTCCCGGTCCTCAGCGATCTGCTCCCGCACAAGCACCAGGAGTTGGTCGCGTGACAGCCCTGAAAGCCACGCTTCCAAGCCGGAAGACCGTGCCCGCGCCGCGGCCCGCTGCTGCGGAATCGTCTTCGCGCGCCGCAACACGGTCAACCCGACCGCCACACAGTGCTTGCAGAAGTTGCCCTCCTGCCCGTACGGGCAATCGCACCATCCCGAGACCCCGTCACCCCCGCCGAGGGTGAGCTCCACCTCGTAGACATCCGTACCGTGCACCACGGCGGTGACCGAGCCCTCCCCCACATCCAGACCACTCACCGCGTCCAGATACCCCAGCCCCCGCTCGAAGGACCTAGCCCCGGCCAGCACCCTCAGATCGTCCTCGCCGAATCCCACCACTTTCCGTGCCACACCGGCATTCAACCGCGGATCGGCAGCTCTCGGAGACCCGAGTAACCCGGCAGCCCACACGTGCGGCCCCACGCGACGGCTGAGCACCCCACCGAGCAGGGCGACTTACGGTGCATCAGCGATGATGGGCGGCCCCGAGCAAGGGGATGGTGAACGCCGGGTGGCCGCCGTCCTCAGAGGCGAGTGCGTCGGGAGCTTGCGCCGGATCTCGACCACCAGCTGCTGCACGAGCTGCGTGCATTCACGCTGTCTCACTTCATGGGGTGATACGGACGGAGGCCGAAGCGGCGGGCCAGGTCGTGTCACAACCTGCGTACATGAACACCGGGAAGGTCGTCGAAGCGCGCTCGCTTGTCGTAGGTGACTACTGTGCGTGCGGTTGTCAGGGCGGTTGCCGCGATGATCAGATCGCGGGCTCCTCTGGGCTGGCCAGCCCTGCGGACGTGGGCGAGCAGTCGCGCATGAGCCCGCGCGATGTCCACTGTGTACTCCTCGACCGGAACCGTGGCGAGGATGGCGTCGACGAATGACTGGCGGGCAAGCCGGTTGGTGTCGGCGGCCAGTTGGACGCCCTGGAGCACTCCGCGGCCGTGATGGCGGCGATCACCGGGTCGTCATCGTCTGCGAGTACATGGTCGAGGACGACTTTCCGGCGCTCGACCGCGATCAATACGCCAGTGTCCAGGATCAGTCGTTCCACGGATCGTCCAGGGTCGGCAGATCACGAGTGGCCATCACATCGCCCTCGAAGGCGTCGTCGAGGGTGTCGACGTAGGGCAGGAGAGCATCCTTCACCGCACGGCCCGTGGCTTTGGGCGCCGGACCGAGCACGGCCAGGCGTTTGCCCCCGCGGGTGATCACGATGGTTTCGCCGCGTTCCACGCTGTCCAGCACGGAGGCGAAGTTCCGTGATGCTTCGGTAGCGGTCATCGTCCTCATAAGGGGCATCCGGACGCCCGCAGCGAACCTCAGACAACACTTGCGAGCAGCGGATTCTCTCCGTTGGGGCCGTGCAGGCGGCTCAGAGGCACTGAAGAGACGTTTCCGCAGGTCACGGTAACGTTACTGGTGGGGCGGGTGGGACTCGAACCCACGGCCGACGGATTATGAGTCCGCTGCTCTAACCGGCTGAGCTACCGCCCCATAGCGGCGTGTCGCGTACAAGTGTGCGCGCCGTCTGCCGCAGCATAGCCGCTCATACGATCTCCTGCCTCGGCTGGTCGGCTACCGCGCTGCTCATGACCGTGAGGACAGCGCCCCAGGCCGCGGCGGTTCCCGAGGACATGAAAAAGGACCCCGGAGGGGTCCTCGTTCAGCGCTCCCCCGACTGGACTCGAACCAGTAACCTGCCGGTTAACAGCCGGCTGCTCTGCCAATTGAGCTACGGAGGACCGAAGCTCCCCCGACTGGACTCGAACCAGTAACCTGCCGGTTAACAGCCGGCTGCTCTGCCAATTGAGCTACGGAGGATCGCCTCGTTGCATCGAACGTACCTCCCTGGGTATTCGCCAGGGGGCGGGCGCTCGCTGCGACACATACATTAGCGCAAGCAGGGGGGTGCTCCGCCAATCGGTATCCCCGACGCCAGCGCGGTACCAGAAACCTACGCACGGGAAGGGTGGCAGCCATGCGCTACCGGCTCACGTTCCTCGCCGGACTGGCTCTCGGTTACGTACTCGGCACGAGGGCCGGTCGCGAGCGCTACGAGCAGCTGAAGAAGTCGGCCCGCCGGATCGCGCAGAACCCCGCGGTGCGCAACACCGCCGAGACGGCAGCCCAGCAGGGCCGCGTCTACGCGGGCAAGGCCCTGCACACGGTCAGCGACAAGGTCGGCGACCGGGTCCCGGAGTCGGTGGCCCACCCGGTGCGCTCCCTGCGCGACCGCAACAGCGACGGCAGGACCGAGGACGACTGGGGCACGAGCGACACGTGAGGGTCACTCCCGGGAATGCGGCAAAATTCTCCGCATGGGGATAGTCGCCGGCTTGGACAGCTCACCGGACTTCACACGCATCGTGGTCTGCGACACGGACACCGGTGCCGTACTACGGCAGGGGTACGCCCCGCACCCGGTCGAGGGCCGGCCCAGCGACGTCGACCCGCAGGTCTGGCTGCTCTCACTCGGTGAGGCGGCCGGCGGCGGGTTGCTGGAGGGCGTGCAGGCCATCGGCGTGTCGTCCCAGCAGAACGCGGTGGTCCCGCTGGACGCCCAGGGCAACACCGTGCGTCCCGCGATGGTCGGCGGCGACAAGCGCGCCCAGGTCGCGGCCGCCGACCTCGTGGACGCGCTCGGCGGCCGGGAGGCCTGGGCGCAGGCGGTCGGATCCGTCCCGCAGGCGGCCCAGCCGGTCACCAAGCTGCGCTGGCTCGCGAAGAACGAGCCCGAGAACGCGCTGCGCACGGCCGTCCTGCTCCAGGCCCACGACTGGCTGGTGTGGCAGCTCCTCGGGCGCCCCGTGCGGCGGACCACCGACCGCGGCGGGGCCTCCGGCACCGGCTACTGGTCGGCCGCCACCGGCGCCTACCGGCCCGACCTGGTCGAGCTGGCCCTCGGTCACCAGGCGGTGCTGCCGGAGGTGATCGGCCCGTCCGACGCGGCCGGTACGACCCCGGAGGGCCTGCTGATCTCCGCCGGCACCGGGGAGACCATGGCCGCCGCGTTCGGGCTCGGCATCGGGCTGGGGGATGCGGTCGTGTCCCTCGGGGCGTCCGGCTCCGTGATGGCCGTGCACCCCGAGGCGCTCACCGACCAGTCCGGGATGATCACCTCCCTCGCCGACGCCACCGGCATGCACCTTCCGGTCGTCACCACCCTGAACGCCGTACGCGCCCTGCGCGGCGCCGCCGAACTGCTCGGCCTGCCGGATCTGGAGAGCCTGTCCGAGCTGGCGATGAAGTCCACACCGGGCGCGCACGGGCTGGTGCTGCTGCCGTACCTGGAGGGTGAGCGGACACCGAACCTGCCGCACACCGCGGGGACCCTCGCCGGGCTGCGGCGCGAGTCGATGAAGCCGGAGCACCTGGCGCGGGCCGCGTTCGAGGGCATGCTGTGCGGGCTGGCCGACGCGCTGGACGTGCTGCGCGGGCGGGGCGTGGACGTGCGCCGGATCTTCCTGCTCGGCCCGGCCGCCGAGCTGCCCGCCGTACAGGCGTCGGCGCCGTCGCTGTTCGGCGCGCAGGTCGTCGTACCGCAGCCCGCGGACTACACGGCGATCGGCGCGGCCCGGCAGGCGGCCTGGGCGCTCGGCGTGTCGCAGGGCACACTCGACCCGCGCACCCCGCCGGCCTGGCAGGGCGCGGCGGCGCAGGTGCTGGAGCCCGGCGAGGAGCTGGCCGTGGGGCAGGCGGTGCGTCAGCAGTACACGGCCGTGCGGGAGCAGACCCATCCGGGGGCGTTCCGCCCCTGAGGACCGGCGGCGCGTTAATCGGTTGAGGTAACGCCGGTGGAGTGTCCGACGATAGGGGCCAAGGGCAACCGACCAGCCCCTGTCGCCGACTCCGAGAGACCCAGCGTGCTCATACGACTTCTGCGGACCTATCTCAGGCCCTACAAGAAACCCATCGCCCTGCTGGTGGCGCTGCAGTTCCTGCAGACCTGCGCCACCCTCTACCTGCCCACTCTGAACGCGGACATCATCGACAACGGTGTCGTGAAGGGTGACACCGGTTACATCCTGTCCTTCGGTGCCCTGATGATCGGCATCTCGCTGGTGCAGGTGGTGTGCAACATCGGTGCCGTGTACTACGGCGCCCGGACCGCCTCCGCGCTCGGCAAGGACGTGCGCGGTGCCGTCTTCGACCGGGTGCAGTCGTTCTCCGCGCGTGAGGTGGGTCACTTCGGGGCGCCCTCGCTCATCACCCGTACGACGAACGACGTGCAGCAGGTCCAGATGCTGGTCCTGCTGTCGTTCACCCTGATGGTCTCGGCGCCCATCATGTGCGTGGGCGGCATCGTGCTGGCCCTCGGTCTGGACGTGCCGCTGTCCGGGGTACTGGTCGCGGTGGTGCCGGTGCTCGGCATCTCGGTGACGCTCATCGTGCGCCGGCTGCGTCCGCTGTTCCGCGCGATGCAGGTCCGGCTGGACACGGTGAACCGGGTGCTGCGCGAGCAGATCACCGGCAACCGGGTGATCCGCGCCTTCGTCCGGGACGAGTACGAGCAGGGCCGGTTCGGGGAGGCCAACGGCGAGCTGACCGACATGCAGCTGGCCACCGGCCGGCTGCTGGCCCTGATGTTCCCGATCGTCATGACGGTGGTGAACCTGTCGTCCATCGCGGTCGTGTGGTTCGGCGCCCACCGGATCGACAGCGGCGGGATGGCCATCGGTGACCTCACCGCGTTCCTCGCCTACCTGATGCAGATCGTGATGTCCGTGATGATGGCCACCTTCATGTTCATGATGGTGCCGCGCGCGGAGGTGTGCGCCGAGCGCATCCAGGACGTCCTGGAGACCGATTCGAGCGTCGTACCGCCGGCGGCCCCGGTCACCGAGCTGCGGGCGCACGGGCACCTGGAGATCCGGGGCGCGGGCTTCCGCTACCCGGGTGCCGAGGAGCCGGTGCTGAAGTCCATCGACCTGGTGGCCCGGCCGGGGCAGACGACCGCCGTGATCGGCTCCACCGGCAGCGGCAAGTCGACCCTGCTGGGTCTGGTACCCCGGCTGTTCGACGCCACCGAGGGCGAGGTCCTGGTGGACGGCGTGGACGTCCGCGAGGTCGAGCAGCACCTGCTCGCCCGGACGGTGGGGCTCGTGCCGCAGAAGCCGTACCTGTTCGCGGGCACCGTCGCGACCAACCTGCGGTACGGCAACCCGGACGCCACCGACGAGGAGCTGTGGCACGCGCTGGAGGTGGCGCAGGCCGCCGACTTCGTGCGGAAGCTGGAGGGCGGTCTGGACGCGCCGATCGCGCAGGGAGGCACCAACGTCTCCGGTGGGCAGCGGCAGCGCCTCGCCATCGCCCGCACGCTGGTGCAGCGCCCGGAGATCTACCTCTTCGACGACTCCTTCTCCGCGCTGGACTACGCCACGGACGCGGCCCTGCGCGCCGCGCTCGGCCGGGAGACCGCCGAGGCGACCGTCGTGATCGTCGCCCAGCGGGTGGCGACCATCCGGGACGCGGACCGGATCATCGTGCTGGACGAGGGCCGGGTGGTCGGTTCCGGCCGGCACGCCGAGCTGATGGCATCCAATGAGACCTACCGGGAGATCGTGCTCTCCCAGCTGACGGAAGCGGAGGCCGCCTGATGGCCGGGCCCATGGGACGCATGATGGCCGGGGGCGGCCCCGACCAGCGCTCGATGGACTTCAAGGGGTCGGGCAAACGGCTCGTCGCCCAGTTCAAACCGGAACGCCTCACGATCTACGGCCTGCTGCTGTGCGTGGTCATCAGCGTGAGCCTGAGCGTGATCGGCCCGAAGATCCTCGGCCGGGCCACCGACCTGGTGTTCGCGGGCATCGTGGGCCGGCGGTTCCCGGCCGGCGCCACCAAGGAGCAGGTCCTCGACTCCCTGCGCGAGCGTGGCCAGGGCCGCATCGCGGACGTGCTCAGGAGCACCGACTTCACGCCCGGAAAGGGCATCGACTTCGACGCCGTCGGGCACGTCCTGCTGCTCGCGCTCGGTGTGTTCCTGGTCGCCGGCCTGCTGATGGCGGTCGCGACGCGGCTGGTCAACCGGGCCGTGAACCGCACGATGTACCGGCTGCGCAGGGACGTGCAGGCGAAGCTGTCGCGGCTGCCGCTGTCGTACTTCGACAAGCGCCAGCGCGGTGAGGTGCTGTCCCGGGCGACCAACGACATCGACAACATCGGGCAGACGCTCCAGCAGTCGATGGGCCAGCTGATCAACTCGGTGCTGACCATCGTCGGCGTGCTCGTGGTGATGTTCTGGGTGTCCTGGCTGCTGGCGCTGGTGGCGCTGGTGACCGTGCCGCTGTCGTTCGTGGTCGCCACCCGGGTCGGCAAGCGGTCGCAGCCGCACTTCGTGCAGCAGTGGCGCTCCACCGGCCAACTGAACGCGCACATCGAGGAGATGTACACCGGGCACACCCTGGTGAAGGTGTTCGGGCGGCAGGAGGAGTCGGCCCGGCAGTTCGCCGAGCAGAACGAGGCGCTGTACCAGGCCGCGTTCAAGGCGCAGTTCCACAGCGGTGTGATGCAGCCGCTGATGATGTTCGTGTCGAACCTGAACTACGTGCTGGTGGCGGTCGTCGGCGGTCTGCGGGTCGCGTCCGGCGCCCTGTCCATCGGCGATGTGCAGGCCTTCATCCAGTACTCGCGGCAGTTCTCGATGCCGCTGACGCAGGTCGCGTCGATGGCGAACCTGGTGCAGTCCGGTGTCGCCTCGGCCGAGCGGGTCTTCGAACTCCTGGACGCGGAGGAGCAGGAGGCGGATCCGGTGCGCGGCGAGCGGCCCGAGGAGCTGCGCGGGCGGGTGCGCCTGGAGCACGTGTCGTTCCGGTACGACCCCGAGAAGCCGCTGATCGAGGACCTGTCGCTCACGGTGGAGCCGGGGCACACGGTGGCGATCGTCGGCCCGACCGGCGCGGGCAAGACCACGCTGGTCAACCTGCTGATGCGGTTCTACGACGTCTCCGGCGGCCGGATCACCCTGGACGGGGTCGACATCCGCGGCATGACCCGGGACGAGCTGCGGGCCGGGATCGGCATGGTGCTCCAGGACACCTGGCTGTTCGGCGGCACCATCGCGGAGAACATCGCCTACGGCGCCTCCCGCGAGGTCACGCGCGGGGAGATCGAGGAGGCGGCCCGGGCGGCCCACGCGGACCGCTTCATCCGCACCCTGCCCGACGGCTACGACACCGTGATCGACGACGAGGGCACGGGCGTCAGCGCCGGTGAGAAGCAGCTGATCACCATCGCGCGGGCGTTCCTGTCCAACCCGGTGATCCTGGTGCTGGACGAGGCGACGAGTTCCGTGGACACGCGGACGGAGGTGCTGATCCAGAAGGCGATGGCCAAGCTGGCGGCGGGCCGTACGTCGTTCGTGATCGCGCACCGGCTGTCGACCATCCGGGACGCGGACACCATCCTCGTGATGGAGAACGGGTGCATCGTCGAACAGGGCGCGCACGCGGAGCTGTTGGCGGCGGACGGCGCCTACGCCCGGCTGTACAAGGCGCAGTTCGCGCAGGCGGTGGCCGAGGTCGACTAGGCGCGGGGGGCCGCTGCGCGGCGGCGGCCCCCTCAGTCCAGGTAGCCCCGCAGCTGGTCCGCGAACGCGTGGTCCCGGAGCTTGTTCAGCGTCTTGGACTCGATCTGCCGTATCCGTTCGCGGGTCACGCCGAAGATGCGGCCTATCTCCTCCAGGGTGCGCGGGCGGCCGTCGGCCAGGCCGTAGCGGAGCTGGACGACCTTCCGCTCGCGCTCCCCCAGCGTGGACAGCACCGCTTCCAGGTGCTCGCGCAGCAGCAGGAAGGCGGCGGACTCGACGGGGCTCGCCGCGTCGCCGTCCTCGATGAGGTCGCCGAGGGCGACGTCGTCCTCCTCGCCGACCGGGGCGTGCAGCGACACCGGCTCCTGGGCGAGCCGCAGCACCTCGCCGATCCGCTCGGGCGGCAGGTCCAGATGGGCGCCGACCTCCTCCGCCGTCGGCTCGTAGCCGCGCTCCTGGAGCATCCGCCGCTGGACCCGCACGACCCGGTTGATCAGCTCCACGACGTGGACCGGGACCCGGATGGTGCGGGCCTGGTCGGCGAGCGCGCGGGACATGGCCTGCCGGATCCACCAGGTGGCGTAGGTGGAGAACTTGTAGCCGCGCGCGTAGTCGAACTTCTCCACGGCCCGGATGAGCCCGAGGTTGCCCTCCTGGACGAGGTCGAGCATGGTCAGGCCGCGGCCGACGTACCTCTTGGCCACGGAGACGACGAGCCGCAGGTTCGCCTCGATGAGCCGGCGCTTGGCCATGCGGCCCATGACGACGAGCCGGTCCAGGTCCAGCGCGAGTTCGCTGTCCAGATCGGGGGTGGTGCCGAGCTTCTCCTCCGCGAACAGACCGGCCTCCACCCGGCGGGCCAGTTCCACCTCCTCGGCGGCGGTGAGCAGCGGGATGCGGCCGATCTCGCGCAGGTACTGGCGGAACAGGTCGGCGGAGGGCCCGCCGGATTCGGCCCGGGCGACGGCGGGGACCTCGACGGGCTCCTCGGGTTCGTCCGCGAGCGCCTCGGCGGGCGGCTCCGCCTCGGGGTGCAGGCCGGCACGGCTCTGCGGGGGCACGGCCGCGAGGACGTCCGCCTCCGCGTCCGGGTCGTCGTCCGCGGCGATGACGGTGGCGCTGGTGCTGCTGTCGGTCTGGGTGAGGGTCTGGGTCTGCACGGGGGCGACCTCCAGGATGATCGCTGCTGAAGGTGTGCGGCAGCGTGCGCTCCGAGGCTCGGGCACCGCCCCCAGTGTGGAGTACGACACAAGCCCGCCACGAGGGGCGTGCGGTGACTTTTTGCGTCCGGTCCGTCACCGGACGGTTACTCGTCTCGTGGGACTATGCGACCGGCAACCCCGCGGAGGGCCGGCCCCGCGTCACAGCGCCTCCGCGCCCCGTTCGCGCAGCGCCTGGTCGTACTGCTGGAGGATCCAGAGTTCGTTCTGTACGGCGGCCAGCTGGGCCGGGTCGCCGGCGGTGGACAGGCGGGTCATCTGGGACTGGATGTCGCGGATGCGGCGTTCCACGGCGCGGCGGCGGATCTGGACGAGGACCGTGCCGGCGTACGTCTCGTCCACCGTGCGGCGCAGGATCGGCTCGACGGCCAGCTCCGTGACCATCGCGCGCACGGTGTCGTCGGGCGCCGCCTCACGGACGCGGACCAGGTACTCCTGCGGGTCGGGCACGCCGTACTCGGCGCCGCCCGCCTCCGCGACGGCCTGGCGCACGGCGGCGTACGGCGGGGCGGTGAACTCGTCCACGCCGTAGGCGTCGAAGGCCGGGGAGACCAGTTCGGGGCGCTGGAGGGCGAGTTTGAGCAGTTCGCGTTCGGCGGCGAAGACCGGGTTGCGCAGGGTCAGGGCAGGCCCCGAGCCGGCCGGGCGGGGTGCCTGTGTCCACTGCTGGTCGGCCGGGCGGCGCCGGTCCTGCTGCTGGGGGCCCTTGCCGTCGCGCGCCCAGCGGGCCAGCTGGGCCACCCGGCGGACCACGAACTGGGTGTCGAGGATGCCGAGCATGCCGGCCAGTTCGACGGCGACCTCGTGCTGGGCGCCGCTGTTCTTGATCCGGGCGACGATCGGCGCGGCCTCGTCCAGGGCCGCGGCGCGGCCCGCCGGGGTGTCGAGGTCGTAGCGGCTCACGATCTGGCGGAGCGCGAACTCGAAGAGGGGCGTGCGCGGTTCGACGAGGTCCGCCACGGCCTCGTCGCCCTTGGCGAGGCGCAGATCGCAGGGGTCCATGCCGTCCGGAGCGATGGCGATGTACGTCTCGGCGGCGAACTTCTGGTCGTCCTCGAAGGCGCGCAGGGCGGCTTTCTGCCCGGCCGCGTCACCGTCGAAGGTGAAGATCACCCGGGCCGAGCCGTTGTCCATCAGCAGCCGGCGCAGGATCTTGATGTGGTCGCCGCCGAAGGCCGTGCCGCAGGTCGCGATGGCCGTGGTCACACCGGCGAGGTGGCACGCCATGACGTCGGTGTAGCCCTCGACCACCACCGCGCGGCTGCTCTTCGCGATCTCCTTCTTCGCCAGGTCGATGCCGTACAGCACCTGGCTCTTGCGGTAGATCGGCGTGTCGGGGGTGTTGAGGTACTTCGGGCCGTTGTCGGCCTCGTACAGCTTGCGGGCGCCGAAGCCGACGACGTCGCCGCCGATGTCCCGGATCGGCCACATCAGCCGGCCCCGGAACCGGTCGATGGGTCCCCGGCGGCCCTCCTGGGCGAGGCCGGAGAGGACCAGCTCCTTGTCGGTGAAGCCCTTGCCGCGCAGGTAGCGGGTCAGGTGGTCCCAGCCCTGGGGGCTGTAGCCGACGCCGAAGTGGACGGCGGCGGCCTGGTCGAAGCCGCGCTCGGCGAGGAAGACCCGGCCGGTCTCGGCCTCGGGGCTGGTGGCGAGCTGCTCGGCGTACCACTGGGCGGCGATCTTGTGCGCCTCGACCAGGCGGATGCGCTCACCGCGCTGGTGGGCCGGGTTGTACCCGCCCTCCTCGTACCGCAGCGTGATGCCGGCCTGCGCGGCCAGCCGCTCCACCGCCTCCGAGAAGGAGAGGTGGTCCACCTTCATCACGAAGGTGATGGTGTCGCCGCCCTCCTGGCAGCCGAAGCAGTGGAAGAGACCCTTGCTGGGGCTGACCTGGAAGGACGGCGACTTCTCGTCGTGGAACGGGCACAGGCCCTTGAGGTTGCCGCCGCCCGCGTTGCGCAGCTGGAGGTACTCGGAGACCACGGCGTCGATCGGGACCGCGTCCCGTACCGCCTTCACGTCCTCGTCGTTGATCCGTCCTGCCACGCGTGAATTCTACGGGGGCGCGGTGACAGTCCCGGCGCCCGCGGAGGTCACGGGGTGAGGCTGTCGAGGGGGACGTGCGGGTCGGAGAGCGCCTCGACGTTCACCTGGGCCCGGGAACGGATGAGCTTCTGGATGGGCTCTGTGACATCCCACACGTTCACGTTCATCCCGGCCAGCACGCGTCCCTCCTTCACCCAGAACGCGATGAACTCCCGCTTCCCCGCGTCGCCCCGGATCACCACCTCGTCGTACGACCCCGGCGGCGCCCAGCCGCTGTACTCCATGCCCAGGTCGTACTGGTCGGTGAAGAAGTACGGCACCCGGTCGTAGACCGCCTCCTCGCCCAGCATCGCGCGTGCCGCCGCCGGGCCGCCGTTCAGCGCGTTCGCCCAGTGCTCGACGCGCAGCCGGGTGCCGAACAGGGCGAGCGGGAAGGACGCCACGTCGCCGGCCGCGTGGATGTCGGGGTCGGACGTGCGCAGCCGTTCGTCGACGGCGATGCCGCCGCCGTGCGCCCGGTCGGCGATCTCCAGGCCGGCCGCCTCCGCGAGGGCGATCCGGGGTGCCGCGCCGATCGCCGCGAGGACGGCGTGCGCCGGGTGCTCCTCGCCGTCGTCCGTGCGGGCCGCGAGGACCACGCCGTCCTGGCCGACGATCTCGGTGAGCCGCGTCCCGAAGCGGAAGCGGACGCCGTGCTCGCGGTGCAGCGCGGCGAAGACGTTGCCCAGCTCGGGGCCGAGCACACCGTGCAGCGGGGTCGGCGCCGGTTCGATCACCGTGACCTCCGCGCCGTAGCCCCGGGCCGCCGCCGCGATCTCCAGGCCGATCCAGCCGGCGCCGGCGATCACCAGGTGCCCGTTGTCCCGGCCGAGGTGCTGCAGGACGCCCTTGAGGCGCTCGGCGTGCGCGAGGCGGCGCAGGTGGTGGACGCCCGCCAGGTCGGTGCCGGGGATGTCCAGGCGGCGCGGTTCGGCGCCGGTGACCAGCAGCAGCTTGTCGTAGCGGACGATCGTGCCGTCGTCACCGAAGCGGACCGTCTTCGCCGTACGGTCGATCCGGTCCACGGTCTGGCCGAGGTGCAGCTCGACGTCGTTGCGGGCGTACCAGGCGGGCTCGTGCACGAAGACGCTGTCCCGCTCCTCCTTGCCCAGCAGGTAGCCCTTGGACAGCGGCGGGCGCTCGTAGGGGTGGTCGCGTTCGTCGCAGATCAGTATCACCCGGCCGGTGAAGCCCTCCGCCCGGAGCGTCTCGGCCGCCTTGGCGCCGGCGAGACCGCCTCCCACGATGACGAACGTCTGATCCGCGTCGACCACTTGATGCCTCCTCGTAAGGGTGCCGCCACATGCGAGCGTCCCGCACGCGGCGTGCTGCGGGAAGAGGGTGTGACCCGATCAGGCCATGGCGGGTCATGTTCCTCTCACATATGCCCCGTAAGTCTCGCGTGCAGGGAGAGCGCCGAGGCGTCGGTCAGGGAGGCGATCTGGTCCACGATCACCCGCTTGCGCGCCTTGTCGTCGTCCGCCGCGTCGAACAGCGCCCGGAACTGGGGGTCCAGGCCCTCGGGCGCGCGGGCGGTCAGCGCCCCGGCCAGCTCCGCGACGATGACCCGCTGGTCGGCGCGGAGCCGCTCCTGTTCGGCGCGCTGCATCACGAACCGGTCCGCGACCGCCTTGAGCACGGCGCACTCCATGCGGGTCCCCCGGGGTACGACGAGTTCGGCGTCGTAGCGGGTGAGCGGCCCGGTGCCCCACGCGGCGCGGGTGGCGGCCTCGGCGGCCAGGCAGAACCGGCCGATGAGCTGACTGGTGGCGTCCTTCAGCCGGGCCTGGGCGACCGCCGTGCCGTCGTAGCCGTGCGGCCACCACTCCTCGTCCTGGAGGCGGTCGAGGGCGGCGGCGAGTTCGGCGGGGTCGGTGTCCGCGGGGACGTACCGGCCGAGGGCGGCCTCGAACACCGCCTGCCGTTCCGGCTCGGCGCGCAGGCAGCCGGGGTCGACGTGGCCGGCGTGCAGGCCGTCCTCGACGTCGTGGACCGAGTAGGCGACGTCGTCCGACCAGTCCATGACCTGTGCCTCGAAGCAGGTGCGGGTGCCGGGGGCGTGCCGTCTCACCCAGTCGAACACCGGGCGGTCGTCCTCGTACACGCCGAACTTCCGTGACGCCGGGTCGGTGGGGTGGGCGCCGCGCTGCCAGGGGTACTTGGTGGCCGCGTCCAGGGTGGCGCGGGTCAGGTTGAGGCCGACGGAGCCCTCGGGGGTGAACCGTTTGGGTTCGATGCGGGTGAGGAGCCTGAGGGACTGGGCGTTGCCCTCGAAGCCGCCGCAGTCGTCGGCGAACTCGTTCAGCGCGGTCTCGCCGTTGTGGCCGAAGGGCGGGTGACCGAGGTCGTGGGCGAGGCAGGCCGCCTCGACCAGGTCGGGGTCACAGCCGAGTGCGGCGCCCAGTTCCCGGCCGACCTGGGCGCATTCGAGGGAGTGGGTGAGGCGGGTGCGGGGGCTGGCGTCCCAGACCTGGCTCCTGGTGCCCGGGGTCACCACCTGCGTCTTGCCGGCGAGCCGCCGCAGGGCGGCGGAGTGCAGGATGCGGGCGCGGTCGCGTTGGAAGGCCGTGCGGCCCGGGCGTTTGTCGGGTTCGGGCGCCCAGCGCTCGACTGACGTGGGGTCGTATGCCGTGGGCAGTGCGGTGCCTTCCATGCGTCGACAGTAAGCCCCGTCGGGCGCCGGGCCGGCTTCCGCCGGCGGGCGCGGGTGCGGTGTGGCCTGTCAGGCGGCTGCCGTGGACGTTTCCGTCAGGCTCTGGTCGTAGCGGTGCAGGACCAGGCGCGCCATCGCCTCGTGGGCTCCCAGCGGGGCCGACGCGATCCAGGGGGCCTGGGCCGCGCACCGGGTCGCGAAGCGGCCCGGTGCCATGAAGGACGACGCCACCGCCACCTGGTGCCGGCCGCGTGCCGCCAGTGCGCGCAGGGCCGCGGGAACCGTCGGCGTCGCCGCCGAGGCGTACGCGGGGAGCACCGGGACGCCCAGGCGGGCGGAGAGGAGCCGGGCCGTGTGCCGGGTGTCCGCGGCCGAGTCGGGGTCGCGGGAGCCGGCCGCGGCGAGGACGACCGCGGCCTCGCGGCGGGTGGTGCCGTCCGGGGCCGCGGGCCAGCCGGCCTGGAGGAGGCGGGCGTGCAGGGCCTCGGCGAGGAGCGGGTGGGGGCCGAGCGGGGCGGCCAGGCGTGCGCGTACCGGTGCGGCCGCCGCCGTCTCGGGGATGTCCCGCTTCACGTGGTAGCCCCTGCTGAGGAGGAGCGGGACGAGGACGGCCGGGGTGTCCCCGAGGGCGGCGAGGGTGCCGGAGAGCAGGGGCTCGTTCAGCTCGATGTGGCCCAGGTGGACGGGGAGGCCGGGGCGCAGCGCGCGGACCCGGTCCAGCAGGGCCCGCACGGTGGTGAGCGCCCGGGGGTCCCGACTGCCGTGGGCGACCAGCACGAGGGCCGGCGGGGCGAGGAGCCGGCCGCCGGTGCGCAGGGGGGTGGACGCCGTCATGGCATCGATCCTGACCGGGAGACGTTGCGTGCCCGTTGCACGGCCGTCACCGGTGTTTTCCTCGGGTTCACGGCGTACGGATGCGCGGTGTGAGGCGAACCGGGACGGCGCCTGCGGCGTCCTCCTGGTCGGGAGCGAGCACGGGGGGCCGTATGAGGATGCGCCGACCGCGGTGGCCGCGCACGCGGACCGGGCAGCGGCGGCTGGTGCGTGCCGTGATGGCCGGGTGCGTGCTGGCGCTGCTGCCGTCGGCCTGGCTGTACGTGTCGACGGCGGACCGGCTGCGGACGACGGCGGACGTGCCGCGCACCGAGGTCGCGGTGGTGTTCGGGGCGGGGCTGTGGAAGCAGGGGCAGCCCTCGCCGTACCTCGCGCACCGGCTGGACGCGGCGGCCTCGCTGTACCGGGCCGGGCGGATCGAGGTGGTGCTGGTCACCGGGGACAACAGCCGGAAGGACTACGACGAGCCCGACGCCATGCGCGCCTACCTCACGCAGCACGGGGTGCCGGACGCGCGGATCGTCCGCGACTACGCCGGGTTCGACACCTGGGACTCCTGCGTCCGGGCGAAGAAGATCTTCGGGGTGGACCGGGCGGTGCTGATCAGCCAGGGCTTCCACATCCGGCGGGCGGTGGCCCTGTGCGAGGCGGCGGGGGTCACCTCGTACGGGGTCGGGGTCGACGCCGAGCACGACGCGACCTGGTACTACGGCGGGACGCGGGAGGTGTTCGCGGCGGGCAAGGCGGTGCTGGACGCCGTCTTCCAGCCGGACCCGACGTTCCTGGGACCGAGGGAGCCGGGGGTGGCGCGGGCGCTGGCCGCCGGCCGGTGACCGCGGCCTCACGGCCCGCCGTCCGGCGCGGGGAGGCCGCCGTGCCGGGCGTGTAACCGGGGGCGGCCCGGGGCCGTAACACAGGCGACGCACGCTGGGCGGCATGGAGAACACCTCGACGCCCACCCACTGCCCGTACTGCGCCCTGCAGTGCGGGATGAACATCACGCCCCTGCCCCGGGGAGGCGTCGAGGTCACCGAGCGCTCCGGCTTCCCGGTGAACCGGGGCGCGCTGTGCGGCAAGGGCCGTACGGCGGCCGAGGTGCTGTCGCCCGCGGTACGGCTGACCGCGCCGCTGGTGCGCGACGGCGGCCGGCTGGTGGAGGCGGGCTGGCCCGAGGCGCTGGACCGGATCGCCGAGCGCCTCGGGGCGACACGCGAGCGGTACGGCGCCGACGCGCTGGGGGTGTTCGGCGGGGGCGGGCTCACCAACGAGAAGGCGTACGCGCTCGGCAAGTTCGCCCGGGTGGTGCTGGGCACCTCGCAGATCGACTACAACGGCCGGTTCTGCATGTCGTCGGCGGCGGCGGCCGGTACGAAGGCGTTCGGCCTGGACCGGGGGCTGCCGTTCCCGCTGGAGGACGTCCCGAGGACCGGGTGCGTGATCCTCGTCGGGTCCAACCTCGCCGAGACCATGCCGCCGGCGCTGCGGTTCTTCACGGAGCTGCGGGAGAACGGCGGCACGCTGATCGTCGTCGACCCGCGCCGGACGCGGACCGCCGAGCAGGCGGACCTGCACCTCGCGCCCCGGCCCGGGACCGATCTCGCCCTCGCGCTGGGGCTGCTGCACCTGGTGGTGGCCGAGGGGCGCACGGACGAGGAGTACGTCCGGGAGCGGACCACCGGGTGGGAGGAGGCCCGGGCCGCGGCGATGGCGCACTGGCCGGAGTACGTGGAGCGGATCACCGGGGTGCCGGTGCCGCGACTGCGTGAGGCGGTGCGGATGTTCTGCGAGCCGGAGGCGGCGATGGTGCTCACCGCGCGCGGGCCGGAGCAGCAGTCCAAGGGCACGGACACGGTGGGCGCCTGGATCAACCTGTGCCTGGCGACCGGCCGCGCGGGCCGCCCCTTCTCCGGGTACGGCTGTCTGACCGGGCAGGGCAACGGGCAGGGCGGACGCGAACACGGGCAGAAGGCCGACCAGTTGCCCGGGTACCGCAAGCTGGACGACCCGGCGGCGCGGCGGCACGTGGCCGGGGTGTGGGGCGTGGACCCGGACAGCCTGCCGGGTCCCGGGCGCAGCGCGTACGAGCTCCTCGACGCGCTCGGCACGGACGTCCGGGCGCTGCTGCTGATGGGGTCCAACCCGGTGGTGTCGGCCCCGCGCGCGGCCCACGTCGAGCAGCGCCTGCGCTCGCTGGACTTCCTGGCGGTGGCCGACGTCGTCCTGTCGGAGACGGCGGAACTGGCGGACGTGGTGCTGCCGGTGACCCAGTGGGCGGAGGAGACGGGCACGACGACCAGCCTGGAGGGCCGTGTGCTGCTGCGCCGGCAGGCCGTCGCTCCCCCGCCCGGCGTCCGCAGCGACCTGTACGTCCTGCGTGAACTGGCCGACCGGCTCGGGGTGGAGAAGGGATTCCCGGCCGACCCGGAGGAGGTCTTCGAGGAACTCCGCCGCGCGAGCGCCGGCGGCCCGGCGGACTACTCCGGCATCACCTACCGCCGCCTGGCCGAGGAGGACGGCGTCTTCTGGCCGTGCCCGGAGGTTCCGGGTGCGACGGGGGGTACGGGGGTGGCAGACGGCGAGGACCCGGTCCCGGTCCCGCTGCCGGACGACCCGGCGGCGGACCCCGGCGGCACCGCTGACGTGCCGCCCGCCCCCATCACGGCGGACTCCGACATCCTGACGGCTGCGGCCGGGACCACGGGGGACGCCGGCACCAGCCGCGACGCCCTGCCCGGCCACCCCCCGGCGGACCCCGGTGCCCGCCCGCTCCCCGGCGCCCCCGTGGCGGGCTCCGGTCCGGCCGTCGTGCACCCCGGCACCCCGCGCCTGTTCCTCGACCGTTTCGCCACTCCGGACGGCCGGGCCCGGTTCGTGCCCGTGGTGCACCGGGCCACGGCCGAGGAGCCGGACGCCGAGTACCCGCTGCTGCTGACCACCGGGCGGGTGGTCTCGCAGTACCAGTCGGGGGCGCAGACCCGGCGCGTGGCGGAGCTGAACGCGGCGGCGCCCGGCCCGTTCGTGGAGCTGCACCCGCGGCTCGCGGCCCGGCTGGGGGCGGCCGACGGCGACCGGGTGGCGGTGGTGTCCCGGCGCGGCCGGGCCGTCGCGCCCGCGCGGATCACCGGTGCCATCCGGCCGGACACGGTCTTCATGCCCTTCCACTGGCCGGGCGAGGGCCGCGCCAACACGCTCACCAACCCGGCCCTGGACCCGACGTCCCGGATGCCGGAGTTCAAGTCGTGCGCGGTGCGGGTGGAGGTTCTGGGTCCGGCGGACCAGTGAGGCCGGTCCGCCGGCCGAGGCGCGAGGGGGTGGCGTTCGCGTAGGTTCGGGGTATGTCCGACACCGACCTGAGCGAGCAGAGCGAGCCGTACGACCTCGACGCCTATCTCGACCGCATCGGCTGGAAGGGCGAGCGGCGGGCCTGCCTGGCCACCCTGCGCGGGGTGCACCTGGCGCACGCGCTGTCGCTGCCCTTCGAGAACCTGGACCCGGTGCGGGGTAGGGCTCCCTCCCTCGCGCCCGCCGACCTGATGGCCAAGATGGTCCACGGCCGGCGCGGCGGCTACTGCTACGAGCACGGCATCCTGCTCCGGCTGGCGCTGGAGGCGCTCGGTTTCCGGGTGGTCCAGCTGGCCGCGCGGGTCGTGGTGGGCGCGCGGACACCGGAGAGCCGGCCCCGGACGCACGCGATGCTCCGGGTCGAGGTGCCCGGCGAGCCGCTGCCGTACCTCGCGGACGTCGGTTTCGGCGCGCCCGGCGCGTTGCTGCTGCCGGTGCCGCTGGTGACCGGCACCGAGTTCGAGGGCGCCGGCCGCCGGCACCGGCTGGTGCGGCTGCCGCACGACGGGCCGCTGGAGCTGTGGGAGTTGCAGGCCCACGACCCGCGCGGCGGCCCGGGGGAAGGGGCGTGGGCCGGTCAGTACGCGTTCACCCAGGAGCCGTTCGCCGCGTCCGACCTGGAGGTGTTCAACTGGTTCGTCGGCACCCACCCCCGGTCCCCGTTCACCCGCCGTCCGTACCTCCAGCGGACCACCGCGGATCGCCATCTCGCCCTGGACGGCGCCCGGTTCAGCGAGACGCGCGCCGACGGCACGGTGAGCGGGCGCACGCTGGCCGGGGAGGCGGAGGCGCGGCGCCTGGTGGAGGAGGAGTTCGGCATCGAGGTGCCCGAGGGGGTCACCCTGCTGTCCTGACTCAGCGGCGGGAGAGCCAGTCGCCGTCCGTGATGCGGGTGCCGGTGGCGCGCAGCCGGGCGGCGACGCGCGGGGCGGCCAGGTAGACCCAGGCCCGGACGGTGCCGCCGGCGGTGCGCACGACGTCCCGGGCGAGGCGTTCGTAGAGGTTGCGGGGGCCGTCCGGCTCGTACTCCTCCAGCCGGTCCAGGGCGGCCAGCAGGTCCGCGTACGCCTCGGGCCGGGCGGTCACCAGTTCCCCGCGCACGGTGCCGCCGGGCTCCTCGACGGCGTAGGGGTAGCCGGGGCCGTCGTACAGCACGGCGCCGCTGAGGCGGGCGGGTTCCTCGGCGAGGGTGCGGCCGCGCAGGTAGAGGTCGTGGTTGGCCTCGCCGGGGCGGAGGGTGCCGTAGACGAAGAAGGGCAGGGGTCGGGGGTCCTCGGCGGTCACGCGAACGATTCTGGACCCTCGCCGGCTCCCCACACATCTCCCCGAAGTTCCATGAACGCGCTATGGACATGACATGTCATGCCCTCTTAAATCTCGGTGACACGTCAGCGCCATCCCCACTCCCAGCCTGGCGCCTCCCCGAGGAGACAGATGAGCCGGATACGGCAGCACGTCCGAGGAAACCGCCGCACAGCCACCGCCGGTGTCGCCCTGACCACCGCGACCCTGCTGGCCGTCGCCCTCTCCCCCGCCGCCCACGCCGATGCCAGACCGACCCGGGCCACCGCGGTCCGGAACGCGGCCTCGGCCCTCCTGGCCCACGCGACGGCCCTGGGCCTCACCGCGCCCCAGGACACCAGCGTCCGGGACGTGGTCGTGGACAAGGACGGCACCCAGCACGTCCGCTACGACCGCACCTACCGTCAGCTCCCCGTCCTGAGCGGCGACTTCGTCGTCCACCTCGCCCCCGACGGCGCCTACCGCGGCGCCGACCGCGCCACCCGGCAGGCGATCTCCGTGCCCTCCGTCACCCCTCGGGTCTCCGGCCCCAAGGCCGCCGGCCTCGCGGTGAGCGCCCTGCGCGCGGCCCACCACGGCACGACGCTGAAGCAGGCCAAGGCCAAGCCGGTGCTGGTGGTCGACGCCCTACACGGCAGCCCGAAGCTGGCCTGGCGCACCGACGCGGCCGGCCTGGACTCACTCGGCAACCCCGTCGCCCGCACCGTGCTGACCGACGCGCGCACCGGCGCGCAGATCGACGCCTGGGACAGCATCGAGACGGCCACCGGCGACGGCACCGGCCTCTACAGCGGCACGGTCGCGCTGGAGACCACCCAGTCGGGGACCTCGTACCAGCTCAAGGACCCGACGCGGGGCAACACCTACACCGGTGACGCCGAGAACAAGACCGACCTGTGCGTCTTCGGCATCTGCTTCAGCCGGGCCCCCGCGACCCTGTTCACGGACGCCGACAACCACTGGGGCTCGGGCACCACCGCGGACCGCGCCTCGGCCGCCGTCGACGCCCAGTACGGCACGAACGAGACCTGGGACTACTACAAGAACGTCCACGGCCGCAACGGCATCGCCGGCGACGGCAAGGGCTCGTACAACCGCGTCCACTACGGCAGCAACTACAACAACGCCTTCTGGGACGACAGTTGCTTCTGCATGACCTACGGCGACGGTGACGGCACCACCTTCGGGCCGCTGGTCGCCCTGGACGTCGCCGGGCACGAGATGACCCACGGCGTGACGTCCAAGACCGCCGCGCTGACCTACTCGGGCGAGTCAGGCGGGCTGAACGAGGCCACCTCCGACATCCTCGGCACGATGGTGGAGTGGTACGCGAACAACTCCTCCGACACCGGTGACTACCTCATCGGCGAGAAGATCGTGAAGCCCGGCTTCGGCAAGGCGGCCCTGCGCTTCATGGACAAGCCGTCCAAGGACGGCAGTTCGGCCGACTACTGGAGCTCGTCGGTCGGGAACCTGGACGTCCACTACTCCTCGGGCGTCGCCAACCACTTCGCCTACCTGCTCGCCGAGGGCAGCGGAGCCAAGACCATCAACGGCGTCAGCTACGACTCGCCGACGTACAACGGCTCCCCGGTCACCGGCATCGGCCGGGACAAGGTCGGCAAGATCTGGTACCGGGCGCTGACGGTCTACATGACCTCCTCGACCAACTACGCGGGCGCGCGCACGGCCACCCTCAACGCGGCCAAGGACCTCTACGGCGCGGGCAGCACCGAGTACAACGCGGTGGCCGCCGCCTGGAGCGCGGTCAACGTGAACTGAACCGGCGCGGCCTCCCCCGGCGGGTGGGGGCCAATCGTGTGCTCTTCGCACCCGGCCCCTCACACAGCCCTGACCTGCCGGAACACGCTCCGGCTAGGCCGTGTGGGGGGCCTTTCGCGCCACCCGTTCACCGCATTCCCGGCGCCGCCTCGGGAAGCGGATCCCCGCGACTGCGACTTACCTCGGTAGGGCAGGGGCGCACCCCTGGACGAGTCGGACAAGCCCTGGGGAGCACCATGCGACGCACTGCCCGTCTGCTGGCCGGTACCGCGCTCGCCGTGACCGCCGCGGCACCCGCCCACGCGGCCGGGACCGGCCGTCTCGACCTGTACCCGGCGACCGTGGCGCCCGGTGACCAGGTCACGGTGAACACGGCCGCGTGCGGGGACACCGGACCCGCGACCGGCGACGCGGGCGCGGTCGGTGCCGGCACGTTCATGCTGGCGCCCACCACGCACGAGGGCGAGGCGATCGGGCAGTTCCGGGTGCCGTCCAGCGCGCAGCCGGGAACGTACGAGATCGTCGCCCGGTGCGCCGAGGGCGACCGGCAGGTGGCGGGCGACCTGGTGGTGGCCCTGAGCGCGGTGCACCAGGAGGTGCTGCCGCGAGGAAGCGTCAAGACGGGGGTCGGCGGCGGACTCGGCCCCGACCCCGTGCAGACCGCGGCGGGCGTGGCGGCACTGGCCGTCGCCGCCGCGGGCGGTACCTGGCTCCTGCATCGCCGGGCGAGAGGCGACGGGATCTGACGGACACCCTCCGCTGTCCGTCCGCCGGTACCGCACATCCCGCCCCCTCCGGGTCCGACGCCCCTCGCGGCCCGGAGGGGGAAGGGGCCCTTCGGGGGCACGCCCCCGGGAGAGGGGATTGGCATGCGCAAGGCCGCCGGAAACCGCAAGGCCGCCGGGAACCGCGGGACCGCTCGCGGCGCCAGGACGGCCCGGCTCGGCGACACCGCCATAGCCGCCGTCACCGTCGTCGCCCTCGGCTCGGGCGTGTGGCTGCTGGGCGGCGGCACCGTCCCGCACACCCCGCCGCAGCCGTCCGCCGCCGAGGGCCGCCCCGACCCGGGCGGTACGCGGGTCGCGGCGCCCGGCCTCGCGCCGTCCCCGCCCCTGCGCATCCGCATCCCCGCGATCCGGGTGGACGCGCCCCTCACGGGCCTGGCCCTGACCCGCTCCGGCAGCCTGGACGCGCCGCCCGCCAAGGAGAAGAACCTGGCCGGCTGGTACGAGGCCGGCACCACCCCCGGCGAGACGGGCACCGCGATCGTCGCCGGCCACGTCGACAACACCGAGGGCCCCGCCGTCTTCTACGACCTGGGCGCGCTGAAGCGGGGCGCCCGCATCGAGGTGGACCGCCGGGACGGCTCGGTGGCCGTGTTCACCGTGGACGCGGTGGAGGTGTACTCGGCCCGCGACTTCCCCGACGAGAAGGTGTACGGCGCCGCCCACCGCCCCGAACTGCGCGTCATCACCTGCGGGGGCGGCTACTCGAGGAGCACCGGCTACCAGGGCAACGTGGTGGTGTTCGCCCATCTGACCGGCAGCCGCTGAGGGCATCGCCCCCCAGGCGGCTCAGTGCGGCGCCGGCGCCCCGCCCAGTACGTGCCTTCTGCCCCAGCCGCCGAGCGGCTCCAGCGCCTCGTTCAGCTGGAGGCCGCTCGGGGTCAGCGTGTACTCCACGCGGGGCGGCACCTCGTCGTACTCCTCGCGGTGCACGACCCCGTCGGCCTCCAGTTCGCGCAGCTGCGCGGCGAGCACCTTCTCCGTGACGCCCGGCAGCCGCCGGCGCAGCTCACCGAAGCGGCACGTACCGCGTTCGCCCAGCACCCACAGGATCGACACCTTCCACTTGCCGTCGATGATGTCCATCGCCGCGTCGGTCCCGCACAGGTACGCCCCCGGCCGCCGTCCCACCGGCATGGTCCTCCCCCTTCCGGCCCGCATGCTTTCCCGCTGGTAACCACCCACTCGGAAGTACGTACTTCTGCGCGGCGGCTCCACGGGCGAGCCTAGTCGCCATGACCGACACCTCCCCTTCCTCCGCGTCCCCCACTCCCCTGACCCTGCTCGGCACCGGTGCGATGGGCACCGCGCTCGGGCGGGCCTGGCTCGCCGCCGGGCACCCCTTGACCGTGTGGAACCGCACGCCCGGGCGGACGGCCGCGCTGACCGCCGCGGGCGCGGTCGCGGCGGGGAGCGCGGCCGAGGCGGTGGCCGCGAACCGGCTCGTCGTGGCCTGTCTGCTGGACGACGCCACGGTGGGCGCCGCCCTGGACTCCGCCGAGCTGGCCGGCCGGGACCTGGTGAACCTCACCACCGGCACCCCCGCCGACGCCCGGGAGCGCGCCGCCTGGGCGGAGAAGCGGGGCGCCCGGTTCCTGGACGGCGGGATCATGGCCGTACCGCCGATGATCGGCACGCCCGGCGCCTTCGTCCTCTACAGCGGTGACCCGGAGCTGTTCGAGGAGCACCGGGCCGCCCTCGCCGTCCCGGCCGCCACCGAGTACGTCGGTGCCGACCCCGGTCTCGCCGCGCTGCACGACGTGGCGCTGCTGAGCGCGATGTACGGCATGTTCGCCGGGGTCACCCACGCCTTCGCGCTGCTGCGCGGGACGGAGGTGGCGCCCGGGGACTTCGCCGCGCTGCTCGTGCCCTGGCTGACCGCGATGGCCGGCACGGCCGAGGAGACGGCCGGCCGGCTGGCGTCCGGTGACTACACCACCGGGGTCGTCTCCCACCTGGGCATGCAGGCCGCCGGCAGCGCGACGCTGCTGCGCACGGCCGCGGAACAGGGCGTGAGCGCGCACCTGCTCACCCCGTTCCTGGACCTGATGCGCGCACGGGCGGCGGCGGGCCACGCCACGGAGGACACCACCGGCCTGGTGGACCTGCTGCGCACCCGCTGACCCGCGGCTTCGGGGGCCGCCGGGCCGGCCCCCAGGCCCACGGCGGCCCCCGCCTCACACCCCTCCCCCGGCCCCGCGCAACCCCCTCACACCCCTCGCCCCGGTCCGCTGAGGGCAGCGTTCCGCCCGGGAAACAGACGTGATGCCGCCGGGTAACGTCGGGGACGCACGCTCGGGACATGACCTCGAATACGCGTGTGGTGGTGATCGGCGCCGGCCTCGCGGGCGTACGGCTCGCCCGGCGGCTCGGCGAGCTGGGCACGCCCGCGCTGCTCGTCGGCGAGGAGGAGCACGCGCCGTACAACCGGGTGCTGCTGGCCGAGGTGCTGGCCGGCCGGTACGCCCCGGAGGTGATCGCCCTCCCGCCGCCCGCCGGCCTGCTGCGCACCCGGGTCACCGGCATCGACCGGGCCGCCCGGACCGTCACCTGCGCCGACGGCACGCGCATCGCGTACGACGCGCTGGTGCTGGCCACCGGCTCCAACCCGGTGCTGCCCCCGCTGCGCGGCCTGTTCGGGCCCGGCCACCAGCTGCCCGCGGGCGTCCACGCGTTCCGCACCATGGACGACTGCCTGGGCCTCGCCGGGGCCGTGCGGCCCGGCGTACGGGCGGTCGTCATCGGCGGCGGGCTGCTCGGCGTCTCCGCGGCCCGCGCGCTCGCCGTGCGCGGCGCCCAGGTGGTGCTCGCGCAGCAGGCCGAGCGGCTCATGGAACGCCAGCTCGACCCGGACGCCTCCCGGCTGGTGCTGCGGCACCTGACCGGGCTGGGCGTCGAGGTGCACACCGAGTGCCGGGTGCGGGACGTGCGCTGCGTCGCCGGCCAGGTCCGCTCGGTGGAGCTGGCCGACGGGTACGCGCTCGGCGCCGACCTCGTGGTCCTCGCCTGCGGGGTACGGCCCCGCACGGGTCTCGCCGAGCAGGCGGGCCTCGCCGTCCGCGAGGGCATCCTCGTCGACGACGAGCTGCGCACCTCCGACCCGCGCGTGCACGCCATCGGCGACTGCGCCCAGCACGACGGCACGGTCTACGGACTGGCCGCCCCGGCCCTGGAACAGGCCGACGCGCTCGCCGAGCTGCTCGCGGGCGACGCCCGTGCCCGCTACACCGGCACCCGCTCGCTGACCCGGCTGACCCTCACCGGTCCCGGCTCCCCCTTCGACCTCGCCGCGTTCGGCGAGACCGAGCCGCACCCGGGTGACGACGTCGTGCGGATCGCCGACGCCACCCGCGGCACCTACCGCAAGGTCGTCGTCCGCGACGACCGCCTGGTCGGCGGGGTCCTCGTCGGCGAACTCGGCACCGTCGGCGCGCTCGCCCGCGCCTGGGAGGGAGCGGATCCGCTCCCCGGCGACGGCCCCCTGCTCCACCTGCTCACCAACGACGGAGGCTCCTGAATGACCGCCACCTTGGGGGCCACCCCCACGATCGTGCTCGTCGGCCACGGCATGGTCGGCCAGCGCTTCCTCGAGGCGCTCGCCGAGCGCGGCCTGACCGCCACGCACCGCGTGGTCGTCCTGTGCGAGGAACCGCGTCCGGCGTACGACCGCGTCCAGCTGACCTCGTACTTCTCCGGCAGGACGGCCGAGGACCTCTCCCTGACCGACATGGGGTTCATCGAGGACCACGGCATCGAGCTGCACCTCGGCGACCCGGCGGAGACGATCGACCGCGAGGCGCGCACGGTGACCGCCCGCTCGGGCCTGGCCGTGGACTACGACGTCCTCGTCCTGGCCACCGGCTCCTACCCGTTCGTGCCGCCGGTGCCGAACAAGGACGCCACGGGCTGCTTCGTGTACCGGACCATCGAGGACCTGCTGGCGATCGAGGAGTACGCGAGGACCCGGGCGACGACGGGTGCCGTGGTCGGCGGCGGTCTGCTCGGCCTGGAGGCCGCCGGCGCGCTCAAGGGGCTCGGACTCGACGCGCACATCGTGGAGTTCGCGCCGCGCCTGATGCCGGTGCAGGTGGACGACGGGGGCGGCGCGGCCCTGCTGCGGACCATCCGGGACATGGGCCTGACCGTCCACACCGGCGTGGGCACCCAGGAGATCGTCACGGACGGCTCCGGTGCCGTCACCGGCATGAAGCTGTCCGACAGCTCCGAAATCGCCACCGACCTGGTGGTGTTCAGCGCCGGTGTCCGTCCCCGCGACCAGCTGGCCCGCGACGCGGGCCTGACGGTCGGCGAGCGCGGCGGCATCGCGGTGGACGAGCAGTGCCGGACCGTCTCCGACCCGCACGTGTTGGCGATCGGGGAGTGCGCGCTGGCCGCCGACGGCCGGGTCTACGGCCTGGTGGCACCGGGCTACGAGCAGGCGGAGACGGCCGCGGCGACCATCGCCGCCGACGAGGCCTCCTTCACCGGCGCCGATCTGTCCACCAAGCTGAAGCTGCTCGGCGTCGACGTGGCCTCCTTCGGCGACGCGCACGGCACCACCGAGAACTGCCTGGACGTCGTCTACTCCGACTCCCGCGCGGGCCTGTACAAGAAGCTGGTCATCGGCGCGGACGGCACGCTGCTCGGCGGCATCCTGGTCGGCGACGCGGAGGCGTACGGCACCCTGCGCGCGCTCACCGGCTCGGTGCCGCCCGTCTCCCCCGAGTCGCTCGTGCTGCCCGCCGGAGCCGATTCGGGGGCACAGCTGGGCGCGGCCGCGCTGCCGGACGACGCGATCATCTGCTCCTGCAACAACGTCCGCAAGGGCACGATCCGCGCGGCGGTCACCGAGCACCGGTGCACCACGGTGCCCGAGGTGAAGAAGTGCACCAAGGCCGGTACCACGTGCGGCAGTTGCGTGAAGGTGCTGGGCGGGCTGGTCGACGCCGAGCTGGAGGCGTCCGGCGTAGAGGTCGACAAGGGCCTGTGCGGCTGCTTCGCCCAGACCCGCGAGGAGCTGTACGAGATCGTCCTGGCCCTGCGCATCACGTCGTACCGGGAACTGCTGGACCGCCACGGCCGCGAGGGCGCCCGGGGCGGGGACGGCTGCGAGGTGTGCAAGCCGGCCGTCGGCTCGATCATCGCCTCCCTCGCCCCGGTGATCGGCGCGAGCGGCTACGTCCTGGACGGCGAGCAGGCAGCGCTCCAGGACACCAACGACCACTTCCTCGCCAACCTCCAGAAGAACGGCTCGTACTCGGTGGTGCCGCGCATCCCCGGCGGGGAGATCGCGCCGGAGAAGCTGATCGTGATCGGCGAGATCGCCCGGGACTTCGGCCTCTACACGAAGATCACCGGTGGTCAGCGGATCGACATGTTCGGTGCCCGTGTCGAGCAGCTCCCGCTGATCTGGGCCCGGCTGGTGGACGCCGGCTTCGAGTCCGGCCACGCCTACGGCAAGTCGCTGCGCACGGTGAAGTCCTGCGTGGGCTCCACCTGGTGCCGCTACGGCGTGCAGGACTCGGTCCGGATGGCGATCGACCTGGAGCTGCGCTACCGGGGCCTCAGGTCCCCGCACAAGCTGAAGTCGGCGGTGTCCGGGTGCGCCCGGGAGTGCGCGGAGGCCCAGTCCAAGGACTTCGGGGTGATCGCCACCTCGGGCGGCTGGAACCTGTACGTCGGCGGCAACGGCGGCGCCAGCCCGCGCCACGCCGACCTGCTGGCCCAGGACCTGTCCGACGCCGAACTGGTCCGGCTGATCGACCGGTTCCTCATGTTCTACATCCGTACGGCCGACCGTCTGGAGCGCACCAGCACCTGGCTGGAGCGCCTCCCGGGGGGCCTGGAGCACGTACGGGACGTGGTGGTGCACGACTCGCTCGGCATCTGCGACGAGCTGGAGGAGCTGATGCGGGCGCACGTCGCGAACTACCGCGACGAGTGGGCGGAGACGGTCGAGGACCCCGAGAAGCTGGCCCGGTTCGTGTCCTTCGTGAACGCCCCGGACACCCCGGACCCGGTCGTCTCCTTCGTCCCCGAGCGCGACCAGATCAAGCCCGACCTGCCGCTGCTGGCCATCGGCCTGCGGCCCGCCGACGACGTCCTGGAAGGAAGCGCCCAGCGATGACCCTGGCAGTTGAGACGACCGACCTGAAGGTCCGGCTCCGGCTGGCGGACGACTGGTTCACGGTCTGCGACCTGAGCCTGCTGGTCCCGGGCCGCGGAGTGGCGGCCCTGCTGCCGGACGGCCGCCAGGCGGCCCTCTTCCGCGACCGCGCGGACCGGCTGTACGCCGTCGACAACCGCGACCCCTTCACCGGCGCCGCCGTCCTCTCCCGCGGCCTGACCGGCACCCACCGGGGCCGCCCGTTCGTGGCGTCCCCGCTGCTGAAGCAGCGCTTCGACCTGGTCACCGGGGAGTGCCTGGACGACGAGTCGGCGCGGGTGACCGCGTACGAGGTGCGGGCGCTGTAGCGGCGGCGCGGGCCGGCGGGGCCCACGGACCGGGCCGCGGACCAGGTCGGGCCAGGTCCGTGCGCGGCACGACCCGGCGGCCCCCCCGCAGCTCCCCCCGCGCGTGCGCCACGGCGGCGAGTTCGACGGACGTCGCGTGCGAGATGAGATGCGGGCGCGGGCGCCGTAGCGCCGGCCGAGACGGCGGGGCGCACGGGCCGGGCCGCCGCCACAGGCCGGACCAGGTCAAGTCAGGCCAGGCCCGTGCGCAGCACGACCCGGCGGCCCCGCGGCTCCCCCGGCGCGTGCGCCACGGCGGCGAGTTCGACGGCCGGCGCCGTAGCCCGGGCGGAGGCGGCGGGGGGCACGGACCGCGCGGCGCGATGAGGGGCGGGCGCCGTAGCGCCAGCCGAGACGGCGGGGCGCACGGGCCGGGCCGCCGGCCGCAGGCCGGACCAGGTCAGGTCAGGCCAGGTCCGTGCGCAGCACGACCCGGCGGCCCCGCAGCTCCCCCCGCTCCATCCGCGCGTGCGCCTCGGCGGCGGCGCCCAGCGGGAGCACCTCCAGGCTCCGGGGGCGCAGCAGACCCTGCCCCAGCAGGTCGTTGACGGCTCGCGCGGCGGCGGCGAGTTCGGCCGTCGTCGCGTGCGAGATGACGAAGCCCACGACGGAGCCGCCGTTCATGTACAGCGGCCCGGCGGGCAGCACGGGACGGGTCCCCGCACCGGCGAGCAGTACCACCCGGCCACGGCGGGCGAGCAGACCGACCGAGGTCTCCAGGTCGTTCACGCCCGCCGTGTCCAGGTACACGTCGACACCGGCCGGCGCCGCCCGGCGGATCTTCTCGGTCAGCTCCGTGTCGCGGTAGTCGAACACCTCGGCCGCGCCGGACTCGGCGCAGTACGCGGCGTCCCGGGCGCCGGCCGTGGCGAGGACCCGGGCCCCCGCCCGCGCGGCGAACGTCACCAGGGCGCTGCCGACGTTGCCCGCGGCGCCCGCGACCAGCACGGTCTCGCCGAGACGGAGGCGGCCGTGGACGAACAGGGCGAGGTACGCGGTGGCGGCCGGGTGCAGGGCGGCCACGGCGAGGTCCGGGTCGACGCCGCCGGGCAGGGGGTAGAGCCGGTCGGCCGCCACCACCGCCTGCTCGGCGGCCGCGCCCTGCCGCCCCTCGTGCCCGAGGCTGTCGCACCACACGCAGTCACCGGCCCGGAAGCCGGTCACACCGGGTCCGGTCTCCGCGACCGTCCCCACCAGGTCCCGGCCGATGACGAACGGGAACTCCACGGCCGTACGGAAGACCCCCGACCGGACGAGGGCGTCCACCGGGTCCACGGCGGTGGCGAGCACGTCCACCAGGACGTCGGTCGGGCCGGGGCGGGGCGCGGGCAGCTCGCCGTACCGGATGACGTCCGGGGGACCCAGCTGCTCGATGTACGCGGCACGCATGGCCCCCCATGCTGCCACCGGGGGCCGGCACGCGCGCGGCGCCTTCGCGAGCCCCTCGCGGCCACGACTGTTTCTTGACCGACCGGTTCAGTTGGGCCTAGCCTGCCCCCATGCCCCGACCCAAGGAATTCGACCCCGACGCGGCGCTCCAGTCGGCCCTGGAGCTGTTCTGGCGGCGCGGCTACGAGGCGACGTCGATGGCCGACCTGGTCGGGCACCTGGGCATCGGCAAGGCCAGCCTGTACGCCACCTTCGGCAGCAAGCACGAGCTGTACCTGCGGGCGCTGGACCGGTACGGGCGGACACAGGACCCGGTCCTGACGCGGGAGCTGTCCCGCCCCGGCCCGGTGCTGCCGGCCGTGCGCGGGCTGGTCCGGCGGTTCGCCGCCGAGGCCGCCGCCGAGGCGACCCGGGAGCAGGGCTGCCTGGTCACCAACACGGCGGTCGAGCTGGCCCCGCACGACCGGGAGGCCGCCCGCCGGGTGGAGCGCAGCTGGGACACCGTCGAGACCCTGCTGCACTCCGCCCTCGTCCGTGCCCAGGCACAGGGCGAGCTGGCCGGGGACCGCGACCCGCTGACCCTCGCGCGCATGCTGCTGGTCCTGCTCCAGGGCCTGCGGGTGGTGGGCAAGGCCTCGACGGACCCGGCCAGGGTCCGGGACGCGGCGGAGCAGGCCCTGGCACTGCTGGACGGCTGAACAGGGCCACGGAGAACGCGCCCCCTGGACGCGCTCCTTGCGGGGGGCGCGTTCCCGATGCGCCTTTTTCCTCACCCTCATACTGAACCGCTCGGTCTAGAAAAGGGAACCTCATATGACGCACCGCTTCTCCGGCCGGACCGCCCTCGTCACCGGCGCCGGCTCCGGCATCGGCCGCGGGGTGGCCCTCGCCCTGGCCCGGGAGGGCGCCCGGGTCGTCGTCGCCGGCCGGCGCCGGGAGCCGCTGGACGAGACCGTGGCACTGATCGAGGCCGAGGGCGGCAAGGGGCTCGCCGTCACCGCCGACGTCTCCCGCGCCGACGACCTGCGCGCCCTGGTGGACACCACCGTGGACCGGTTCGGCTCCCTGGACGTGGCCGTGAACAACGCCGGGGTGCTTCAGGGCAAGGGGCGGTCCGTGGGCGACCTGGCCGAGGAGGACTGGCGCCGGATGCTCGACATCAACGTCACCGGTGTCTTCCTCGCCCTCCAGGCCGAGATCGCCCGGATGCGCACCCAGCCGGACGGCGGCGCCATCGTGAACATCGCCTCCCGGATCGGCGTGCACAGCAGGCGGCCCGGCACCGGCGGCTACGCCGTCAGCAAGGCGGCCGTGTCCGTCCTCACCCGCGCCGCCGCCCTGGACCACATCGCCGACGGTGTGCGCGTCAACGCCGTCAGCCCCGGCCCCACCGCCACGGACATGTCGTTCCGGGACGGGGAGACCGAGGCCGGCCGGGCCGCGCGCATGCGCGAGGAAGTGCCCCTCGGCCGGGTCTCCACCGTCGCGGAGGTGGCCGCCGCCGTGCTGTACCTGGCCTCGGACGACGCGGCCTCGGTGGTCGGCGCCGACCTGGTGATCGACGGCGGCTCCACGGCCTGACCCCGGCCGCGTCAGTCGATCCCGGACCGCTCCACCCCGGCCACGATCCACCGCTGGAAGCACAGGAACACCAGGAGCAGCGGCAGGATCGACACGGCCGCCGCGACGAACAGTTCGTGCAGCCGTACGACCTGGGCGGTGGTGAACGACGACAGGGCCACCTGCACCGTCCAGGCGCTCTGGTCCTGCCCGATCACCAGCGGCCACAGGAAGGAGTTCCACGCGCCGAGGAACACGATCGTCCCGACGGCCGCGAACACCGGACGGGCGTTGGGTACGACGACGAGCCAGTACGTCCGCCAGTACCCGAGCCCGTCCACCTGTGCCGCGTCCTCCAGCTCCCGGGGGAAGCCCAGGAAGTACTGCCGGAAGACGAAGCAGGCGAAGGCCGGGAACAGGGTCGGCACGATCAGTCCGCGCAGCGTGGAGACCCAGCCCAGCGTCGACACCAGCACGAAGCTGGGCACGAAGGTGACGGCCGCCGGGACGAGCAGGGTGCCCAGGACGGCGTAGAAGACCTTGTTCGCGTGGCGGTAGGGGATGCGGGCGAGGCCGTACCCCGCGAGGGAGGCGAGGAGCAGGGTGCCGAGGGTGGTGGCGACGGCGATCAGCGCGGAGTTGAGCAGGGACCGGGCGAACGGCACGGACGGGTCGCCGAACAGTTCGCGAACGTTGCCCCACCGCACGTGGCGGGGGAAGAAGGTCCACTCGGGGGAGGTGATGTCCTTCTCGTCGGCCAGCCCGTTGCGCACGAGCAGGTAGAAGGGAATCAGGAAGAGCAGGGCCAGCGCGATCAGCAGCACCAGCCGCAGCGCCCGCCCGGCCCGTACCAGGGCGTCATCCATCGCCGTCCGTCCTCCCCAGCCGCAGCCAGCGCGCCTGCCCCACCGTGACGACGCCGATGACCAGCGCGAGGATCACCGCGCCCGCGCTGCCGAGCCCGAGGTTCTGCCCCTGCCCGAGGGCGGTGTAGTAGAGGTAGACCAGCGGGGGCCGGGCGTACGGCGGATAGCCCCGGGCGTCGGACAGCAGGTTGTAGAACTCGTCGAAGGCCTGGAAGGCGCCCACGACGAGCAGCAGCACCACCGCGGCCGACGTGGCCCGCAGCTGGGGCAGGGTGATGTGCCGCAGCACCGTCCAGCCGGGCCGGGCCCCGTCCACCGCCGCCGCCTCGTACAGCGCCGGGTCGATCCGCTGGAGCCCGGCGAGGAACAGGATCATGTAGAACCCGGCCTGGAGCCACAGCCGTACGGTGACGATGACCAGCCAGTACCAGGGCGGATCGGTGGTGGACAGCCAGGCCACGGGATCGCCGCCGAACCATCCCAGCACGGTGTTGGCGAGCCCGAACCGCACCCCGCTGAACAGCGACATCTTCCAGACGAGCGCGGCCACGACGTAACTGCACGCGGCCGGCAGGAAGAACACGGACCGGAAGAAGGCCCGGGCGGCCCTGAGGCGGTTGACCATCAGGGCGAGGGAGAGGGAGAAGACGTAGGTGACGGGCACGATGAAGGCCGTGAAGACGGCGAAGGTCTTCAGGCTGTCCACGAACGCCCCGTCCCGCAGCATGGCCGTGTAGTTGTCCAGCCCGACGAAGCGCGTCGGCGTGACCGTGTTGTGCGCGTCGAAGAGGCTGAGCGCCACGCTCCACAGCAGCGGGACGTACGTGAACAGCGCGAGCCCGAGCGCGAACGGCCCGACGAACACCCAGAACCAGAGTGCCCCGCGCCGCCTCACGACGCCTTCTTCACACGGTCGAGTTCGGCCGACACCTTCCGTACGACGGCCCGCAGTTCCCGCTCCGGCTCGGCCCCGTCCCTGATGATCCGGCTGAGCGCGTCCTGGTAGGCGGTCTGGCTCGCCGGGGTCCACAGCAGCGGCTGGGCGTAGCCGTGGTCGGTGGTGAAGCGGACGGCGTCGGCGGCGGGACCGTCCTTCAGCGCGGTGGCCTTCTCGGCGAGGGAGATCCGGGCGGGGATGTGGAACCCGTAGGAGAGCGCGAAGTCCTCCTGGTGGTCGGTGCGGTCGACCCAGAGCCACTTCACGTACTCCCTGGCCGGTTCCTTGTGCCGGCTGCGGGCGCTGACGGCGGCGCCGTACGCCCCGACGGGCACGGCGGGCCGCCCGTGGCTCCCGTCCCGCGGGAAGGGCAGCACCCCGAAATCGTCACCGAGTTCCTTGCGGATCTGCGGCAGCGCCCACAGCCCGGTCCACTGCATCGCGGTCAGCCCCTGGACGAAGGCGGACGGGTCCGACCAGTCGCTGGGCGCGCCGAGGAGCAGGGACTTGTCGGCGTACAGCCGGTGCAGCTTGCCGAGGGTGCGGGCGGCGGCGGGGTCGTCGAAGCCGACCTTGCCGTCGTCGCCGACGAACCGGAATCCGGCCGCGTACAGGGGGGTCCCGCCGAGCACGCCCGCCCCGCCGTCGTTGCCGAGGAAGAGCCCCTTCACCTTGCCGGTGGTGAGCCGGTGCGCGGCGTCGACCAGGGCGTCCAGGGTGGCGGGCGGCTCGACACCGGCGTCCTCCAGCAGGCTCTTGCGGTAGTAGAGCATCTGCATGTCGATGACCTGCGGAATGCCGTAGACCCTGCCGTCGTGGGTCTTCGGCGTGAGCACGGCCGGATTGAAGTCGTCCTTCACCTCCCGCACCAGGTCGGTGAGGTCGAGCACCTGCCCGCCCCGGATCTGGTCCAGGGTGGGCCCGTTGACCTCGAAGACGTCGGGCCCGGAGTCGGTGAGCAGCGCGGCGGCGATCTGCTGGTCGTAGTTCCCGGGCCGCCACTGCACCGAGACGCGCGCCTTGCCGAAGCCGGCGGCGTAGCGCCGCACGGCCCGCTCGGTGCCGGGCTCGCCGTACTGGTGGTACCACTGCGTCAGCTGCGGCCCCGAACCACCGCCACCCCGGCCGGTGTTGGACCCGCAGGCCGTGAGCGCTCCGGCGCCCACCCCCGCGGCGAGCAGCTCCCTACGGCTGATCGTCATCGTGTGCCCCCTGACGTCCGTCATCGATGCACGGCCCAACGATCAACCATGCGCCCCGATTACGAAAGACGAGTTGCGGCCGTGTGTCACCGGTCCCGCGAGAGGTCCCAGAGCCGGGCGGTCCCGCTCTCGTCCGACGCCACCAGGTGACGTCCGTCCGGGCTGAAGCCGATCTTCGAGACGTCGTCTTCGCAGCCTTCGAGCAGGGCGGTCTCCTCGCGCAGACGCATGTTCCACAGGCGGACGGTCCTGTCGCGGCCCCCGACGGCCAGGAGGGAGTCGTCCGCGCTGAACGCCACCGCCTCCAGCGCGTCCTCGTCCTCGGGCAGGAGGGGGTTGCCCGTGCGCAGGACGGCGACCCTCTCGGCCTGGTCCATGTCCCAGATCCCGATGTCCGGACCGTGTCCCACCGCGGCCATCAGGCGGCCGTCGGAGGTGAAGGCGAAGCGGGACGGCACCGTTCCGTGGCTTTCCGTGGCGATCCGCTGGATCCGGTCGCCGATGTGGAGGTTCCAGCTCCGCTTCTTCCCCGACCGCCTGCCGTAACAGGCCACCGGCACCCCCTGGGGGGATATGCCCCACGAGACGAGCCCGTCGGTCATGCCGTTCACGCCGGGAAACCGGAGCGGAGGCTGCCGTTCGCCCGTGAGCGCGGACCAGCGGTCCGGCGCCTCGTGCCCGAACACGGTGACCACCTGACCACCGCACTCCACCCGGCGCACATAGGCCATGTCGGGTCGCCCGTGTTCCGGACGCTCCCCGACGGTCCGCAGGACGGTGTCGGCTCGCACGTCCCAGATCACCGTCTCGTTGAGGAACGGGAAGTGGACCGCCAGCAGCGCGGGGGCGACGAATTCCAGACCGAGGACCTCGCTGTCCTCGGTGAAGGTCGCGACCTCCGCGCGGCTGGGCCACTCCTCGACGCGTACGGAGGTGAGCGTGTCCTTGTAGGCGATCATCGAGCCGTCCGGGCTGAACTCCGCGTAGTCGCCGTCCAGGAAGACCGGCTCGGTGAACCTCCGCACCGTGCGTGGGGGACCTTCCTCCCCCGCTTCCACGGGCCGGTGCGCGCGCTCCATCAGTTCCCGCGCGGAGGCGTTGCGGGAGGTGACCTCGCCGTCGGACGGCGAGTACTGGAAGCAACGGACACCGAGATCGTCCGCGCACTCCAGGGCCGCCTTCGTGTACCCGGAGTTCGAGAAGAAGAGCATCTCCCCCTCCCGGCGGCCCCGCGCACCGAACAGTTGCTGGATCAGGTTCGGTGCGATGGCCCGGCCGTGGAACTTGACCTGCCCGTACACGCCGGGCCCGTCGATGTCGAGTCCCCTGTCCGCACCGCCCGGCGTCCGCCGCGCTCCCGCGAAACCCAGCCACCGGGCCCACTCCAGGGCGTTCTCCTCGGCGTCCTCCCAGTCCGCCACGGGACGCGGCCGGGGACGCGGCGGTACCCGCGTGGCCTTGTCGTTCATCGTCGTTCTCCCGGCTCTCTCGGACCCCGCCCTTGAATGATCAACTGATCATAGGAAGCGGGAGGTGGTCCGGCCGCACAGAGGGGCGGCACCCCCCGCACCGGGGTGCCGCCCCTCCTCTTTCGTGCGCCGGAGCCGCCGCCGATCGGTGAGGGTCGGGGACCGACGGCGGCTCCGGGGACCGGGTGGGTCAGCGGTGGTCGCTGCCCGCCGACTGGGTGGCCGCGCGGCCCGCCTCCAGGCGGGCGACCGGGATGCGGAACGGGGAGCAGGAGACGTAGTCCAGGCCGGCCTCGTGGAAGAAGTGGACCGACTCCGGGTCACCGCCGTGCTCGCCGCAGACGCCGAGCTTGAGGTCGGGGCGGGTACGACGGCCCGCTTCGGCGGCCGCCTTCACCAGCGAGCCGACGCCGTCCTTGTCGATCGTCTCGAACGGGCTGACGCCGAAGATGCCCTTCTCCAGGTACGCCGTGAAGAACGAGGCCTCCACGTCGTCCCGGCTGAAGCCCCACACCGTCTGCGTCAGGTCGTTCGTGCCGAAGGAGAAGAACTCCGCCGCCTCGGCGATCTGGCCCGCCGTGAGGGCCGCCCGCGGCAGCTCGATCATCGTGCCGATCGCCAGCTTCAGCCGCGTACCGGTCGCCGCCTCGACCTCGGCGACCACCTGGTCCGCCTCCTCGCGGACGATCTCCAGCTCCTGGACCGTACCGACGAGCGGGATCATGATCTCCGCGCGCGGGTCGCCCTTGGCCGCCTTGCGCTCGGCCGCCGCTTCCGCGATGGCCCGGACCTGCATGGTGAACAGGCCGGGGATGACCAGGCCCAGGCGTACGCCGCGCAGGCCCAGCATCGGGTTCTGCTCGTGCAGCCGGTGCACGGCCTGGAGCAGGCGCAGCTCGTTCTCGTGCGGCTCCTGGCGGGACTCCGCGAGGGCCACGCGGACGGAGAGTTCCGTGATGTCGGGCAGGAACTCGTGCAGCGGCGGGTCCAGCAGACGGATCGTCACCGGGAGGCCGTCCATCGCCTCGAAGAGTTCGACGAAGTCCTTCTTCTGCAGGGGCAGCAGGGCCTTCAGGGACTCCTCGCGCTCCTCCTCCGTGTCGGCGAGGATGAGGCGTTCGACCAGCTCACGGCGGTCGCCGAGGAACATGTGCTCCGTGCGGCACAGGCCGATGCCCTGGGCGCCGAAGCGGCGCGCCCGCAGCGCGTCCTCGGCGTTGTCCGCGTTGGCGCGCACCCGCAGGCGGCGCTTGCGGTCGGCGAAGGCCATCATGCGGTGGACCGCCTCGACCAGCTCGTCGGCGTCGTCGGCGCCCGGGTGCATGCGGCCCTCGAAGTACTCCACCACCGGGGAGGGCACGACCGGGACCTCGCCCAGGTAGACCTTGCCGGACGAGCCGTCGATGGAGATCAGGTCGCCCTCCTCCACGACGCGTCCGCCGGGCACCGTCATCCGGCGGCGCTTGGTGTCGACCTCCAGCTCCTCCGCGCCGCAGACACAGGTCTTGCCCATGCCGCGGGCGACGACGGCCGCGTGGGAGGTCTTGCCGCCGCGGGAGGTGAGGATGCCCTCGGCCGCGATCATGCCGTCCAGGTCGTCGGGGTTGGTCTCCCGGCGGACCAGGATCACCTTCTCGCCCGAACGGGACCACTTCACCGCGGTGTACGAGTCGAAGACCGCCTTGCCGACCGCCGCGCCCGGCGAGGCCGCGATGCCCCGGGCGACCTGCTCGACCTTCGCCTGCTCGTCGAAGCGCGGGAACATCAGCTGTGCGAGCTGGGCCCCGGTGACGCGCTGGAGCGCCTCCGTCTCGTCGATGAGGCCCTGGTCCACCAGCTGGGTGGCGATGCGGAAGGCCGCGCCCGCCGTGCGCTTGCCGACGCGCGTCTGGAGCATCCAGAGCTGGCCGCGCTCGATGGTGAACTCGATGTCGCAGAGGTCCTTGTAGTGGTTCTCCAGGGTCTCCATGATCCGCATGAGCTGGTCGTACGACTTCTTGTCGATCTGCTCCAGCTCGGCGAGCGCCACGGTGTTGCGGATGCCCGCGACCACGTCCTCGCCCTGGGCGTTCTGCAGGTAGTCGCCGTAGACGCCCTGGTGGCCGGAGGCGGGGTCGCGGGTGAAGGCGACACCGGTGCCGGAGTCGGGGCCGAGGTTGCCGAAGACCATCGAGCAGACGTTGACGGCCGTGCCCAGGTCGTGCGGGATGCGCTCCTGGCGCCGGTACAGCTTGGCGCGGTCGCCGTTCCAGGAGTCGAAGACCGCCTTGATGGCGAGGTCCATCTGCTCGCGCGGGTCCTGCGGGAAGTCGCGGCCGGCCTCCTTCTTGACGATCTTCTTGAAGGTGGTGACCAGCTTCTTGAGGTCCGCGGCCTCCAGGTCGGTGTCGACCGCGACCTTCTTGGCCGCCTTCGCCTTGTCGAGGGCCTCCTCGAAGAGGTCGCCGTCGACACCGAGGACGGTCTTGCCGAACATCTGGATGAGGCGGCGGTAGGAGTCCCAGGCGAACCGCTCGTCGCCGGCCTGGGCCGCCAGGCCCTGTACCGACGTGTCGGACAGGCCGATGTTCAGGACCGTGTCCATCATGCCGGGCATGGAGAACTTCGCGCCGGAGCGGACGGAGACGAGCAGCGGGTCGTCGGCCTGGCCGAGCTTCTTGCCCATCTTCGCTTCGAGGGCTTCGAGGTGCGCGCTGACCTCGTCACGGAGTGCCGCGGGCTCCTCGCCGCTCTCCAGGTAGACCTTGCAGGCCTCCGTGGTGATCGTGAAGCCGGGAGGGACCGGGAGACCCAGGTTGGTCATCTCGGCGAGATTGGCACCCTTGCCGCCGAGCAGGTCCTTGAGGTCCTTGTTGCCCTCGGTGAAGTCGTAAACGAACTTCGCTGCCTGGGGTTCTTTGTTTTCCGACACGGGTCTCGACTCCTTGAGGCCACGGTGGCTGCCCTGATGGCGAGGAACATACCCAGATCGAAGGTGCCTGGGTACGTCCACTTGCGCGTCATGCGCCTGTAACCACCCGTCCGCCAGCGGATCGAAAGTCAAGGCTTGGCAAGCGAGGCCGGCCATATGTTTTCACTTCTTGAAGACAGCAGTGTCCACAGGTGCATTTTTCTGCTCATGTGAGCGGACCGCAGCACGACTGATTTCGATCGATGAACGATCAAGGGGTGGCACGCAGTGCCACCCCTTGAGGAAGTGCAGCCGCGCATGATCCGCTCATCTGAGCGCAACCCTTATCAAGGGTGGCGAGAATCACGCTGCCACAGACCGCTCCGTTCCACCATGCGGACCGCTCGGCGGACGCCGGTCAGGAGCGGCGGCAGCCCTGTCACACACCCAGCTCCGACAGCCGCTGCTCGACCCGGTCCGGGGCGTACAGGTGCTCCACCACCAGCGCGCCCGCGCCGATCAGCCCGGCCCGATCGCCGAGCCGCGAGGTGACGACGTCCAGGTGACCCGTGGAGCGGGGCAGCGCCCGCTGGTAGAGCAGCTCGCGCACACCGGTCAGGAAGGGGGTTCCGGCCAGGTCACCCGCGATCATCAGCACGCCCGGGTTGAGCAGGGTCACGACCGTCGCCAGCACGTCCCCGACCTGCCGCCCGGCCTCCCGGGCCAGCGCGGCGGCCTCCGGGTGCCCGGCGGCCAGCAGATCCCGCACGTCCGAGCCGGAGGCGGCCGGCACCCCCGCGGCGGCCAGCCGGCGGGCCACGGCACCGCCGCTCGCCACCGCCGCGAGACAGCCGTACGAGCCGCACCGGCACAGCGCGTCGGCGCCGACCCGGATGTGCCCGATGTCGCCCGCGCCGCCGTCGACGCCCCGGTACAGCTCACCGTCCACCACCACCCCGGCACCGATGCCCGTCGACACCTTGACCAGCACGAAGGCCCTGCAGTCGGGGTGTCCGGTGCGCTGTTCGCCGTACGCCATGAGGTTGGCGTCGTTGTCGACCAGGACCGGGACCGCGGGGGCCCCGGTGCGGTCGGTGAGGGCGCGGGAGAGCCGGCCCGGTATGTCGTAGCCGTCCCAGCCCGGCATGATCGGCGGCTGGACCACCCGGCCGGTCTCGCTGTCCACCGGGCCCGGCACCGCCAGCCCGATCCCGCACACCTCCTCGGCGCTCCGCCCCGCCTCGGCCAGCAGCCCGGCGAACCGGTGGCCCAGCTCGCCCAGGACCGCGTCGGGGCCGTCCTCGACCACCAGCGTGCCGGCCTGCTCGGCGAGGATGCGGCCGGTCAGGGTGAGGACGGCCGCGCGGGCGTGCCGGGTGTCCAGGTCGGCGACGAGGACCACCGCGTGGGAGTCGTCGAACTCCAGGGTGATGGAGGGGCGTCCGCCGAGCGGCGAGTCGACCGGGCCGCCGGCGCCCTCGCGCAGCCAGCCCGCCCGGAACAGCCGGTCCAGGCGCTGGCCGACGGTGGCCCGGGACAGTCCGGTCGCCCGCTGGAGCGCGCCGCGCGTCACGGCCCGTCCGCTGCGCACCAGTTCGAGCAGATCGCCGGCGCCCGCCTGGCTCCCGCTCTTGCCGGTCCTTCCCGGACGTCCGGTCATGCGCGCCCCCTTGTGCTTCTCAAGTCTGCCTTACATATTGAGTTTTGCATGCTGAATAGGCGTAACCCTACGGTGGCCGGGGCGGAACCGCGTCGGCCGGACGTCTCCGGGGAGCCCCGAGTGGATCGCACCGCCCAGCTCACTGCCCGTTCCACCCCGTACGAGACGGCATACGATCCACCGGCCACGGCCGTCACCCCGGTCACGACGTCCCTGCCCGCGAGGGCCGCCGGGGTGCTGGAGGCGAACTGGACCGGCGCGTCGACGGTGCCCTCCCGCGCCCTGTACCCGCACCAGTGGTCCTGGGACTCGGCGTTCATCGCCATCGGGCTGCGGCACGTCTCGCCGCGGCGGGCCCAGACGGAGCTGGAGACGCTGCTCGCGGCCCAGTGGGGCGACGGTCGCGTCCCGCACATCGTGTTCAACCCCTCCGTACCGCTCGACGCGTACTTCCCGAGCCCCGACTTCTGGCGCTCCGCCACCGCCGGGCGCACGGCGGGCGCCCCGCGCACGCTGCAGACCTCCGGCATCGTGCAGCCACCGGTGCACGCGCTGGCGGCCTGGCTGGTGCACCGCGCCGACCCCCGGCTGTCCCGGGCCCGCGGCTTCCTGGCCCGCGTCCACCCGCGACTGGCCGCCTGGCACCGGTACCTGCTGCACCGCCGGGACCTGGGCGGCGCAGGGCTGGTGTCCGTGGTCCACCCCTGGGAGCAGGGCATGGACAACAGCCCCTGCTGGGACGCCCCGCTGGCCCGGATCACCCCGGCCCCGGCCCGCTCCTTCCACCGCGCCGACCTCCGGCACGGCGCGGCCGGGGACCGGCCGACGGACCTGGACTACGGGCGGTACGTGCGGCTGGCCGCGGACTACCGGGACGCCGGGTACGCGGACGGGGGCGGCGGGTTCGCCGTGGAGGACCCGGCCTTCAACGCCCTCCTCATCGCCTCCGAGCTCGCGCTGGCCCGGATCGCCGAGGAACTGGGGGCGTCCGGCTCCGCCCGCCGGGCCCGCGCGCACCGGCTGACGGCGACGCTGGTGGAGCGGCTGTGGGACGCGGAGGCGGGGATGTTCCTGTGCCGGGACCTGCGGGACGAGGGCGCCGCCCCCGGACGGGACGCCTCCGGTTCCGGGCCGGGTTCCTCCGGTACCGGCCCCGCCCCCCTCCCCTCTCGCACGCACGGCGGCTCGGGGCGTTCTCGCCTCCTCCCCGAGCGCGCCGTCTCCGGTCTGGTGCCGTTGCTCCTGCCCGGCCTCCCCCGCGACATCGCCGCCGGCCTCGTGCACACCCTGCGCGGGCCGCACTTCTCGGTCGGTGACCGCACCCGGCTCGTGCCCAGTTACGACCTGCTCGGCGCGGCCTTCGACCCGCACCGCTACTGGCGCGGACCGGCCTGGTTCAACACCGGCTGGCTGCTGGAGCGGGGCCTGCGCACGCACGGTGAGACGGCGGCGGCCGAGGCCCTGCGCCGGGCGGTGCTGGACCTCGCCGGCGCCACCGGCTTCGCGGAGTACGTCGACCCGTACACCGGCGCGCCCTGCGGAGCCACGGGCTTCAGCTGGACGGCGGCCCTCGCACTCGACCTGTGCCACCGGCCGGCCGCCCCTCACGAGCGTCAACATCTGGACAAGAGCGGACAAAGAGTCGTACCCCCCACGGACACCGGAACGTTCGACAGGAGTGACAGAGGAGGGGACCGGGGATGACGGACCGGCATCATCTGCTCGTGCACGGCGCCACCTTCGCCGCCGTGGGCGACCGTGGCGACATCAGCGGGGTGCGGGGCGGCAGCTCCCCGGACGGGTTGTTCGTCCGGGACGCCCGGCATCTCAGCCGCTGGCAGCTCACCCTCGACGGCGCGGTGCCCGAGGTGCTCACACCGGTCACGGACGGGGACGAGGCCCGCTGTGCACTGGTCCCGCGCGGCGGCCGGCAGGAGCCCCCGGCGTACACCGTCTTCCGTGAACAGGCCGTCGGGGACAGCTCGTTCGTGGAGTCCGTGAAGGTCACCGGCAACCGCCCGGTGCCCACCACCGTACGGCTCGCGCTCACCGTCGACGCCGACTTCACCGACCAGTTCGAGCTCCGCTCCGACCACCGCACCTACGCCAAGCCCGGCGCCCTGCGCTCCCGCGGCGTCCTCCCCGACGGCATCGAGTTCACCTACCGGCGCGCCGAGTGGCGGTCCTGTACGACCATCACGGCCGACCCGGCCCCCGACGCCGTGGAGGAGACCGGCACCGGCGCCCGCCGCCTGGTGTGGACCCTCGACCTCGCACCCCACGGCACGACCGAGCTGCTGCTGCGGGTGACCGCCCGCCCGCACGGCGAGAAGCGCGCCCTGCGCGTGCCCCGCGACCCCGCCGCCGTACGGGAGCACCTCCTCGCGGAGGAAGCCCGCTTCATGGAGGGCGTGGCCTTCCCGACCGGCTGGCCGGAGCTGGCCGCCGCCTGCGCCCGGGGCCTCGCCGACCTGGCGGCGCTCCAGGTCCCGGCCACCGGGCCGGACGGCGAGGACCTGCGCGTACCGGCGGCCGGCGCCCCCTGGTTCCTCACCCTGCTCGGCCGCGACGCGCTCCTCACCTCCCTGTTCGTCCTGCCGTACCACCCCCGGTCCGCCGCCGCCACGCTCCTCGCCCTGGCCGCCGCCCAGGCCACCGGCACCGGCCGGTCCCCGGTCGCCCAGCCCGGCAAGATCGTGCACGAGGTACGCCACGGTGAGCTGGCCCACTTCGGCCAGGTGCCGTTCGGCCGCTACTACGGCTCGGTCGACGCCACCCCGCTCTTCCTGATCCTGCTCGGCGCGTACGTCGAGCGGACGGGGGACACGGAGCCGGCCCGGCGCCTGGAGCCGCACGCCCGGGCCGCCGTCGGCTGGATGCTCGACCACGGCGGCCTGACCTCGCGCGGCTACCTCGTCTACCGCGCCGACGAGGGCGGCCTCGCCAACCAGAACTGGAAGGACTCCCCCGGCGCGATCTGCTGTGCCGACGGCACCCGGCCCACCGGCGCGGTGATGGCGGCGGGCGCCCAGGGCTACGCCTACGACGCGCTGCGCCGCACGGCCGGGGTGGCGCGGACGGTGTGGGGGGACGAGACGTACGCCGCGCTGCTGGAACAGGCGGCGGCCGACCTCCGGGACCGGTTCCAGCGGGACTTCTGGATGCGGGAGCGGTCCTTCCCGGCGCTGGCCCTGGACGGGCGGGGCCGGCAGATCGACGCGCTGGCCTCCGACGCCGGGCACCTGCTGTGGTCGGGGCTGCTGGACAAGGAGTACGGCGAGGTGGTGGGCCGGCGGCTGCTGGAGCCGGACTTCTTCTCGGGCTGGGGCGTGCGCACGCTGGCCGCCGGCCAGGCCGCGTACCACCCGCTGTCCCACCACCGGGGATCCGTCTGGCCCCATGACAACGCGCTGATCGCCCTGGGCCTGGCGCGGTACGGGCTGCACGACGAGGCCCGCACGGTCGCCCACGCCCTGATCGACGCGGCGACGGCGGGCGGGCACCGGTTGCCGGAGGTGCTGGCCGGGTACGGGCGGGCTCCGGACGCCGCGCCGGTGCCGTATCCGCACGCGTGCGGGCGGGGGGCCCGGTCCGCCGCGGCGCCGCTCGCCCTGCTGACGGCGGTGGGAGGCGCCTAGGGTCTTTCGTTCGCGGCGCCGGGCACCGGGCGGCCCCTCCGGAAAGAAGTCGCGGGCCGCTGTCGATCCGGCCACGTCCCGTTCGACGTCATGGTGTGCGGCGCCCCGCCGCACGAGGACGCGACAGGACCTGACGAGGACAGACGTGGATCAACTGCTGAGAGTCATGAACTTCAGTGTCTCGAGTGAGGGAATCGGTGCGGGTGAGCACCAGAGTCTCGAGCGGCCGTTCGGCCACGACCACCCCGAGAGGCTGCTCGCCTGGGCCGGAGCCACGGCGAGCTGGCCCATGCGCACGGAACCCGGCGGCAGCCGTGGCCTCGACGACTACTTCACGCGGGACTTCGCACGCGGCATCGGTGCCGAGATCATGGGCCGCAACAAGTTCGGCCCCCAGCGTGGGCCCTGGCAGGACCACGAGTGGCGCGGCTGGTGGGGGGAGGAGCCCCCGTTCCGCACTCCGGTGTTCGTCATGACCCACCACGAACGTCCGTCCTTCACGCTCTCCGACACCACGTTCCACTTCGTCGACGGCGACCCGGCCACGGTCCTCGAACGTGCGCGGGAAGCGGCGCAGGGCCGCGACGTCCGACTCGGCGGCGGGGTCACCACCATCCGGCAGTTCCTCGACGCCGGCCTCGTCGACACCATGCATGTGGTGGTCTCGCCGGTGGAGCTCGGGTCCGGACTGCGGCTGTGGGAGTCACCCGACGAGCTGCTCGACCGGTTCCACCTGGAGGTCGTGCCCAGCCCGAGCGGCGTGACGCACCACCTGTTCTGGCGAAGGTGAGGCGAGGGCCGCCCGCGTGTTGACCAGGTGTTTGCCCGGCTGACCTGAACGGTGCCTCCCCGCGGGCCGTACGGGAGGGCATGAGCGCGCTCCAGCCTGCCTCTGCCGCCGCCTCTGCCGATTCCTCCGCCGAGGGCGTGGCCGCAGAGGTCACCGAACCCGCCGTACGCACGTTCCGCCGTCCGTGGGCCGCGTGGTCGGCCCGGCGCAGGCGCTGGCGGGAGGGGCATCCGGAAGCCGCGCGGGCCCTGTCCGTGACCGTCACCGTGCTCGCCGCGGCGCTGGTCGTCGCCGCGCTGGTGATGCCGAACACGGTCGTGCGGCTGGGGCCCGCGAAGTTCTTCCGCATACCCGCCGAGGCCGTCATCGGGGCGGCCGTGCTGCTCGCGCTGCCGCGGCGGCCCCGGGTGGTGCTGACGGCGGTGTCCGGGGTGCTGCTCGGGGCCATGACCGTGCTCAACGCGCTGGACATGGGGTTCCACGAGTACCTGGGCCGCGACTTCAACGTCGTACTGGACTGGGGCCTGTTCGGGGACGCGGAGTCGTATCTGGAGGACTCCCTCGGGCGGACGGCCACCCTCGCCGCCGTGGCCGGGCTGGTCGTGGCCGTCCTGCTGCTCTTCGTGCTGCTGGCCCTGGCGATGGTCCGGCTGGGCAATCTCCTCGCCCGGCACCCCGGCACCGCGACCCGCGGCACCCTGGTCGCCGGGGTCGTCTGGATCACCTGTTCCTCGCTCGGGCTCCAGGTGGCGGGCGTGCCGCTCGCCTCGTCCCGCACCGCGAACGCGATGAAGGTCCAGGCCCGCCGGGTGTCCGACACGCTGAAGGACGAGGCGGAGTTCCGGAAGGTGGCCCGGGTCGACGCGTTCGGGAACACGCCGGGCAGCCAGCTGGTCCCCGACCTGCGCGGCAAGGACGTGATCTTCACCTTCATCGAGAGCTACGGCCGCAGCGCGATCGAGGACCCGATCATGGCGCCCGGCGTGGACCGGACCCTCGACGTCCGCACCAAGGCGCTGGCCAGGGCGGGTTTCCACGCCAAGAGCGGCTGGCTGACCTCGGCGACGTACGGGGGCAGCAGCTGGCTCGGCCATTCCACCACCATGTCGGGGCTGTGGATCAGCAACCAGCAGCGCTACCGCACGGTGATGGCCAGTGACCACCTCAGCCTGACGGAGGCGTTCCGCAAGACCGGCGCGTTCGACACGGTGGGGGTCATGCCGGGGGTGCAGAAGGGGTGGCCGGAGCAGAAGTGGTACGGCCTGGACAAGGTCTACAACGCCTTCCAGCTCGGTTACCGGGGGCCGAAGTTCAGCTGGTCGACCATGCCCGACCAGTACGCCCTCCAGCAGTACCAGGAGCGGGTGCACAGCAAGCCGCCGGCCGCCGGCAAGTCACGGATGTCCCTGCTCATCCTGACGTCGAGCCATCAGCCCTGGGCGCCCATCCCGAAGAGGGTGGGCTGGGACCAGCTCGGCGACGGCTCGGTCTTCAAGGGCATCCAGGCGGCCGGGAACAAGCCGGCCGACGTCATCGCCGACACCACCAAGTCCCGCGAGGAGTACGGAAAGTCGGTCCAGTACTCGGTGACCGCGCTGACCGAGTGGCTGGAGCGGTACGGCACCGAGGACACCGTGCTGGTCTTCCTCGGCGACCACCAGCCCATCGCCCGGGTCAGCGGCAACCACGCCAGCCGAGACGTGCCGGTGTCGATCGTCGCCAAGGACCCCAGGATGCTGGACAAGATCGCCGCCTGGAACTGGACGGACGGGCTCCGTCCCGCCCACGACGCCCCGGTGTGGAAGATGAGCTCCTTCCGCGACCGCTTCCTGACGGCCTACGGCTCAACACCCCACCCGAAGAACGGCTGACGCCGGATCCGCGGACACGGAACCCTCCAGCCGACCGAGTCGGGTGGTGGGTGGGCGAGGCCGGGGTCCAGGGGCGGAGCCCCTGGCGGGATTTGGGGCGGAGCCCCAAGGCGAGGTCCAGCGCGGAGCCCAAGACGCGGGGTCCGGGGCGGAGCCCGGGGCGTTCACCCACCCGACGTGTCGAGCTCCGCTTCCTCGGTGATCCCGGAACAGTCGTACGGATCCCTCAACCACCCGTCCGGCAGCACCACCCGGTTGTTCCCGGACGTCCGCCCCCGAGGCCCCTCCGCACCGACCGGCCACGCCTGGTCCAGATCCAGCTCATCCAGCCCCGCCCGCAGCTCCTGGAGCGACGACGTGATCGCGAGCCGCTTGCGCATCTCGGACCCGACCGCGAACCCCTTCAGGTACCAGGCGACGTGCTTGCGGAAGTCGACCACGCCCTTGGACTCGTCCCCGAGCCACTCCCCGAGCAGGGTCGCGTGCCGCACCATGACGTCGGCGACCTCCCGCAACGTGGGCCGCAGGAAGCCGTCCCGCCCCTCGAACGCGGCGACGAGGTCCGCGAACAGCCAGGGCCTCCCCAGACACCCGCGTCCCACGACCACGCCGTCGCACCCGGTCTCCCGGACCATCCGCAGCGCGTCCTCGGCCGACCAGATGTCACCGTTGCCGAGCACGGGGATCTCCGGCACGTGCTCCTTCAGCCGCGCGATGGCGTCCCAGTCGGCGGTGCCGCCGTAGTGCTGGGCGGCGGTGCGGCCGTGCAGGGCGATGGCCGTCACGCCCTCCTCGACGGCGATGCGGCCGGCGTCGAGGTAGGTGATGTGGTCGTCGTCGATGCCCTTGCGCATCTTCATGGTCACCGGCAGGTCACCGGCCCCGGACACCGCCTCCCGCAGGATCGCCCGCAGCAGGTTCCGCTTGTACGGCAGCGCGGACCCGCCGCCCTTGCGCGTCACCTTCGGCACCGGGCAGCCGAAGTTCAGGTCGATGTGGTCGGCCAGGCCCTCCTCCGCGATCATGCGGACGGCCTTGCCGACGGTCGCGGGGTCGACGCCGTACAGCTGGATCGAGCGCGGCTGCTCGCTCGGGTCGAACCTGATCAGCTGCATGGTCTTCTCGTTGCGCTCGACCAGCGCCCGAGTGGTGATCATCTCGCTGACGAACAGCCCCTTGCCGCCGCTGAACTCCCTGCACAGGGTACGGAAGGGCGCATTGGTGATCCCCGCCATGGGTGCGAGCACGACGGGCGGTGTCACGGCGTGCGGGCCGATGGAGAGCGGGTGGGTCATCGTCAGGACTCCGGGACGGATCTACGGCACAGGACGGACGCGGGAACACTGGGCAAGCACCCATTGTCCCTCACCCGCCGGGCGGCTCGTCCGCGGGCGCCACCGGCCGACACCCAGAGACCATGCATGACTCATTAGTTAGACGCACTATCGAGTTCGGCGTACGATGGGACCCATGCCAGAGCTGAGCCCTCGCCGACGCCTGCTCGTGCTCCTGATCTGCTGCATGAGCCTGCTGATCGTGAGCCTCGACAACACCGCGCTGAACGTGGCCCTCCCCTCCATGCAGCGCGACCTGCACGCCACCACCTCCGGCCTGCAGTGGACGATCGACGCCTACACACTGGTCCTGGCCTCGCTGCTGATGCTGGCGGGCTCCACGGCCGACCGGATCGGCCGCAAACGCGTCTTCATGGCGGGCCTGGTGGTGTTCACCGCCGGCTCCGCGCTGTGCTCCGTCGCCCCGAACCTGGAACTGCTGATCGTGTTCCGCATGGTCCAGGCAGTGGGCGGCTCGATGCTCAACCCGGTCGCCATGTCGATCATCACCAACACCTTCACCGACGCCCGCGAACGCGCCCGCGCGATCGGGGTGTGGGGCGCGGTGGTCGGCATCTCCATGGCGGCGGGTCCGCTGGTCGGCGGACTGCTGGTGCAGTCGGTGAGCTGGCGCTCGATCTTCTGGGTCAACCTCCCGGTCGGCCTCGCGGCCCTGCTGCTCACCCTCCGCTTCGTCCCGGAGTCGCGCGCGCCCAAGGCCCGCCGCCCCGACCCGGTCGGACAGCTGCTGGTGATCGCCCTGTTCGGCTCGCTGACGTACGCGATCATCGAGGCGCCGGAGTCGGGCGCCGGCCCGGTGGCGCCGTTCGCCGTGGTCGCCGTCGCCGCGCTGCTGGCCCTCCTGTGGTACGAGCCCCGCCGCGACGAACCCCTCATCGACCTGCGCTTCTTCCGCTCGGCCCCGTTCAGCGGCGCCACCGTGATCGCGATCAGCGCGTTCGCGGCCCTCGGCGGCTTCCTGTTCCTGTCCACCCTGTACCTGCAGAACGTGCGCGGCCTCGACGCCCTGCACGCGGGCCTGTGGATGCTCCCGATGGCCCTGCCGACGTTCCTGTGCGCCCCGCTGTCCGGCCGCCTGGTGGGCAGCCGCGGCCCCCGCCTGCCGCTGCTGGTGGCGGGTACGGCGATGACCGCGAGCGCTGTCCTGTTCGCCGCGTTCGAGGCGGAGACCTCCGACACCACCCTCCTGCTCGGCTACGTCCTCTTCGGCATCGGCTTCGGCTTCGTGAACGCGCCGATCACCAACACGGCCGTCTCCGGCATGCCGCGCACCCAGGCCGGGGTCGCCGCCGCCGTCGCCTCCACCAGCCGCCAGCTGGGACAGACGCTCGGCGTCGCGGTCATCGGCGCCGTCCTGGCCTCCGGCATCGGCTCGTCCCCGTACCGGCAGGCGTTCGTCTCGGCGGCCCGCCCCGGCTGGTGGATCCTCACCGCCTGCGGCCTGGCCGTCCTGGCCCTCGGCTTCCTGACCAGCGGCCACTGGGCCCGCCGCACCGCCGACCGCACGGCGGAGAGCCTGCGGTCACCGGAGGTGCGCCAGGTCGTGGAAACCGCGAAGCAGGCGTAGCGGCGAGGCCCGGCGGGCCGCCGTTCAGGCTGCCGGCCGGCGCGGCCCGCACCGCGACCGGGGTGGACGGCCGGGCACCGGGGCGGACGGCCGGGGGTCAGCAGGCGCAGGCGATCTCGTACAGCTTCTCCAAGCGTTTCCTGGTTTCCTCGTTCCTCGGTGTGTACGTGACCATCCGGGCGCCCACCTCGGGGGCGAGCCACAGGTCCGTGTGCTCCAGGCTGAGGAGGCCCACGTGGGGGTTGAGGAACTCCTTGGACTTGGAGCGGGTGTCGACCACCTCGTAGCGCCGCCAGTTCTCGCGGAAGGCGGGTGACTCGTCCAGCCGCTTCAGGAGCACCTTCCAGGCGGGCTCGCCGAGATGGCCGGCCAGGGCGGCGCGCAGCCGGGCGGCCATCAGGCGCTGGGTCTTCTCCAGGTGGACGACCGCCGCCTGCCACTCCTTGTTCGTGTGGACGAGGAGCATGCAGTTGCGGTCCTCGGGCGGGACCGCGTCCAGGTCGCCCAGGAGGCGGGCGTAGGTGCGGTTGTAGGCGAGGATGTCGTACCGGCTGTTCTGGATGCAGGCCGGGACCGGCTCCAGCCCGGTCAGCATCTCGCGCAGCGCGGGGGTGACGCTCGGGCAGTTCGCCGCCGGGGTCGGGTCCGTCGCGCCGGCCAGCTGGAAGAGGTGGGCGCGTTCGCTGGCGTCCAGGCGCAGGGCGCGCGCGAGGGCGTCGAGGACCTGGACGGAGACCTGGATGTCACGGGCCTGTTCGAGCCAGGTGTACCAGGTGACGCCGACCGCGGAGAGGTGAGCGACCTCCTCGCGGCGCAGCCCGGGGGTGCGCCGGCGGGCCCCGCGCGGCAGGCCCACCTGCTCCGGCGTGATGCGCTCCCGTCTGCTGCGCAGGAACGCGGCCAGCTCGTGCCGGCGGATCTCCGCTCCCCGGGCGGGCGCCCGGGTTTCCTGGACCGAGGTCGTCATGGGTCCAGGGTGCCGGTCCGGCCAGCCTGTTTCCAGGTGCTCCGAGTACCAGGACAAGGGCCGCAGAGCACCAGCATGACCCGGAGTCGGGTCCGGAAACCGGCCCGGCCTGCTGGTGGTTCCGGGTAGTCCGGCTACCAGGATGAGGAGACTCTGGTACCAGCCTGGGCGGTATTCCAGGCTCGGGAGCATGAGTGAAACCGTCACCGCCCCCGCCGTCCGGCCGACGGCGGCGCCGCCCGCGCTCACCGGGCCCGGGCTGTTCACCGTCCTGCTGGCCGCGGCGCTGCCGCTGGTCGACTTCTTCATCGTCAACGTCGCGCTGCCGACCATCGGCGCCGATCTCGCCGCGGGCGAGGCCGTGCTGGAGCTGGTCGTCGCCGGGTACGGGGTCGCGTACGCCGTGCTGCTGGTGCTCGGCGGGCGGCTCGGGGACCTGTTCGGCCGGCGCCGGCTGTTCCTCGCCGGGATGGCCGCCTTCGGGCTCACCTCACTGGCCTGCGGGCTGGCGCCCGGCGCCTGGAGCCTGGTCGCGGCCCGGGTCGCGCAGGGGGCCTCGGCCGCCGCGATGCTGCCACAGGTGCTCGCCACCATCCAGTCCGCCACGAGTGGCACGCGCCGGGCCAAGGCCATGAGCCTCTACGGCGCCACGGCCGGGCTGTCCATGGTCGCCGGGCAGATCCTCGGCGGGGTGCTGGTCGCCGCCGACATCGCCGGGACCGGGTGGCGGGCCATCTTCCTCGTCAATGTGCCGGTGGTCGTGCTGGGGCTCGTCCTCGCCGCGCGGTTCGTGCCGGAGACCCGGTCGCAGCACCCCGAGCCCGTGGACGGGCCGGGCACCGTACTGCTCGCGGTCTCCCTGCTGACGCTGCTCGCGCCGCTCACCGAGGGGCGGGCGGCCGGCTGGCCGCTGTGGACGTGGCTGTCGCTGGCCGCGTTCCCGTTCGCGGCGGGCGCGTTCTGGGTGGTGGAGCGGCGGGCGGACCGGTCGGGGCGGACGCCGCTGGTGCCGCCGAGCCTGTTCCGGGTGCCGTCGATGCGGCGCGGTCTGGAGCTGATGGTGCCGTTCTCCATCGGCTTCAGCGGGTTCATGTTCATGATCGCGCTGGCGTTGCAGCAGGGCGCCGGGCTCGGTCCGGTGCCGGCCGGGCTGGCGCTGGCGCCGATGGCCGTGGCGTTCCTGCTCGCCTCGCTCGCCGGGCCCCGGCTGATCGCCCGCTTCGGCACGCGGGTGGTCACGGCCGGGTCCGTGCTCCAGGGGGCGGGCGTGCTGCTGATCGCGCTGGCCGCGTGGCGGGACTGGCCGCGGCTGGACATCGTCTCCCTGCTGCCGGGCGCGGCGGTGGCCGGCGCGGGTCAGGCGCTGCAACTGCCCAACATCATGCGGCTGGTGATGTCGGAGGTGCCGCCCGCGCGGGCCGGGGTCGGCAGCGGGGTGATGGTGACGACGCAGCAGTCGGCGCTGGCGCTGGGGGTGGCGACGCTGGGCACGCTGTTCCTGACCCTGGTGCCGCACGTCGGCATGCGGGACGCGCTGGTCAGCACGTTGCTGGTGCAGCTGGCCGGGATCGTGCTGACGGGGCTGCTGAGCCTGCGACTCCCGCGCACGGTGGGCTGAGCGTGGGCCGACCCGGCCGGTTCGCCCCGGCTCACCCCTGCCCGTCGGCCATACCCAGCCCCCGGGAAGACGCTCGCTGGCGACGCCGGGCACGCTGCCGTCCGGGCAGCTGAGCCTCCGGCTCCCGCGCACGGTGGGCTGAGCGCGGGCCGGCCCGAGCGGGTCGCCCCCGCTCAGCCCCGCCCGTCGGCCGTGCGCAACCCCCGTACCAGCAAATCCACGACCGCCTCGAACTCCTCGTCGATGCCGGGGTCCGTCCACTCACGGGCGTAACCGGGGTCGTGGAACCGGCCGGTGGCGTGGAAGACGGCGCGGGCCGCGGTGGCCGGGTCGGACACGCGGAAGACGCCCGCTTCGGCACCCGCGGCGATGATCCGGGTCAGCTGGCCGGTGAGGTCGGCTATGTGCTCCCGGACCACGCCGCCGAGTTCCCCGGCCAGCACGGTGTAGGTGGCGAACAGCTCGGGATCGTCGCCCGCCTTGTGCCGCTTGGCGGCGAACAGGGCGGCGAGCCAGTCCCGCAGCCGCTGCTCCGGTGACCGGTCGTCGGCGCCGGCGATCCCGGCGAGCCGCTGCGAGGTCCGGTCCAGCCAGCGCTTGGTGACCGCTTCGCGCAGCGCCGCCTTGGTGCGGAAGTGCCGGTAGACGCTGCCGTGGCTGACGCCGAGCGCGCGGGCCACGTCGACCACGGTGGCCTTGGCGGGCCCGTGGCGGCGCAGCACCTCCTCGGTGGCTTCGAGGATGCGCTCGGCGGTCAGGGTCTCGCTGGTCGGTGGCATGCCTAGACCGTACCCGGCGTGCCGGTCACCGCTCGCTGTCGAGCTGGGCCATCTGTTCCGAGGCGTACCGCTCGCCGGCCGCCGCGTCCGCCGGTACGGCGCGTTCGATGGCGGCGAGGTCGTCCGCGTCCAGCGTCACGTCCAGCGCGCCCAGCGCTTCGCCGAGCCGCTCGCGGGTGCGGGCGCCGACCAGCGGCACGACGTCCTCGCCGCGCGACAGCACCCAGGCGATGGCGATCTGCGCGACCGTGACGCCCTTCTGCTCCGCGATCTTGCGCAGGGACTCGACGAGGGTCAGGTTGTGCTGGAGGTTGTCGCCCTGGAAGCGGGGCGAGTGGGCGCGGAAGTCGTTCGCGGCGAACTGCCGGCCGGCCGTGACGTGACCGGAGAGCAGCCCCCGCGAGAGCACGCCGTACGCGGTGACGGCGATGCCCAGTTCGCGCAGGACGGGCAGGATCTCCCGCTCGGGGCCGCGGGAGATGAGCGCGTACTCGATCTGGAGGTCGGCGATCGGGGCGGTGGCGGCGGCCCGGCGGATGGTGTCCGCGCCGACCTCGCTGAGGCCGATGTGCCGGACCCAGCCCTTCTCGACCAGTTCGGCGATCGCGCCGACGGTCTCCTCGATCGGCACGTCCGGGTCGAGCCGGGCCGGGCGGTAGACGTCGATGTGGTCGACGCCGAGGCGCTGGAGGGAGTACGCGGCGAAGTTCTTCACGGCGGCCGGGCGTCCGTCGGAGCCGGACCAGCCGCCGTCCGGGTCGCGCAGGGCGCCGAACTTCACGCTCAGCAGCGCGTTGTCGCGCAGGCCGGCCGGGGCGGAGCGCAGCGCCTCGGCGATCAGCAGCTCGTTGTGTCCCATGCCGTAGAAGTCGCCGGTGTCGAGCAGGGTCACTCCGGCGTCCAGGGCGGCGTGGAGGGTGGCGATCGACTCGGCGCGGTCCGCCTCGCCGTACATGCCGGACATGCCCATACAGCCGAGGCCGAGGGCGGAGACCTGGGGGCCGGTGGTGCCGAGGGTTCGGGTTCGCATCGTCATGACCCCACTGTCGCATGACAGGTGACAGATTTCAATATCTGTCACTCCAATCTTGTCAGCGACTCCCCCGCCGCCCCCGGCACACCACCCTCGATCGATTGGTCCAGACCTATTGACGAGAGGTCTGGACCACCCGCACTGTCATGACTACGACACCTCACCGCACCCCCACCGGGAGGCCCCGCATGATCAGACGACTGCTCGCCACCGCGCTCACCGCGGCGTTCCTCGTCCCGCTCGGCATCGCCACCGCGCCCGCCGCCTCCGCCGCCGACACCTGCGCGGTGAAGCCGAAGCCGGCGGGCAAGGTGCTCCAGGGGTACTGGGAGAACTGGGACGGCGCCGCCAACGGGGTCCACCCGCCCTTCGGCTGGACCCCGATCACCGACTCCCGCATCGCCGCGCACGGCTACAACGTGATCGACGCGGCCTTCCCGGTGATCCGCTCCGACGGCACGGCCCTGTGGGAGGACGGCATGGACGCCGGCGTGAAGGTGGCCACCCCGGCGGAGATGTGCGCGGCCAAGGCGTCCGGCCAGACGATCCTGCTGTCCATCGGCGGCGCGGCGGCCGGGATCGACCTCAGCTCCTCCGCCGTGGCCGACCGCTTCGTGGCGACGATCGTGCCCATCCTGAAGAAGTACAACTTCGACGGCATCGACATCGACATCGAGACGGGCCTGGTCGGCAGCGGGAACATCGGCCAGCTCTCCACCTCCCAGGCCAACCTGATCCGCATCATCGACGGGATCCTCGCGCAGATGCCGTCCGGCTTCGGCCTGACGATGGCCCCGGAGACGGCGTACGTCACCGGCGGCAGCGTCACCTACGGCTCCATCTGGGGCGCGTACCTGCCCATCGTCAAGAAGTACGCGGACAACGGCCGCCTGTGGTGGCTGAACATGCAGTACTACAACGGCAGCATGTACGGCTGCTCCGGCGACTCCTACGCGGCCGGCACGGTGCAGGGCTTCACCGCCCAGACCGACTGCCTGAACAAGGGCCTGGTGGTGCAGGGCACCACGATCAGGGTGCCGTACGACAAGCAGGTGCCGGGCCTGCCCGCCCAGTCCGGCGCGGGCGGCGGCTACATGTCCCCGTCGCTGGTCTCCCAGGCGTGGCAGCACTACGGCACGTCGCTCAAGGGCCTGATGACGTGGTCGGTCAACTGGGACGGCGCGAAGAACTGGACCTTCGGCGACAACGTCAAGGCGCTCCAGGGCCGCTGAGCCGGGGGCGGACACACGGATGCCGGGCGGCCCGCGTCGGCGGGCCGCCCGGCATCCGGTGGTGTGACTAGGCGCCGACGAGACGCTGGGCCAGGTAGCCCTCGATCTGGTCGAGCGACACGCGCTCCTGCTTCATGGAGTCACGCTCGCGGACGGTGACCGCGTTGTCCTCGAGGGTGTCGAAGTCGACGGTCACGCAGTACGGCGTACCGATCTCGTCCTGGCGGCGGTAGCGGCGGCCGATGGCACCGGCGTCGTCGAACTCGATGTTCCAGTTCTGCCGCAGCGCCTGGGCGAGGCCCTTGGCCTTCGGGGACAGCTCGGGGTTGCGCGACAGGGGCAGCACGGCGACCTTCACCGGGGCCAGGCGGTGGTCCAGGCGCAGCACCGTGCGCTTCTCCATCTTGCCCTTGGCGTTGGGCGCCTCGTCCTCGACGTAGGCGTCGAGCAGGAAGGCCAGCATGGTGCGGCCGACACCCGCCGCCGGCTCGATGACGTACGGCGTCCAGCGCTCGCCGGCCTCCTGGTCGAAGTAGGAGAGGTCCTGGCCGGAGGCCTTGGAGTGCGCCGAGAGGTCGTAGTCGGTGCGGTTGGCGACACCCTCCAGCTCGCCCCACTCCGAGCCGCCGAACTGGAAGCGGTACTCGATGTCGGCGGTGCGCTTGGAGTAGTGGGAGAGCTTCTCCTTGGGGTGCTCGTACCAGCGCATGTTCTCCTCACGCAGGCCCAGGCCGGTGTACCAGTTCCAGCGCTGCTCCATCCAGTACTCCTGCCACTGCTCGTCCTCGCCCGGCTTGACGAAGAACTCCATCTCCATCTGCTCGAACTCGCGGGTGCGGAAGATGAAGTTGCCCGGCGTGATCTCGTTGCGGAAGGACTTGCCCATCTGGGCGATGCCGAACGGCGGCTTGCGGCGCGAGGTGGTCTGCACCTGGCCGAAGTTGGTGAAGATGCCCTGGGCGGTCTCGGGGCGCAGGTACGCGACCGAGCCGGAGTCCTGGGTCGGGCCGAGGTGCGTGGAGAGCAGACCCGAGAACTGCTTGGGCTCGGTGAACTGGCCCTTGTTGCCGCAGTTCGGGCAGTTGATGTCCGCGAGGCCGTTCGCCGGGGCGTGGCCCTTCTTCTCCTCGTACGCCTCCTCCAGGTGGTCGGCGCGGAACCGCTTGTGACACGCGGTGCACTCGGTCAGCGGGTCCGTGAAGGTGGCGACGTGGCCGGAGGCCACCCAGACCTCGGGGGCCAGGATGACGGACGAGTCGATACCGACGACGTCCTCGCGCGACGTCACCATGTAGCGCCACCACTGGCGCTTGATGTTCTCCTTCAGCTCGACACCGAGCGGTCCGTAGTCCCAGGCGGCACGCTGTCCGCCGTAGATCTCACTGCAGGGGAAAACGAAGCCACGGCGCTTGCTCAGGCTGACGATGGTGTCGATCTTGTCGGCGGCCACGGTGCTCTCTTCATTACGACGACGGGCGTTGAAGCGAGATGCTTCCAGCGAATGATTCAGGTTACCGGCGCATGCTCCCCCACGACCAAATCGGCCCCTGCCCAGACCGCCTGACGAGCGTTGTTGACAACGGTTTCCATCTTTGTTGAAAATGACTGTCATGAACGTACGACGTCACACCCGGTCCCGCGCGCAGCGCCAAATACCCGCCGCCGCGGTCGCCGCGGTCACCGCACTCGGGATCGGCTCGCTGTCCGCCTGCTCCGGCGACAAAGCGGTCGCGGCCAACACGAGCAAGTTCGACGTCGTCGCGTCCTTCTACCCGATGGCCTTCCTCGCCGAGCGGATCGGCGGCGGCCACGTCCACGTCACCACCCTCACCTCGCCCGGCCAGGAGCCCCACGACCTGGAGATCAGCCCCCGGCAGATCGCCTCGCTGGAGGAGTCCGACGCGGTGCTGTACCTGAAGAACCTCCAGCCGTCCGTCGACGACGCCGTGGCCCAGTCCCCGGTCGCGACGAAGATCGACGCGGCCTCCCTGACCACGCTGGAGGAGCACGGCAGCGAGGTCGGCGGCCACGCGCCCGGGCACGACCACGAGGGCGGGGAATCCACCGGCAAGGACCCGCACATCTGGCTCGACCCGGTGCGCTACGCCCAGGTCGCCGAAGGCGTCGGCAAGGCCTTCGAGAAGGGCGACCCGAAGCACGCCGCCGACTACAGGAAGAACACCGCGGCCCTGGTGAAACAGCTGAACGGCCTGAACACGGAGTTCGAGGACGGCCTCGCCCACACCAGGAGCAAGGTCTTCATCACCACGCACGCCGCCTTCGGCTACCTCGCCGAGCGCTACGGGCTCACCGAGGAGGCCATCACCGGCCTCGACCCCGAGTCCGAGCCGAGCGCCGCCCGCGTCCGGGACCTGGAGAGGATGGCCAGGGCCGACGGCGTCTCCACGGTCTTCTACGAGACGCTCGTCAGCGACAAGACCGCCAGGACCATCGCGAAGGACGCGGGCCTGAAGACCGACGTCCTCGACCCGATCGAGGGCATCACCGGCAAGTCCCGCGGCACGGACTACTTCGCGGTCCAGCGGGCCAACCTCAAGGCGCTCCAGCAGGCGCTGGGCGCCAAGTGACAGGAGACGAGATGACCAGCGAGCCTGTCATAGCCCTGCGCGGCGTGACCGCCGAACTCGGCGCGCGCCCCGTACTGCGCGGCATCGACCTCACCGTCGGCCGCGGCGAGGTCGTCGCGCTGCTCGGCGCGAACGGTTCCGGCAAGTCCACGGCGATCCGCACGATCATCGGCCAGGTGCCGGTGAGCGGCGGCACGGTCGAGCTGTTCGGCACCCCGCGCCGGTCCTTCCGGGACTGGGCGCGCGTGGGCTACGTACCGCAGCGGACGACGGCCGCGGGCGGGGTCCCGGCGACGGTCACCGAGATCGTCTCCTCGGGCCGCCTGTCCCGCACCCGCTTCGGCGTCTTCCGCAGGAGCGACCGGGAGGCCGTGCGCTGTGCCCTGGAGCTGGTCGGCATGGCGGACCGCGCCAAGGACTCCGCGGGCGCCCTCTCCGGCGGCCAGCACCAGCGCGTGCTGATCGCCCGCGCGCTGGTCGCCGAGCCCGAGCTGCTGATCATGGACGAGCCGATGGCGGGCGTCGACCTGGCCAGCCAGGAGATCCTGGCGCGCACCCTGGAGCAGCAGGTCGCGGCCGGTACGACGGTCCTGCTCGTGCTGCACGAACTGGGCCCGCTGGAGCCCCTGATCGACCGGGCGGTCGTCCTGCGCGACGGCTGCGTGCTGCACGACGGCCCGCCCCCGCGCGCGGTCGGCCAGCACGCCCTGCCCGGCCACGACCACGTACACCCGCACGCACCCGCGGGCGCCGAACCGATCCGCACGGGACTGCTGAGCTGATGGACTTCCTGAACTACGCCTTCATGCAGCGGGCGCTGCTGGCCGCCGTGCTGGTCGGCATCACCGCGCCCGCGATCGGCATCTACCTGGTCCAGCGCCGCCAGGCCCTGATGGGCGACGGCATCGGGCACGTGGCCATGACGGGCGTCGGCCTCGGCTTCCTGCTGTCCACGTCGCCCGTGTGGATGGCGACGGCCGTCTCCGTCCTGGGCGCGGTCCTGATGGAACTGATCCGCTGGTACGGCAGGACCCGCGGCGACATCGCCCTGGCCATGCTGTTCTACGGCGGTATGGCCGGCGGCGTCATGCTGATCAACCTGGCGCCGGGTGGCTCCACCGCCAACCTGACGTCGTACCTGTTCGGCTCCCTGTCGACGGTGTCCGAGTCCGACGTGACCGCGATCTGCGTGCTCGCCGCGTTCGTCCTGCTGGTCACGCTGGGCGTGCGCCGCCAGCTGTTCGCGGTCAGCCAGGACGAGGAGTTCGCGCGGGTCACGGGCCTGCCGGTGCGCGCGCTGAACCTGCTGACGGCGGTCACCGCGGCCGTCACCGTGACGGTCGCCATGCGGGTCGTCGGCCTGCTGCTGGTGTCCGCGCTGATGGTCGTCCCCGTGGCGGCGGCGCAGCAGCTCGCCCGCAGCTTCACCGTCACCTTCGTCACCGCGGTGGCGATCGGGGTGGTGGTGGCCGTCGGCGGCACGGTCACGTCGTACTACCAGGACGTCCCGCCCGGCGCCACGATCGTCCTGCTCACCATCGCCGCGTTCCTCGCGCTGACCGCGCTGGCCGGTTCGCTGGCCCGGCGACGCGCCCGCGCGGCCGCCGCGGCCCGGCCCGCCGGGGACCCCGCGGAGTGCGTGATTCCGGCCGCGCGGGGTGCCGGAGAGGAAGCCGGCGTCTGACCGCGGACGGCCCGGGCTGGCACAATGGCCCGGGCAGCAGCAGACGTGAGGAGGCAACGGTGACGACCGCTGGACCGCCCGTGAAGGGCCGCGCGACCCGCCAGCGTGCAGCCGTGGCGGCGGCCCTGGACGAGGTCGACGAGTTCCGCAGCGCGCAGGAACTGCACGACATGCTCAAGCACAAGGGCGACTCCGTCGGCCTGACCACGGTCTACCGCACCCTCCAGTCCCTCGCCGAGGCCGGCGAGGTCGACGTCCTGCGCACGTCCGACGGCGAGTCCGTCTACCGCCGCTGCTCCAGCGGCGAACACCACCACCACCTGGTCTGCCGCGCCTGCGGCAAGGCGGTGGAGGTGGAGGGCCCGGCGGTGGAGAAGTGGGCCGAGGCGATCGCCGCCGAGCACGGTTACGTCAACGTGGCCCATACCGTGGAGATCTTCGGCACGTGTGCCGACTGCGCCGGCTGCGCCCAGGGCTGACCGCCCGGGCGCCCGCCCCGGCTCAGCCGCGCCCGAAGCAGCGCTCCAGCTCGTCCAGGTCGTAGAAGGCGCTGCCCTTCGCGACCGGGCGGCAGCCCTCCTTGAACGCCGTCTCCTTCTCGTTGTAGAGCATCCGCACCAGCCAGCGGCCGCCCCCGCGGTAGACGTCCCACTGGATGTTCGCGCCCAGCGGGGAGACGGCGGCGCCCCGCCACGGGTTGTCCGCGTAGGTGTACGGCTCCCCCGGCGCCGCCGGCTTCGTGCTGCCCGGCAGACCCATCAGCGCGGCCAGCGGGATGATCTCCTCGGCGTGGGTGAAGCGCAGCTCGGCGCCGAGCCGGCTGGTGCCGGCGCGCTTGGCCTCCACCTGCCGGAACAGGTCGTCCAGCAGGACGTCCGCCATCTTGTAGGTGATGTCGCTGCCGGCGAAGCCGGGACCCTTCTCGTAGAAGTCCTCCGCGTCCCCGAGGTACCCGAACCAGGCCGCGTCCGCGGGGGAGACGAAGCGCTCCATGCCCCAGCCGGCGCCGCCCGGGCTCTCCTCGGTCATCGCGGGGGCGATGGCGTACAGGTTGTAGACGGCCTCCGCGGCACCCGCCTGGTCGGTGATCCGCTCCACGAAGGCGTCCTTGAAGATCTTCCGCAGCACGCTGCGGGCGGCCTGCCGCGTCCGTGCCTGGCCGGTGATCCGGCTCAGGGTGTCCTTGAGGCGCTGGTCGCCCGCGATGTAGTCGCGGTAGGCGGCACCGCCCGCCGCCTTGTGGAAGTACAGCAGGTCCTTGTCGGTGCGGGCCGGCCCGATGAGCGGCTCCAGCGCCGGGTCGGCCCCGGCGAGGGCGTCCGTGAACGCGGTGCCGCTGTCCACGGCCCGCCCCTGCCCCGAGGTGACGACGTCGATCCGCTCCCCGTCGTCCGCGATCTCCTTGAACAGGGCGGGCAGCCGCCGCTGCATGCGGACGGCCGTGTCCGCCAGCTCCCGCTTGCCGCGCCCGCTGAGGTTGCCGTAGCCGACCTCGGCCATGGCGGCTTCCAGGGCGCGGACCGTCGGGCCGAACTCCTCACCCTTGCGCGTGAGTTGTCCCTCCGCCTCGGCCTTGTCCCACAGCGCGAGGACCAGGTCCCCGTCCTCGCTGTCCGTGGCCGCGCGGGAGCCGTGCCGGGACACGTTCTCGGTGAAGACCGGCTCGAACCCGGCCGGGGGCCGCTGGTACCCGTGCGGGTCCTGCCGCGGCGCGTAGGGCGCCTTGGTGCCGTAACTCCCGCGGTGCGCGGGCCCTTCCGCCGCGTGCGCGGGCAGGGCGGCGAGCAGCAGGGCGCCGAGGGCGAGGACAGGGGTCAGACGTCTCATGGGTCCCGTATCCTCGGCGGCCCGCGTGAACCCCCGGTGGCTACGAGGTGGAATCGCCCTTCATGGCGGCTTCCATGGCGAGCAGTTGCTCGTTCGGGACGGCGCCGCCGAAGCGGCGGTCGCGGGAGGCGAACTCGACGCACGCCCGCCACAGGTCACGGCGGTCGAAGTCGGGCCACAGCACGTCCTGGAAGACCATCTCGGCGTACGCGCTCTGCCAGAGCAGGTAGTTGGACGTGCGCTGCTCACCGCTCGGCCGCAGGAACAGGTCGACGTCCGGCATGTCCGGGTAGTACAGGTACTTCTGGACGGTCTTCTCGTTCACCTTGGACGGGTCGAGCCGGCCCGCCTTCACGTCCTCGGCGAGCCGCTGCGCCGCGTCGGCGATCTCCGCACGGCCGCCGTAGTTCATGCAGAAGTACAGGGTGAGCAGGTCGTTGCCCTTGGTCTGCTCCTGGGCGACCTGGAGCTCCTTCGCCACCGACTTCCACAGCTTCGGCATCCGGCCCACCCAGCGCACCCGGACGCCCAGTTCGTCGAGCTGGTCGCGGGTCTTGCGGATGAAGTCCCGGTTGAAGTTCATCAGGAAGCGGACCTCCTCCGGCGACCGCTTCCAGTTCTCGGTGGAGAAGGCGTACAGGGAGATGTTGCGGACGCCGATCTCGATGGAGCCCTGGAGCACGTCCAGCACCCGCTCGGCGCCGACCTTGTGCCCCTCGGTGCGCGGCAGCCCCCGCTCCTTGGCCCACCGCCCGTTGCCGTCCATGACGATCGCCACGTGCTCCGGGACCAGCTCACCCGGGAGCTTGGGCGCGCGGGCACCGGAGGGGTGCGGCTCCGGCGCCCTGTACTCGCGCCGCTGGCGCCCCAGGATCCCGCGTACGACCATGTGCTTCTCGTCTCCTCGAACGTGCCGTGGTTACTTCTCTACGTACCGCAGGGAGCGCAGCCCGCGCTCCAGGTGCCAGTGCAGGTAGGCGGACACCAGCCCGCTGCCCTCGCGGACGTACCGTGCCTCGCACGCGTCCGCCGTCTCCCAGTCTCCCGTAAGCAGCGCCCCCAGCAGCACCAGGGTCTGCGGGGACGGTACGACACTGCCGGGCACCCGGCAGTCGGCGCAGACGGAGCCGCCGGAGGCCACGGAGAAGAACCGGTTGGGGCCGGGCATCCCGCACTTCGCGCAGTCGCCGAAGCTGGGCGCGTAGCCGTTGACGGCGAGGGAGCGCAGCAGGAAGGCGTCGAGGACGAGGTGCGGCGCGTGCTCGCCCCGGGCGAGCGTCCGCAGGGCCCCGACCAGCAGCAGGTACTGCTGGACGGCCGGCTCGCCCTCGTGGTCCGTGAACCGCTCGGCCGTCTCCAGCATGGCGGTTCCGGCGGTGTAGCGCGCGTAGTCGGTGACGATGCCGCCGCCGTAGGGCGCGATGGTCTCGCTCTGCGTGCACAGCGGCAGTCCGCGTCCGACCAGCTCGCTCCCCCGCGCGAAGAACTGCACGTCGACGTGGGAGAAGGGTTCGAGCCGGGCGCCGAACTTGGACTTCGTACGCCGCACGCCCCGGGCGACGGCCCGCACCCGGCCGTGGCCGCGGGTGAGCAGCGTGATGATCCGGTCCGCCTCACCCAGCTTCTGGGTGCGCAGCACGATGCCGTCGTCGCGGAACAGACTCATGGCCCCATTCTCGCCCATGCCGGGGGCGGCGCCGTCGCGCGCGGGGCGGTGCGGCCGGGCCGACGGTGAGCGGGGTCGCCCCGGCCGGGGTGGAGGTGGCCGCCCGGAGCCCGTCGGACAGCTCGGCCGGGGCCGGACCGGAGGGACCGGAGCCGGCCGCGCGACGGCGCGACGGCGTGGGCCCCAGGGCGGACGCGAGGGCGCGTGCGCGCCGGTGCGCGGTCGCTCGGTCGGTGGCGCGCAGGGGCGTCCGCTCCTCGCCGGACAGGCCCCCTCCGGGCGCGGCCGGTGTCAATCTCCCCTCGTTGCGGGCCCATTGGTGCGACCTCTGGCGGATGCGCCATTCGTGTGTGCCGTCTTGACCGGTTCCGGGGGCCCTCCTATGGTCGCGCTACCGGTCGGACGTAGGACGTAGGACGTCGTATCACCCCCCGCCCTCACCCCTCCCCCACCCCCCTGCTGGAGGACCCGTGCGCGACGACGTGAACCCCGGCGTACCGGCACCGCTTCGCCGGCAGTTCCTGAAGTACTCCGGCGCGCTCGGCGCCGCCGCCGCCCTGCCCCCCGCGCTGGCCGCCTGTTCCGCCGGTCCGCAGTCGACGAACGACACCGGAGGCGGTGGCAGCGGCAAGGACCGGACGCTGACCGCCGTGATCGGGTACGGCAACGACGGCAGCTGGGACCCCACGCAGACCGCGTCGGCGTTCGCGATGGCCGCCAACAACCACATCTACGAGGGGCTGCTGGACACGGACCCGATCACCCGGGAGCCGTATCCGGCGCTGGCCACCGCGATCCCCCGCGACCCGTCCGCCACCACCTGGCGGTTCTCGCTGCGCCCCGGTGCCACCTTCCACGACGGCAAGCCCGTCACCGCCGACGACGTCGTGTTCGTCTTCGACCGGATCCTCGACCCGGACACCCAGACGCTCGCCAAGGGCTTCTTCGCCCCCTGGCTGGACTCCGTGCGGAAGATCGATGCCCGGACGGTCGAGCTCGTCCTCAAGTTCCCCTTCCCGGACGGTCTGTCCCGGCTCACCCTCGCCAAGGTCATGCCCCGGCACGTCTTCTCCCGGCCCGGCGCCTGGGACGACGCGGTCAAGGGGCTGGCCGTGGGCTCGGGACCGTACCGGCAGACCGCGCACCACCCGAAGTCGAACACCGCCTTCGAGGCGTTCGCCGCCTACAACGGTCCCCGCAGGCCCGCCTTCCGGAGGATGAACTGGCTGACCATCGTGGACGCGGCACCCCGCGTCGCGAAGATCTCCGGAACCGGCGCCGGCGCGCAGATCGCCGACAACATCCCCTACGCCAACATCCCCCGGCTGGAGCAGGGCGGGCTGAAGGTGGCCGGCGGCGCCGGGATGAACAACCTCTTCCTGATGTTCAACACCCGGCACAAGCCCTTCGACGACGTCCGCGTCCGCCAGGCGCTGCACTACGCCATCGACACCGAGAAGATGGTGCGGGTCGCGCTGAAGGGCCACGGCAGGCCCGCGTCCTCGTTCCTCAACGAGGGCAATCCGGGCTACCGCCGGGCCGCGACCGTCTACGACCACGACCCCGGCAAGGCCAAGGCCCTGCTGAGGGCCGCCGGTGTCACCGGCCTCAGGGTCGAGATCCTCGCCGTCAACGTCAGCTGGATCGTGGACTGCCTGCCGACCATCAAGTCCTCCTGGGACGCGATCGGCGTGCGGACCACCCTGGCGCCGCAGGAGACCACGGCCGTCTTCACCAAGATGGACCAGAAGCAGGACTACCAGGTGGTCGCTGCGGCCTCCAACCCCAACCAGTTCGGGCGCGACGCCGACCTGATCATGCACTACAACTACGGGCCCGGGAACCTGTGGATGCGGTACACGCGGTGGGAGGGCCACCCCGTCGCCCAGCGGCTCTTCCGGGACATGGACCGGGCGACCCGGGAGCCGGACCCCGCGCGGAAGAAGGCGATGATCCAGGACTACGTCGACGTCGTCGCCGAGCAGGCCGTGCTCTACCCGGTCGTCCACAACGAGCTGATGACCGCCTGGGACCCGCGCGAGCTCAGCGGGATACGGGCCCAGCCGTACCCGGGGATCAACGTGCTCCAGGCCAAGTGGACCTGACGGCATGACGACCGTCGTACGGATCCTGCTGCGCCGCGTCGCCCTGCTCGTGCCCCTGCTCCTCGGCATCGTGCTCTTCGTGTTCCTGGTGATGCGGTTCTCGGACGCCGACCCGGCGTCCGCGTTCTTCCAGGGCGCCAACCCGACCCCCGGGCAGCTCCACGAGTTCCGGGAGCGCAACGGGCTGCTGGACCCGCTGCCCCTGCGGTACGCGCACTTCGTCGGCGACCTGCTCCACGGCGACCTCGGCACCAGCGCCCTCACCCGCGCGCCCGTGGCCGGCCAGGTCACCACCGCGCTGCCGCTCACCCTCCAACTGACCTTCCTCGGTCTCGCGCTCGCGGTCGTGCTGGCGCTGGCGGGCGGGGTGACGGCGGCGGTGTACCGGGACCGGCTGCCGGACCAGGTCATCCGGGTCGTCTCACTGGTCGGGGTGGCCGCGCCCGGCTTCTGGCTGGCGCTGCTGATGATCCAGTACCTGGCCGTGGACCGGGGCTGGTTCCCGACCGGCGGCTACATCAACCCCGCCGACTCCCTCACCGGCTGGCTGAGGACCATGGCCCTGCCCGCGTTCGCGCTGTCCCTGCCGGTCGCCGCCCAGCTCACCCGGATCGTGCGGACCTCCGTGGTGGAGGAGCTGGACAAGGACTACGTCCGGACGGCGATCGGCAACGGGCTGCCGCCCCGGGTCGTCGTCGGCCGCAACGTGCTGCGCAACGCGCTCGTCAATCCGCTCACCGTGCTCGGGCTGCGGGTCGGCTACCTCCTCGGCGGTGCCGTCGTCATCGAGACGATCTTCTCGCTGCCCGGCATGGGCAAGCTGATGATCGACGCCGTGCAGAACGGCGACCCGGCCGTCGTGCAGGGGGTCGTGCTGACCACCGCGACCGGGTTCGTCGTCGTCAACCTGGTCATCGACATCCTGTATCTGCTGGTCAACCCACGCTTGAGGGCGGCCTGATGATCACGCGCGCGCATCTCGGCAAGCGGTTCTCCCGGCCCGGCGGCGTCCGGCCGCGCGGCTGGCGCCGGCTGCCGCCGCTGTCCCGGGCCGCCGTCTGCTTCCTGGCCGTCGTCATCGTCGTCGCCGTCCTCGCCCCCGTCCTCGCCCCGCACGATCCGCTCGACCAGCAGGACCCGGCCGGCGGGACCGGGGCGCCGTCGGCCGCGCACTGGCTGGGGCAGGACAGCCTCGGCCGGGACGTCCTGAGCCGGCTGATGTACGGCGCCCGCTGGTCCCTCGCCATCGGGCTGGGCGCGACCGCGCTCGCGCTCGCCGCCGGCGCCGTCGTCGGGGCGCTGGCCGCCACCTCCCGCAAGGCGGTGGACGAGACGCTGATGCGCTGCCTGGACGTGGTGATGGCGTTCCCGGGCATCGCGCTCGCGGCCGTGCTGGTGGCCGTGTTCGGCGGCGGCATCGGCGTGCTGATCGGTGCGATCGCGTTCCTCTTCACCCCGCCCGTGGCACGGGTCGTACGGGCCAATGTGCTGGACCAGTACGGCGAGGACTACGTCACCGCCGAGCGGGTCATCGGTGCCCGCACCCCGCACATCGTGCTGCGGCACGTGGCCGTCAACTGTGCCGCGCCGGTGCTGGTGTTCTGCACGGTCCAGGTCGCCGAGGCCATCGTGTTCGAGGCGTCGCTGTCCTTCATCGGCGCGGGCGTGCGGCCCCCGGACCCGTCCTGGGGCAGTGTCATCGCCGACGGCAAGAACATGGTGCTGACCGGCGGCTGGTGGGCGACCGTCTTCCCCGGGCTGCTGATCCTGCTCACCGTGCTGGCGCTGAACATCCTCTCCGAGGGCGTCTCGGACGCGTGGGCGGCGCCCGCGCCCCGCGAGGTGGACGGGCCCCCGGCGGACCGCCTGGAGACCCCGGAACCCGGCACCGGCGAGGTGCTGCCGCTGCCCGGTCTCACCGAGGCCGCCCGGCGGCTGCGCGCCCGGGCCCGGCCGCTGCCGGACCGCGGCGGACAGCCGGTGCTCGCCGTGGAGGACCTCGCCATCGGCTTCCCGGACCGGCACCGGGGCGTGGACATCGTGGCCGGGGTCGGTTTCGAGGTGTACCCCGGTGAAGTGCTGGGGCTGGTGGGCGAGTCGGGCTGCGGGAAGTCGCTGACCGCGCTGACCGTGATGGGGCTCCAGCCGAAGGGCGCCCGGGTCGGCGGCCGGGTCCGGTTCCGGCAGCGGGACCTGCTGGCCGAGCCGGCGCGGGCGCGGCGGCGGCTCCTCGGCCACGAGATGGCCATGGTGTACCAGGACGCCCTGTCCTCCCTGAACCCGGCCATGACCGTCCGGGCCCAGCTGAAGCAGCTCGTCCGGCGCGGCGGCAGGCGCGGTCCGCGCGAGCTCGTGGAGCTGGTCGGCCTGGACCCCGACCGCACCCTGAGCAGCTATCCGCACGAGCTGTCCGGCGGGCAGCGCCAGCGGGTGCTCATCGCGATGGCCCTCTCCCGCGACCCCGCGCTGATCGTCGCCGACGAGCCGACCACCGCCCTGGACGTCACCGTGCAGGCCCAGGTCATGGAGCTGCTGCTCAGGCTGCGGGCCGAGCTGGGCTTCGCGCTGATCCTGGTCTCGCACGACCTGGCGCTGGTCGCCGACGTCACCGACCGGGTGGTGGTGATGTACGGCGGGCAGATCGTGGAGACCGGGGTGACCGCCGGCCTGGTGGCGGCACCGGCCCACCACTACACGCGCGGGCTGCTCGGCAGCGTGCTCTCGCTGGAGTCGGCCGCGGAGCGCATGACCCAGATCAAGGGGGTCGTACCGGCCCCGGCCGACTTCCCGGCGGGCTGCCGGTTCGCCGACCGCTGCCCGCTCGCCACCGAGGTCTGCCACACCACCGCCCCGGTCCTGACGGGCACCCCCGCCCACGCGGCCGCCTGCCACCACCCGGCGGTCGGCCTGGCGTCGGCGCAGAGCGAGGAGGCCCTGTGGTGAGCGCTGTCGTGGAGGTGCGGGAGGCGCACGTCGTCCACCGGGCGCGCAGCGGCGGCCTGTTCCGCCGGGACCGGGTGTACGCCCTGACCGGCGCGGATCTGCGCGTCGCGCCCGGTGAGACGGTCGGGGTGGTCGGCGAGTCGGGGTGCGGGAAGTCGACGCTGGCGAAGGTGCTGGTGGGCATCGAGCGGCCGGTGTCCGGGACGGTGGCGTTCCGGGGCCGGGACCTGTGGGCGATGCCGGCCGCCGAGCGCAGGGCCACGGTCGGCGCGGGCACCGGCATGATCTTCCAGGACCCGTCGACCGCGCTGAACCGCCGGCTGACGGTCCGCCGTATCCTGCGCGACCCGCTGGACGTCCACCGGCGCGGCACGCGGGCCGGACGCGAGGAACGGGTGCGGGAGCTGATGGCCCTCGTGGGCCTGCCCCGGGCGCTCGCCGACGCCCTGCCCGGACAGCTCTCCGGCGGACAGCGGCAGCGGGTCGCCATCGCCCGCGCGCTCGCCCTCGACCCGGACCTGGTCGTCGCCGACGAGCCGACCAGCGCCCTGGACGTCTCGGTCCGCGCGCAGATCCTCAACCTGCTGCTCGACCTGAAGGAGCGCCTCGGTCTCGCCCTGGTGTTCGTCTCGCACGACATCCAGACCGTACGGCGGATGAGCGACCGGGTGATCACCATGTACCTCGGCCGGATCGTGGAGGAGACCCCGGCGGACCGGGTCACCGGTGCGGCCCGGCACCCGTACACCCGCGCCCTGTTCTCGGCCACGCCGGGCCTGCTGGACCCCGTCGAACCGATCCCGCTGACCGGGCCCGTCCCCTCGGCGGCCCGCCCGCCGAGCGGCTGCCCGTTCCGCACCCGCTGCTGGAGGGCCGACGGGGTCTGCGCCGCGTCGATGCCGGACTTCTCGGCCGCGTCACGGCCCGGACACCGCTACCGGTGCCACCATCCTGTGCAGGAGGACCAGCCGGTCCGAGACCCAGCGCCCCAGGAGCCGTGAATGACCCTTCCGACCCCGCTCACCGGTGTCGTCCCGCCCGTCTGCACGCCCCTGACGCCGGAACGCGAGGTGGACGTGCCCTCGCTGCTGCGCCTGGTGGACTTCCTGGTGGAGGCCGGGGTGCACGGGCTGTTCCTGCTGGGCTCGACGTCGGAGGCGGCCTTCCTGACGGACGCGCAGCGCGAGCGGGTGGTGGCGGCCGTGACCGCGCACGTGGGCGGTCAGCTCCCCGTGCTCGCCGGGGCCATCGACATGACCACCCCGCGCGTCCTGGACCACGTGGCGGCGGTCACCTCGGCGGGCGCGCGGGCCGTCGTCGTCACCGCGCCGTTCTACGCCCGCACCCACCCGGCGGAGATCGTCCACCACTACCGCCGGATCGCCGCCGCCAGTCCGGTCCCGGTGATCGCCTACGACATCCCCGTCGCCGTGCACGCCAAACTCCCCGCCGACCTGCTGCTGGGGCTCGCCGGGGACGGCGTACTGGCCGGGGTCAAGGACTCCAGCGGGGACCTGGGGGCGTTCCGGGAGGTGGTCACCGGCGCCCGCGCCCACCCCGGGTTCAGCGTGCTGACCGGCTCGGAGCTGATCACCGACGCGGCACTGGCGCTGGGCGCCGACGGGGCCGTGCCGGGCCTGGCCAACGTCGACCCGCACGGATACGTGCGCCTGTACCGCCAGTGCCGGGCGGGCGACGCGGAGGGGGCGCGGGTCGAACAGGAGCGGTTGTGCGCGTTGTTCGGGATCACCGGTGTCGGCGACCCCGCGCGGATGGGCGGCAGTTCGGCGGCGCTGGGCGCGTTCAAGGCGGCGCTGCATCTGCGCGGGATCATCGACTGCCCGGTGACCGCCGAGCCGCAGGTCCCGCTGACCGGCGCGGAGGTCGAGCGCATCGGCAAGCTGATGGCGGCGGCGGGCCTGCTCGGCCTCGACGGCTAGTTCGTGCCGCGGACCCCGCCGGCGGGGACCGGAGCGTCCAGGCGGAGTCTGCGGAACCGAAGGGACTCGTACGGGCCGCGGACGCCGGTCTCGTAGAGGACGCCGATCGTGCCGGGGGCGAGCTGGACCAGGTCGGAGTAGGCGGCCGGGTGGTCGGAGAGGGTGAGCAGCCTGCGGAAGGTGCGGCCGGCGTCCGTGCTCGCCCACAGGGTCAGGGCGCGCCGTGCGGTCGGCACGGAGGGCGCGGAGAACAGCAGGGGCGCGCCCGGCTCGCGCGGCTGGAGGACGCTGCCCTGGACCACCGGGACGGCGTCCAGGGCGGGCTGGACGGCGTAGGGGCGGTCCAGGGTCAGGCCGCCGTCGCCGGAGTAGGTGTCGAGGCGGTTGCCGGGGGCGGTGCCGTTCTGGTCGCGGGAGCTGAAGTAGACGCGGCCGTCGGGGAGCTGCGCGGCGCTGGTCTCGTTGGCGTTGGTCACGCCGTCGTACCCGGCGTCCACGGCACCCAGCTGCCAGGTGCGGCCGGAGTCGTCGCTGTAGAGGACGTGTGCGCCGTAGTACCTGGCCTCCTGGCCGGTGTCCCGGGAGCCGGCGGGCGGGGCGGCGGAGTGGTCGGCGGGGACCAGCAGGCGGCCGGCGGCGCCCCCTCTGGGGGAATGCGGGCCGCGGGTGAGGGCGACGGCGTGGCCGGGACCGGTGGCGTACCAGCGCCAGCCGGGCCGGGTCACCCGGGCCGTGATGTCCCGGGGGGCGGTGAACCGGCGGCCGTCGTCCGAGCTGCGCTGCACGAAGATCCGGCGGCCCTGTTCCGGGGTGACCTCGCCGCGCATGATCCGTGCCTCCGTCACGGTCCCGCCGTTGGCGCAGGTGACCAGGACGACCGCGCCGGTGCGCGGGTCGACCACGGGCGCCGGGTTGCCCCGGGTGCGGCCCCGCCCGGCGGCCACCACGGTCAGCGGGCCCCAGGTGCAGCCGCCGTCGGTGGAGCGGCGCAGGACGACGTCGACGTCACCGGTGTCTCCCGCGCCGTCGCGCCGGCCCTCGGCGAAGGCCAGGACGGTGCCGCGCCGGGTCGTCACCACGGCCGGGATGCGGTAGGCGGCGTACCCGCCCCGCCCGGACACGTACGGCACCGAGGAGGCGCAGCCGGCGGGCGTCGCGTGGGCGGGCAGCCCGGTGGTGAGCGGGGCGAGGAGCGCCAGGCTGGTGAGCAGGGAGCGGCTGCGCGGGGTCACGCCCTGATGCTCCCCAGGATCACCGGGGCGGTCTTACTCCGTCCGGGTGATCAGGGGCGGGTCGCCGGGGACGGGGGCCGGGCGGCCGGTCACCGCGGTGGTCAGGACGGGGTCCGGGCCGCGGCCAGGAGGCGGGTCACGTCGTCGGAGCAGATGGTGAGGGCCGCGCCGACGGTGGCGAGGGCGTCGCGTTCGGCGGGGGTGTAGGGGCCGTCGGCGAGGGCGATGCGGGCGGCCTGGAGCAGCAGGGACTCGCGTCCGGCCGGCGCCAGGTGCGGGGCGAGCGGGTCCAGGGACTCGTGCAGCTCTATGGTCAGCCCGGCCCCGCACGGCTGCTCGAAGTACCGGCCGGTGTCGGCGGCGAGGGCGTCGACCAGGGCGGCCAGCTGGTCCTCGGTGCACTCGGCGAAGCCGGCCGCGCGGACCGTGGCGGCGGCCGTCTCCAGGGCCGTACGGGAACCGGTGCCGCCCGCGGCGAGCACGGCGAGGGCGACGGTGTGCACGGCGTCCCGGAGCATCGCGGAGAACCGGCGGGTGGTGGGGTGGTCCAGCACCTCGGTGCCGAAGTGGTGCTCGCAGGCCGCGCACTCCACGACCGGTCCGGCCGTCCCGCGCGGCAGCACGGGCACGCCGAGCAGGGTGAGCCGGCGTCGTCCGGTGAGCCGCTGGTAGTTGCGGTCGCCGCCGCAGCCGGGGCAGAAGAACTCGCCGTCGCCCACGGCCGTCCACGCGGTGCGGGTGCCCAGGATGCGCGCAGCCCTGGCGGCTTGGCCGTCTCGTCCCCGTACTGGCAGCACGTCGCACCTCCGTAACCGCACGGCAACATCGCCGCGCTGGCGTGATGTTAGCCACATCACCGAGGCGGAGTCAGTACCCCGTAAGAGACCTTTCTGTGACCTGGGGGGCGCGTTGGCCGGAAACAGACGATCCCCGCCCACCGGTGCACGGCGGGCGGGGACCTGTGAACGCCGGGGCGGGACCGCGTCTTGGCCCGCTGCCCGGCGAAGTGCTAGCGCGTCGCGCGGTTCACCGCGGAGACGACCGCCTTCAGCGACGCACGCGTCGTGTTCGCGTCGATGCCGATGCCCCACAGGACCTTGTCGTCGATCGCGCACTCGATGTAGGAGGCGGCCTGCGCGGAGGCTCCCTCGCTCATCGTGTGCTCCTGGTAGTCCAGCAGGCGTACGTCGATGCCGATGGACTGCAGGGCATCGAAGAAGGCCGAGATCGGACCGTTGCCGGAGCCGGTCAGGACCCGGTCCTCGCCGTCGACGGTGGCCTCGACGGTGAGGGTGTCCACACCGTCGGTGTCGGTGGTCGACTGGCCGGTCCTGACCTGGACGCGGCCCCACGGGTTCGCGGGGTTCGGCAGGTACTCGTCCTGGAAGACCTCCCAGATCTCCTTCGGCGTGATCTCGCCGCCCTGGGCGTCGGTCTTCGCCTGGATGATCTTCGAGAACTCGATCTGCATCCGGCGCGGCAGGTCGAGCTTGTGGTCGTTCTTCAGGACGTAGGAGATACCGCCCTTGCCCGACTGCGAGTTGACGCGGATGACGGCCTCGTAGGAGCGGCCGACGTCCTTCGGGTCGATCGGCAGGTACGGCACCGCCCACTCCAGGTCGTCCACGGTGACCCCGCGGGCCGCCGCGTCGGCCTCCATGGCGTCGAAGCCCTTCTTGATGGCGTCCTGGTGGGAGCCGGAGAAGGACGTGTAGACCAGGTCGCCCACGTACGGGTGGCGCGGGTGGACCTCCATCTGGTTGCAGTACTCCCACGTACGACGGATCTCGTCGATGTCGGAGAAGTCGATCTGCGGGTCGACGCCCTGGGAGAACAGGTTCATGCCCAGGGTGACCAGGTCGACGTTGCCGGTGCGCTCGCCCTGCCCGAACAGGCAGCCCTCGACGCGGTCGGCGCCGGCCATCAGCGCCAGCTCGGCGGCGGCCACGGCCGTGCCGCGGTCGTTGTGCGGGTGGACGGACAGGCAGACGTACTCGCGGCGGCTCAGGTTGCGGTGCATCCACTCGAAGCGGTCCGCGTGCGTGGACGGCGTGGAACGCTCCACGGTGGCGGGCAGGTTGAGGATGATCTCGCGGCCCGGGCCCGGCTGGTAGACGTCCATCACCGCCTCGCAGACCTCCAGCGCGAAGTCCAGCTCGGTGTCGGTGAAGATCTCCGGGGAGTACTGGTAGCCGAACTCGGTCTCCGGGCCCAGCAGCTTCTCGGCGTACTCCATCACCAGGCGGGTGCCGTCGACGGCGATCTGCTTGATGTCGTCCTTGGAGCCGCGGAAGACGACCCGGCGGAAGACCGGGGCGGTGGCGTTGTACAGGTGGACGGTGGCGCGGCGCGCGCCCTTCAGGGACTCCACGGTCCGCTCGATCAGGTCCTCGCGGGCCTGGGTGAGGACGGAGATCGTCACGTCCTCGGGGATCGCGCCCTCTTCCTCGATGATCGAGCGCACGAAGTCGAAGTCGGTCTGGCCGGAGGCGGGGAAGCCGACCTCGATCTCCTTGTAGCCCATCTTGACCAGCTGGTCGAACATGCGCCGCTTGCGCTCGGGCGACATGGGGTCGATCAGGGCCTGGTTGCCGTCGCGCAGGTCGGTGGAGAGCCAGCGGGGTGCGGTGGTGATCCGCTTGTTCGGCCAGGTGCGGTCCGGGATGTCGACCTGCTCGTAGCGGCCGTACTTGTGGATCGGCATGGGGCTGGGCTGCTGGCGGTTGGCCATGATGGCGTGGGCTCCTCAGGATGTCCGGATATCCGAGTGGACGGCCGACGACGCAACGCCAAGCTCCGCGGGGAGGGAGTCGGCCTCGACTACAGGCCCTCGCCGCGGCAGCTAAGAAGAAGCAGCCATGAACGCATGATGCTCCGCAGCCTAGCCGAGCCGTTCCGGGTGCGCGGGCCTGTCCCAGTATGCGGGACCGCACGGCAAAACAGGACAAAAAGTGCGACATACCACATCGTCCTACCACACAGTCACGATCTGTCGCGGTTGGTGTCCTGGTATTTCACCAATCATGGTGGCAGGTAGTGACAGTCACATCACGCAGTGCAATGGTGCGGAACATGACGACCAACGGGGGCTTCCAGCCCGTCTTCTGCACGATCGTGCCGCCGCACGTCCTCGACCGGCTCGCCCGCAACGAGGACCCCGCGCTCTCCGGTCCGGCCCGCCGGTCGCTGGAGCACGACGCCTACCAGCGCACCAAGCGCCGCCTGACCACGGTGATCGGTGCCGCCTCCGCCGCCCCGCCCGCGGGCGCCGCCGCCGACAAGCCGCACCGCACCGTCTACGACGCCGGGCACTCCCAGGACCTGCCCGGCACCAAGGTCCGCGAGGAGGGCTCCGAGCCCGGCTCCGACGCCACGGTGAACCGCGCCTACGCGGGCCTCGGCGCCACCTTCGAGCTGTACCTCAAGGCCTACGGCCGGCACTCCATCGACGACAACGGGATGCCGCTCGACGCCACCGTGCACTTCGGCGAGAACTACGACAACGCCTTCTGGAACGGCGAGCAGATGGTGTTCGGCGACGGCGACAACGAGATCTTCCTCGACTTCACCATCCCGGTCGACGTCATCGGGCACGAACTGACCCACGGCGTCACCCAGCACACCGCGAACCTGGAGTACTACGGCCAGTCGGGCGCCCTGAACGAGTCGGTGTCGGACGTCTTCGGCTCGCTGATCAAGCAGTACACCCTCGGCCAGACCGCCGCCGAGGCCGACTGGCTGATCGGCGCCGGGCTCCTCGCACCGCGCGTCACCGGCACCGCCCTGCGCTCGATGAAGGCCCCGGGCACGGCGTACGACGACGACGTCCTCGGCAAGGACCCGCAGCCGGCGAAGATGGAGGACTACGTCCGCACGGGCCGCGACAACGGCGGCGTGCACATCAACTCCGGCATCCCCAACCACGCCTTCTACCTGGCCGCCACCGCCCTCGGCGGCTACGCCTGGGAGAAGGCCGGGCAGATCTGGTACGACGTGCTGACCGGCGGCGAGCTGAAGGAGGACGCCCTCTTCGCCGACTTCGCCACGCTGACGGCGAAGGCGGCCAGGGAGCGGTACGGCGCCGGGGACGAACTCCAGGCCGTGCAGAAAGCCTGGGGACAGGTCGGGGTGCGGACGCTGTAGTTCCGTACTACACAGAGACCCATGCGTATTCGAGTGCGGCGCACGGGCGGTTTCGCGGGGATCGAGCGCCGGGCCGAGGTGGACACCTCGGGCCGGCCCGACGCCCAGGAGTGGCGGTCCCTGGCCGAACGCGCCCTGGTGTCCGGCCGGGGCACCCCTCCGGCGGGCGTCCCGGACGGCTTCAGCTACGAGATCACGGTGGACGGCCGCACGGTGTACACGGCGGATCCCCTGCTGACCGAGGCCCAGCGGGAACTGGTCTCGCGGATCCTGAAGGAGGGCGCGTAACGGCCTTCCCGCGCACGGGCGTTGACTTCCGTTACCGCCGGTACGGATGATCCGGCCATGGCGACTGACACCGGCACGGCGATCCCCCGGTTCCCGCCCGGCTTCCTGTGGGGCGTGTCGACCTCCGCGCACCAGATCGAGGGCGCGGCCGAGGAGCGGGAGCCGTCCGTCTGGGACGTGTTCACGGCCGGGCCCGGGCGGGTGAAGGACGGCTCGACGGCGGCGGTGGCCTGCGACCACTACCACCGGTACCGGGAGGACGTGTCCCTCCTCGCCGGTCTCGGCGTGGACGCCTACCGCTTCTCCGTCTCCTGGCCCCGGGTGAACTCCCCCGGCGGCGCGGACTTCTACGACCGCCTGGTGGACGAGCTGTGCGCGGCCGGCGTCCGGCCGGTCCCGACCCTGTTCCACTGGGACCTGCCGGCGCACCTGGACTGGCTGGACCGGGACACGGCGGCCCGGTTCGCCGACCACGTGGCGGTGGTGGCGGACCGGCTCGGCGACCGGGTGCGCACGTGGATCACCCTCAACGAGCCCGCCGAACACACCCTCCTGGGGCACGCGATCGGCGCCCACGCCCCCGGCCGGCGCCTGCTCTTCGACGCCCTCCCGGTCGCCCACCACCAGCTCCTCGCCCACGGCCTCGCGGTCCGGGCCCTGCGCGCGGCCGGCGCCACGGACATCGGCATCGCCAACTCCCACGGCCCGGCCTGGCCCGCCTCACCGGAGCCGGCGGACGTGGAGGCGGCCGGCTTCTACGACCTGCTGCTCAACCGGCTGTTCGCCGAGCCGGTCATCCTGGGCGCGTACCCGGAGGGCATGGGCGAGCTGATGCCGGGGGACGCCGAGGCCGACCTGGAGGTGATCGCCGAGCCGGTCGACTGGTACGGCGTCAACTACTACGCCCCGACGCGGGTGGGCGCCCCGCAGGGCACCGACACCGAGTTCGGCGGACTGACGGTGCCGGCCGGACTGCCCTTCTCCGTGCGGGAGATCGAGGGCCGGCCGGTGACCGACTTCGGCTGGCCGGTCGTACCGGAAGGGCTGACGGAACTGCTCACCGGGTTCCGTGAGCGCTACGGCGACCGGCTCCCGCCCGTCGTCATCACCGAGAACGGCTGCTCCTACGAGGGCGTCGACGACCAGGACCGCATCGCCTACCTGGACGCCCACGTCCGTGCCCTGCACCGGGCGATCGAGGCCGGCGTCGACGTGCGCGGCTACTTCGTGTGGTCCCTCATGGACAACTTCGAGTGGGCCGAGGGCTACGCCCGCCGGTTCGGCCTGGTGCACGTGGACTTCGCGTCGCTGGAGCGCACGCCCAAGGCCTCCTACCACTGGTTCCGGGAGCTGCTGCGGGCGCAGCACCTGCCCTCATAGGGCGCCGGCGTCCCGCGCGGCCCACAGGGTCGGGAAGTGGGGCCGGTACCCCAGTTCGCGGCGGACGCGGTCGGTGGAGGCGATGCCGTACCAGGGGTCCGGGTCGGGTCCGTCCGCCGGCGGTTCCGCGCCGAGGAGCTGGTGGATCTCCAGCGCGGTGACGGGGGCGTCGTCGGCGATGTTGTAGACGCGACCGCCGGCGCCGGGGGCGTGCAGCAGGCGCAGCAGGCCCTGGGCGGTGTCGGCGACGTGCACCAGGTGGTGCCGCTTGGTGGCCGGCTGGGTCGCGGTCCAGCGGGTGATGCCCGGCAGGTGCGGGTCGCCCTCGCCGTAGACGAAGGCGAGGCGGCCGATCCGGACGTCCAGCCCCTCCAGCGCGAGCAGGCCGTGCTCGGCCTCCAGCTTGGTCTCCGGGTACGTCATCCACATGGGGCCGCCCGGCACGGACGGGTCGTCCTCGACGTGCGGCCGGCCGCGTCCCGCGCCGTACACCAGGATGGTGCTGGCCTGCACGAACCGCCGTACCCCGGAGGCGACGGCCGCCCGGCCCAGCTCCACCGCGGCGTCCCGGTTGACCGCCCGCATCTCCTCGTCCGGCACGCCCCGGAAGGAGGCGGCGATGTTCACGACGGCGTCCGCTCCGGTGAGCGCCTTGCCGAGGACGTCGGTGTCGCGCAGGTCGCCGACGACGACCTCGGCGCCGCGCTCGGCGAGGGCGGCGGCGCGGGTACCGTCGCGGACGATCACCCGCACCCGCTCGCCGGGCCGGGCCTGGGCGAGCAGCCGGGGGACGAAACCGCGGCCCACCTGTCCGGTGGCGCCGGTGACCAGGGTCAGCATGGTGGTGCTCCTTCTCGATCAAGTCTCGTTCGGTGCGCCCAGCCTCTGCGGTGGGCGGCGCCGCCGGGAGAGACCTCCTGATCGGGGGATCGGCAGTCCCTGGATAAGCCGGCCGGTCTGCCGCAGCCTGGAGGGGTGAACCGAGCCGAACTCGCCGACTTCCTGCGCCGTGGCCGCGCCCGTCTGGAACCGTCCGAGGTGGGCCTGGCGCCCGGCGCCCGCCGCCGCACGCCCGGACTGCGCCGGGAGGAGGTGGCGGCGCTGGCCGGGATGTCGGTCGACTACTACACGCGCCTGGAACAGTCCCGGGGCCCGCGTCCGTCCCGTCAGATGCTCACGGCGCTGGCACGGGCGCTGCGGCTGACGGACGACGAACGGGACCACCTGTTCCACCTGGTGGGCGAGGAGCCGCCGCGCCGTGACGCGGCCTCGGCCCATGTCCGGCCGGGGCTGCTGCTGGTCCTGGACCGGCTGTACGACTCACCGGCGCAGGTGGTCACGGACCTGGGGGCGGTGCTGGCACAGAACGCGCTGGCGAAGGCGCTGGTCGGGGACGTGCTCAGCCGTCCGCCACGCGAGCGGAACCTCACCCGCCGGTTCTTCCTGGATCCCACGGCTCGCGCGCTCTTCCCGCCGGAGGACCTTCCGGCCCACGCCCGGGACCATGTGGCCAACCTCCGCGCGGTGGCCGCGGCCCGCCCCGGCGACCCGGAACCGGCGGCCCTGGTGGCCGAACTCCGTGCGGGGAGCGAGGAGTTCGCCCGGCTCTGGGAGGAGCACGAGGTGTCCCTGCGCCGCCCGGGCACCAAGCGCTTCCTGCACCCGGTGGTGGGCCTGCTGGAACTGGACTGCGAGGTCCTGCTGAGCCACCACAGCCACCATCACCTGATCATCCACACGGCTCGCCCCGGCACGGAGTCGCACGAGCGGCTGGAACTGCTGCGGGTGGTGGGGACGCAGGACATGACCCCCATGGGAACCGTCGGTTAGTCAGAAACCCAGCCGGCGCAGCTGCTTGGGGTCGCGCTGCCAGTCCTTGGCCACCTTCACGTGCAGATCGAGGAAGACCGGCGTCCCGAGCAGTGCCTCGATGTGCTTGCGGGACTTGATGCCGACCTCCTTCAGGCGCTTGCCCTTGGGCCCGATGATGATGCCCTTCTGGCTGGGGCGCTCGATGTAGACGTTGGCGTGGATGTCCAGCAGCGGCCGGTCGGCGGGCCGGTCCTCGCGCGGCAGCATCTCCTCGACGACGACCGCGATGGAGTGCGGCAGCTCGTCCCGGACGCCCTCCAGCGCGGCCTCCCGGATCAGCTCGGCCACCATCACCTGCTCGGGCTCGTCCGTCAGGTCGCCCTCGGGGTAGAGCGCGGGTCCCTCCGGCAGCAGCGGTACCAGGAGGTCGGCCAGGAGGTCCACCTGCCTGGACCCGACCGCCGACACCGGGACGATCTCCGCCCACTCGATGCCCAGCTCCTTGCCCAGCTGGTCGACGGCGATGAGCTGTTCGGCGAGGGCCTTGGAGTCGACGAGGTCGGTCTTCGTCACGATGGCCACCTTCGGGGTCTTCCTGATCCCCGCCAGTTCCTTCGCGATGAACCGGTCACCCGGGCCGATCTTCTGGTCCGCCGGCAGGCAGAAGCCGATCACGTCGACCTCGGCCCAGGTGGTGCGGACCACGTCGTTGAGGCGTTCGCCGAGCAGCGTGCGCGGCTTGTGCAGCCCCGGGGTGTCGACCAGGATGAGCTGGGCGTCGGGCCGGTGCACGATGCCCCGTACCGTGTGCCGGGTGGTCTGGGGGCGGTTGGAGGTGATCGCCACCTTCTGCCCGACCAGAGCGTTCGTGAGGGTGGACTTGCCCGCGTTGGGGCGGCCCACGAAGCAGGCGAAGCCGGCGCGGTGGACGGCCTCGGCCGGCTGCTCGGAAGTCTGGGTACGAACGCTCATGCCGCCCATTCTCCCTGATCCACAGAGCGGCGCCGCACCACGGCCACCGCGCACCCCGCGCGGTGAGCTTCCGGAAACCCGCACGCAACGAAACGTCACGGAAACACACCCGTACGCGACCGGAAACGCACACCGGTGACCCTCTGACGCAGCCCCCGCCCGTTGGAGACGCCCGTGACCCACGCCGCAGCCCACGTGAACACCGGCGACACCGCCTGGATGCTCGCCGCAACCGCCCTCGTTCTGCTGATGACCCCGGGCCTCGCCCTGTTCTACGGCGGCATGGTCCGCACGAAGAGCGTCCTCAACATGCTGATGATGAGCTTCGTGTCGATCGCCCTGGTCACGGTGGTGTGGCTGGCGGCCGGCTACTCCCTCGCCTTCGGCGACGACAGCGGCGGCGGGCTGATCGGCGGTCTCCAGCAGGCCGGGATGCGCGGGCTGGGCCCGGACAGCGTGCACGGCACGGTCCCGGCCGTCCTGTTCGCCACCTTTCAGCTGACCTTCGCGATCGTCACGGCCGCCCTGATCAGCGGCGCCGTCGCCGACCGCACGAAGTTCTCGGCGTGGCTGGTCTTCGTGCCGCTGTGGACGCTCCTCGTGTACGTCCCGGTCACCCACTGGGTGTGGGGCCCGGGTGGCTGGATCCTCGGCAGGCTGGGCGCCCTGGACTTCGCGGGCGGTCTGCCCGTCGAGATCACCTCCGGCGCCTCCGGGCTGGCGCTGTGCCTCGTCCTCGGCCCCCGCCTGGGTTTCAGGAGGGACGCCATGCGCCCGCACAACCTGCCGATGGTCGTCCTCGGCGCCGGCCTGCTCTGGTTCGGCTGGTTCGGCTTCAACGCCGGCTCCGCGCTCGGCGCGAACGGCCTGGCCGCCGCCGCGTTCCTCAACACGCTCGCCGCCGGCTGCACCGGCCTGCTCGGCTGGCTCTTCGTCGAGCAGCGGCGCGACGGCCACCCGACCACCCTGGGCGCCGCCTCCGGCGCGGTGGCCGGCCTGGTCGCCATCACCCCCTCCTGCGGCACGGTCTCCCTGCCCGGCGCCCTGGTCGTGGGCCTCGCCGCCGGTGTCGTCTGCTCCTACGCGGTGAGCTGGAAGTTCCGGCTGAACTACGACGACTCCCTGGACGTCGTCGGCGTCCACCTGGTCGGCGGCGTCATCGGCACCCTGCTGATCGGCCTGTTCGCCCAGAAGGCGATGACCGGCGGGACGGAGGGCCTGTTCTACGGCGGCGGACTCGCCCCGCTCGGCAAGCAGCTGCTCGCCGTGGTCGTCGTCGCGGGGTACGCCTTCTGCGTGACGTACGGCCTGGGCAGGCTGCTCGACAAGGCGCTGGGCCTGCGGGCGAGCGAGGAGCAGGAGCACACCGGCCTCGACCTCACGGTGCACGCCGAGACCGCATACGATCACGGCGTCCTGGGCCATGGCGCCCCGGTCGGCTCGTCCGTCCTCTCCCCCTCCGCCCAGAAGGTCGAGTAGCAGGCATGAAGCTCATCACCGCGATCGTCAAGCCGTACCGGCTGGACGAGGTCAAGACCGCCCTGCAGGAGCTGGGGGTGCACGGGCTGACCGTGACCGAGGCGAGCGGCTACGGCCGGCAGCGCGGCCACACCGAGGTGTACCGGGGGGCCGAGTACCGCGTCGACCTGGTGCCGAAGGTGCGCATCGAGGTCGTGGTGGAGGACGCCGCCGCCGACGACGTGATCGACGCGGTCGTCAGGGCCGCGCGGACGGGGAAGATCGGGGACGGGAAGGTGTGGGCCGTTCCCGTGGAGACGGTCGTCCGGGTGCGGACCGGCGAACGCGGACCCGACGCGCTCTGACCGGCAGCGTCCCGGCCGGCACCCCGGCGGCGCACACCGGCGCCACCGGCGGCCGGGGCAGCGCGCGGAAGCCGGCGGACCGCTCAGCCGGCGGAGACGGTGACCCGCACGGTGCCGTCGGGTGCGGCCAGCAGCACCGGCGTCCCGGCACCACCCAGGTCGGCGACGGCGGCCAGGTCCTCCGCCGGCACGGACTCCGCTTCGCTCACCACGGCCGCCGCCTCCAGCGACCGGGCCCCCGAGGCCACGGCCATGGCGACCGCCGTACGCAGCGCGCTCAGCTTCAGCGAGGCCAGCTCCACCGACCCGGCGACATAGGTGCGCCCGGTCTCGTCCCGCACGGCCGCCCCCTCCGGCACGCCGTTGCGGGCCCGCGCGGAACGGGCCAGGGTGACGATCTTGCGGTCCTCGGGATCAAGCGCGGTGCTCTCGGTCATGCCCCGAGCATACGAAGCCCCGGCGGGCCAGCCCGGCGCGGGTGCGCTCACGGACGGTCGAGCCGCAGCCGCTCGGCCCGCGGCAGACCGGCCACCACCAGGTCGTACGAGTCCTCGACCAGCTCCCGGACCAGCCGGTCCGGCAGCCCCCCGTCGACCGTCACGGTGTTCCAGTGCCGCTTGTTCATGTGCCAGCCGGGGACGATCAGCCCCTCGTGCTCCCCGCGCAGCCGGACGGCGTCCTCCGGGTCGCACTTGAGGTTGACCGTCAGGGGCCGCGCGTCCAGGTGGGTCAGGGCGAACATCTTGCCCAGCACCTTGAAGACCGAGATCTCGGGGCTGAACGGGAAGTCCTCGACGGCCGCGTTGAAGGACAGGCACAGGGCGCGCAGCTCCCGGGGCGTCACTCGGCCGTCTCCCCCTCGGCGACGGGCACGGGCACGGGCTCCACCAGCACCGTGACGATCTTGTTGCGGCGGCCGGCCGCGGCCTCCGCCGTCAGCTTCAGCCGGCGCTCGTCGGGCAGCTCGACCTCGGCGGAGGCCCCGGCGATGGGGACGCGGCCGAGCGCCTTGGCGAGCAGCCCGCCGACGGTCTCCACGTCCTCGTCGTCGTACTCCTCCAGGCCGTACAGCTCGCCGAGGTCGGTGATGTCGAGGCGGGCGGTGACCCGGAAGCGGTCGTCGCCCAGGTCCTCCACGGGCGGCAGTTCCCGGTCGTACTCGTCGGTGATCTCGCCGACGATCTCCTCCAGGATGTCCTCGATGGTGACGATCCCGGCCGTGCCGCCGTACTCGTCGATGACGACGGCGACGTGGTTGCGTTCCTTCTGCATCTCGCGCAGCAGGTCGCCCGCGTTCTTGGTGTCGGGCACGAACATCGCCGGGCGCATCGCCGTGGACACCAGGTCGCCCTCCGCCTCCCGGCTGATGTGCGTCTTGCGGACCAGGTCCTTCAGGTACACGATCCCGACGACGTCGTCCTCGCTCTCGCCGGTGACCGGGATGCGGGAGAACCCGGAGCGCAGGGCGAGGGTGAGGGCCTGCCGGATGGTCTTGAAGCGCTCGATGGTGACCAGGTCGGTCCGCGGGACCATGACCTCGCGCACCAGCGTGTCGCCCAGCTCGAAGACCGAGTGCACCATCCGGCGCTCGTCGTCCTCGATCAGCGACTCCTTCTCGGCGAGGTCGACCAGCGCGCGCAGCTCCGCCTCGGAGGCGAAGGGCCCGCGCCGGAAGCCCTTGCCGGGCGTGAGCGCGTTGCCGATGAGGATCAGCAGGGAGGGGACCGGGCCCATGATCCGGGCCAGCGGCAGCAGCACGTAGGCCGCCGCGGTCGCGGTGTTGACCGGGTGCTGGCGGCCGATCGTGCGCGGGGACACCCCCACGGCGACGTACGACACGAGGACCATCACCCCGATGGCGACCAGCAGGGCCTGCCAGGTGGCGGCGAACTCCTGGAGGCATGCGTACGTCACCAGGGCCGCGGCGGCCATCTCGCAGGCCACGCGGACCAGCAGGGCCACGTTCAGATAGCGGGTGGGGTCGGCGGCGACCTGGGCGAGCCGGGCGCTGCCCCGCCGGCCGGACTTCACGGCCTCCTCGGCGCGGAAGCTGGAGACGCGGGCGAGGCCCGCCTCCGCGCAGGCGGCGAGCCAGGCCACGACGACCAGCGCGATCGCGCCGATCACGATCTGCGGAGACATGCGGCCCCTACGAGACGGTCGGCGCCGGGGACGGCCCGGTCAGGCCGTGCTCGGCCCGCCATCCGTCCACGATGGCGGCCTGGAGCCCGAACATCTCGGCCTTCTCGTCGGGCTCCTCGTGGTCGTACCCGAGCAGGTGCAGCACCCCGTGGACGGTGAGCAGCTGGAGCTCCTCGTCCATGGAGTGCCGCGTCGGGGCCTCCGCCCCCTGCTTCGCTGCGACCTCCGGGCACAGCACGATGTCGCCGAGCAGGCCCTGCGGCGGCTCGTCGTCGTCCTTGGACGGCGGGCGCAGCTCGTCCATCGGGAACGACATGACATCGGTGGGGCCCGGCAGGTCCATCCACTGGATGTGCAGCTGCTCCATGGCGTCGGCGTCCACGACGATCACCGAGAGCTCGGAGAGCGGGTGGATGCGCATCCGCGCGAGCGCGTAGCGGGCGATGTCGAGGATCGCCTGCTCGTCTACCTCGGTGCCGGACTCGTTGTTGACGTCGATCGACATGGTCGTGCTGGTCTACTTCCCCTTGGTGCCCTTGACGGCGCCGGACTTGCCACGGACGCCCTTGGGAGCGCCGTTCTCGGTGCCGTTCTTGCTGTCGTACTTCTCGTACGCGTCGACGATACGGCCCACCAGCTTGTGCCGGACGACATCGTGGGACGACAGCCGGGAGAAGTGGACGTCCTCGACGCCCTCCAGGATCTCCTGCACCTGCCTGAGGCCCGACTTCTGCCCGTTCGGCAGGTCGACCTGGGTGACGTCACCCGTGATCACGATCTTCGAGTCGAAGCCGAGGCGGGTGAGGAACATCTTCATCTGTTCGGGGCTCGTGTTCTGGGCCTCGTCCAGGATGATGAAGGCGTCGTTGAGCGTGCGGCCGCGCATGTAGGCGAGCGGCGCGACCTCGATCGTCCCGGCCGCCATCAGCCGCGGGATCGAGTCCGGGTCGATCATGTCGTGCAGCGCGTCGTACAGCGGGCGCAGGTACGGGTCGATCTTCTCGTAGAGCGTGCCGGGCAGAAAGCCGAGCCGCTCCCCCGCCTCCACCGCCGGACGGGTCAGGATGATCCGGTTGACCTGCTTGGACTGCAGGGCCTGCACGGCCTTGGCCATGGCCAGGTAGGTCTTGCCGGTACCGGCGGGGCCGATGCCGAAGACGATCGTGTGCTTGTCGATCGCGTCGACGTACCGCTTCTGGTTGAGCGTCTTCGGGCGGATCGTACGGCCTCGCGAGGACAGGATGTTCTGCGTCAGCACCTCGGCCGGGGTCTCCAGGCCGTCGCTCGTCCCTGCCTCGCTCGCCTTCAGCATGGCGATCGAGCGTTCCACTGCGTCCTCCGTCATCGGCTGCCCGGTGCGGAGCACCAGCATCATCTCTTCGAACACGCGCGAGATGAGGGCGACGTCGACCGGGTCGCCGACCGCGCTGATCTCGTTGCCCCGGACGTGGATGTCGGCCGCCGGGAAGGCCGTCTCGATCACGCGCAGGAGGGAGTCGCCGGAACCCAGCACGGTCACCATGGGGTGCTGGGCGGGGACGGTGAACTGCGCTCTCGCCTGCTCCTGCGCGGGGGTGCGAGCTGTGGGTGTCTGTGTCATGGGCCGGCTCTTAAGGCCTGCGCTTCCTCCTCGTCACGGCCGCGTAGCTGAGGGCGGCCTCGCACTGTCCAGGGTACGACGGGGGGCTGACAACACCGTAGGGCTTTTCATACGAGTCACACGCCGCACGCTTCCCAGCCGCCCCAGCCCCCGGGCCCCACCTCGTGCCCCCGGCCGCCCGAGCCACACCCCGGGCCCCTCGCCCCGGCTGACCGAGCGGCACCCCGGGCGCCTGCCAGCCGCCCGAGCGGCACTCCACCGGCCGCCTCCCGGCCGCCCAAGTCACAACCTCGCGAGCCGCGCCCCCGCCGCCCGAGCGGGCACCGCGCACGCTTCCCAGCCGCCCAAGCGGCACCGCACACGCTTCCCAGCCGCCCGAGCGGCACTCCACCGGCTACCTCACCGCCGACCGGGTCGCGCCTCCCAAGCCTCGGCTCAGCCGACCGAGCCACCCACGCCGGTCCCCAGCCGCCCGACCACACCCCCGCGAGCCTCGGCTCAGCCGAGCGAGCGGCACCCCGCACGCCACCCAGCTGCCCGAGCCACGGCCGACCGGCCGCCCCCAACCCACCCCCGGCCGACCGCGTCACGCCCCGCACGCCTCCCAGGCGACCGAGCCGCACCCCACGGGTCACCTCTCAGCGGGCCGAGTCGGGTGGGCGGGTGGGAAAGAACGGCGAACCCGGCACAGCCCCCGGTCAGCCGGAGCGGCGGAAGCCGATCGTCGGGACGGCCCGCCGCAGCGGCCAGGGCCGGTCCAGTTCCTCCGGCACCAGCCCCTCGAGGAACTCGTACCGCCGGAGCGCCGCAGGCGACTGCCCCGGCAGGGACTGCACGCGCCGCCACCACGCCCCGATCTCCGACCACCCCGGCGCCGACAGGGATCCCCCGAACTCCTGTACCGACAGCGCGGCCGTGAGCCCGGCGAAGGCCAGCCGGTCGGCCAGCGGCCACCCCGCCAGGGACCCGGTCACGAACCCGGCGACGAACACGTCCCCCGCCCCGGTCGGATCCAGCGCCTCCACCTCGATGGCCGGCACCTCCGCCGTCTCCCCGGTCCGCCGGTCCACCGCGTAGGCGCCGTCCGAGCCCAGCGTGACCACGGCGACCGGCACGTACTCGGTCAGGGCGTGCGCGGCGAGCCGCGGACAGTCGGTGCCGGTGTACCGCTTGGCCTCCTCCGCGTTGGGCAGGAAGGCCTCGCAGTGCTCCAGGTCGGCCAGCCCGGCCAGGTCCCACGCGCCCGTCTCGTCCCAGCCGACGTCGGCGAAGATGCGGGTCCCCGCGTGGGCGGCCTGCGCGATCCAGGGCGCGCTGCGGCCGGGCGTGAGGGAGGCGACGGCGGCCCGCGCGCGGGGCGGCCGGACCGTGGCGTCCTCCTGGAGGAGCACGGCCTCCGCCGGCGGCTCGTGCCCGTGGGAGACCATGGTCCGCTCGCCCTCGTAGGCCATGGAGACGGTCACCGGCGAGTGCCAGCCGGGCACGGTCCGCGAGGCGGACAGGTCGATGCCCTCCCCCTGTTCCAGCGCGTCCCAGCAGTACTCGCCGTAGTGGTCGTCGCCGAAGGCCGCCGCGAGCGCGGTCCGCAGGCCGAGCCGGGCCAGGGCGGCGGCCATGTTGGCGACCCCGCCGGGGCTGGAGCCCATGCCCCGCGCCCAGGACTCGGTGCCGCGCACCGGCGCCGACTCCAGGCCGGTGAAGATGATGTCGAGGAAGACCGTGCCGGTGAGGTAGACGTCCCAGGGCGGGTCACCGGGGGCGCGCAGCGCGGCGAGCGGGTCCACCTTGATCTGGCAGCGCGCTGCCTGGGTGAGGTGTTCCGGTTCCTCTCCGGTGAAGGTGTGCGACGGCGTCACGGTGCGCTCCCTGGCGTGGTGCGGTTTCGGCCAGTGTGCACCAGGCCACGCACCGGCATGCCGTGTGGCGCCGGGTCACCAGCGCGGCATCGCCGGTGTCCGCCAGTCCGGTTCGGCGGCGCGCATCGCCGCCGCGTCGTCGCGGTCGCGCAGCGAGCCGTCGTCCTCGGCCCACCGCCGGTGCAGCCGGGCCAGTTCGTCCCGGTCCAGTTCGACGCCGAGGCCCGGCGCGTCGGACACCGCGACCCGGCCGCCGTCGAAGGCGATCCGTTCGGTGAGGACGTCCTCGGACTGCCAGGGGTAGTGGGAGTCGCAGGCGTGGTGGAGGTCGGGGACCGTGGCCGCCACCTGGGTCATCGCGGCGAGGCTGATGCCGAGGTGGGTGTTGGAGTGCATGGACACCCCGACCCCGAAGGCGGCGCAGATCGCGGCGAGGTGCTGGGTGTTGCGCAGTCCGCCCCAGTAGTGGTGGTCGGAGAGGACGACCTGGACGGCGTCCTTCGTGAACGCCTCCTTGATCTCGCCGAAGGTGGTGACGCACATGTTGGTGGCCAGCGGGACGTCCGTGCCGGCGGCCACCCGCGCCATGGCGGGTGTGCCGAGCGTCGGGTCCTCCAGGTACTCCAGGACGTCGCCGAGTTCCTGCGCGACCTTCAGCGAGGTCTCCACCGACCAGGCGCCGTTGGGGTCGAGCCGCAGCGGGCTTCCGGGGAAGGCGGCGGCGAGGGCACGGACGGCGGCGATCTCCTCGTCGGGCGGGAACACCCCGCCCTTGAGCTTGAACGAGCCGAAGCCGTGCCGCTCCTGGAGCCGGCGCGCCTGTTCCACCACACCGGCCGGGTCGAGCGCGGCGCCCCACTCGTCCGGCTCGGCGGGGACGCCCGCCGGGTGCCGGTCCCACTTGTAGAAGAGGTAGGCGCTGTACTCGACCGCGTCCCGGACCCTGCCGCCGAGCAGCGCGTGCACCGGCAGGCCGAGCGCCTTGCCCTGGGCGTCGAGGCAGGCGACCTCGAAGGCGGACAGCACGGAGAGCCGGAGCTTGTCGGCGGTCTGCACCCCGCGCAGCCCGCCCGCGTCCGCCTGCCCCTCGACCCTGGAGGCATCCACGGCGAGGTCGATCCCGAAGAGGCCGTTCACGTCCATGACCGACCGTCCGGTGAGCCGGTCGGCCAGCGGCCGGGCCAGCTCCAGGTACTTGGTGTCGCCGTAGGTCTCGCCGAGCCCGGTGGTCCCGTCGGCGGTGACGACCTCCACGATCAGCCGGGGGGTGTACGGCTGGTGCACGCCCTGGGTGTTGAGCAACGGCGGGTCGGCGACCAGGATCGGCGTCAGCCGCACCTCGGCGATGGTCAGGTCACGGGTCACAGGGGGCTCCTACGAGGTCGGGGCCGGCGGCGAGGAGTGCCTTCGGGCCGACGAGCTTCCCTCCAGCCATCTCCCCTTATGAATAACATCCACATATGAGAACGGAGGCTAGAGCCTCCTACCCGCGGGCACCACCCGCAAACGCCATCGTGATCCGGATCACACCCACCGGTCTTCTTCGGGAACCACGTGCTTGATACAACTTGCTCGCGCGTTCCTGTCCGTCGACGGCCGCAGCCCCTCCCCCTTTTTCTTTCCGAGCCGTGCCGCTCGCCTGCCCTGGGAACCCCCGTGTCCGCCCCCCGCACCCTGCCCTGGCCCCTCGTCGCCCTGTTCGCGGCCGGGTACCTCGCCTCCTACCTGCTGCCCACGACCGTCGGCAGACTCGACAGCGGACTCCCGCTCAGCGCGACCCAGGCGGGGGCCGTCGGCAGCGCCCTGCTGCTGGGTTCGGCGACCGCCGGCTTCCTGCTGGCCTCCCGGGTCGACCGGACCGGCCCGCGTGTCCTCGCCCGTGCCGGCCTCGCGCTCGCCGCCCTCGGCTACGGCGGCGCCGCCCTCACCGGCGCCGTACCGGCCGTCGTCGCGGGCGCGGTCGTCGGGGGCCTCGGATCCGGCACGGTGACGGCGGTGGCCGTGAGCGGCATCGCCGGTCAGCGTGACCCGCACCGGGTCACCACCCTCGGCCTGCTCGGCGTCTCCGCCCTCGCGGGCGCCCTGTACCTGACGATCCCTCACCTGGGCCCCGGCCACGGCCTCCCGCTCGCCGCCCTCGCACTGACCGCGCTCGCCGTCTGGCCGCTCACCGGCCGCCTGTCCGGCCGGAGCGCCCCGGTCCGCCCGGCCGCCGGCTACGACCGGCTCCCCCACCGGCGCTCCGGACTGCTGCTGACCGCCGCGATGCCCTGCTGGTCCCTCGCCCAGAACGCCCTGTGGGGCGTCAGCGGCCGGATCGGCCTCGAACAGGCGCACCTCACCGAGGTCACCGTCGGCGTGGTCTTCGCGGTCGCGCTCGGCGCCGGACTCCTCGGCGTGGTGGGCGCGGGCGCGCTCGGCCCGCGGCTGGGCCGCGCCCTGCCCATCGGTGCCGGGACCGCCGTCATCGCGGGGTGCGTCGCCCTCGGCGCGGCGGCCACGGACCTGTCGGCCTTCGCGGCGGGCGAGATCGCCTGGAACCTGCTCTACCCGGTCGTGCTGTCCTACGTCATCGCCCTGGCCGCGTCCCTGGACCCGCGCGGCCGCTGGACGGTCCTGGTCGGCTCGGCGTCCTCGCTGGGGACGGCGGCGGGGCCGCTGGCGGGCAGTGCGCTGGCGGCCGGGGCGGGCTTCCCGGCGATGGGGCGGGTGCTCGGCGCCGGGCTGCTGCTGATCGCCGTGCCGATGACGGCGGTGGCACTGCGGACGGGCAGGCGCCCGCTGCCGGCCGTGGACGTACCGGTCATGGAGGTACCGGTCATGGGAGTACCGCCCGTGGACGTACCGGTCGCCGGAGTCCCCGTCACCGAAGTCCCGCTCGCCGCCATCCCGGTCGTGGACATCCCGGTCGTCGAGGTCCCGGTGCGGACGCCCGCCGTACCCGCCCGGCGTGCCTACGAGACGGCGTCACCGAACTCGTAGGCGTCCACCTCGGCGAGGTAGCGGGCCCTGCGCTCCTCGTCGTCCTCCAGGAAGGAGGCGAGGAAGGAGTTGCGGGCCAGGTCGCGCAGCCGGTCCCGCGACAGCCCCAGGGCCTCGTGCGCGGCCGCGAAGTTGTCGCCGGCGTACCCGCCGAAGTACGCGGGGTCGTCGGAGTTGACCGTGCACAGCAGACCGGCGTCGAGCATGGCGGGCAGGGGGTGGTCGGCGAGGGTGTCGACGGTCCGCAGCCGGACGTTGGACAGCGGGCACAGGGTGAGCGGGATCCGCTCCCGCACCAGCCGCTCGACCAGCGCCGGGTCCTCCACGCAGCGCAGGCCGTGGTCGACGCGCTCCACGCCGAGCACGTCCAGCGCCTCGGTGATGTACTCCGGCGGCCCCTCCTCGCCGGCGTGCGCGACCCGGCGCAGCCCGAGCGCGGCGGCGGCCTCGTAGACCTCCCGGAACTTCACCGGCGGGTGCCCGACCTCGGCGGAGTCCAGACCGACCCCGGTGATCCGGTCCAGGTAGGGCTTCGCGGCCTCCAGGGTGGCCAGCGCCGACTCGGCGGACTCGTCCCGCAGGAAGCACATGATCAGCCTGGTGGAGACGCCGTGGGTGGTCTCGCTGCCGCCCAGCGCCCGCCACAGCCCCTCCACGACCGTGCCCATGGCCACGCCCCGGGCCAGGTGGGCCTGCGGGTCGAAGAAGATCTCCGCGTGCCGCACGCCCTGCGCCGCGGCCCGCGCGAGGTAGGCGTTCGCCAGGTCGGCGAAGTCCTGCTCGGTGCGCAGGACGGCCATCAGCTCGTAGTACAGGTCCAGGAAGGACTGGAGGTCCTCGAACCGGTAGGCCTCGCGGAGGGCCTCGGTGTCCGCGTACGGGAGGCTCACGCCGTTGCGGGCGGCGAGCTGGAAGGCAAGCTCCGGCTCCAGGGTGCCTTCGATGTGGAGGTGCAGTTCTGCTTTCGGGAGGGGCATCAAAGCATCGTACGGGGGTTTTACCGGCGTTTCGGAACCGGCACCCGCAGCAGGTCGTAGGCCACGGTCAGCTCTCCCGCGAACCCGGCCGCCCGCGCCTGCCGCTCGAACTCCCCGGGGTCGGTGTAGCGCTGGCTGAAGTGGGTGAGCACGAGGTGGCGCACCCCGGCGTCCCGGGCGACGGCGGCGGCCTGTCCGGCCGTCAGGTGCCCGTGCTCGACGGCCAGTTCGACGTCCTCGTCGAGGAAGGTGGACTCGATGACGAGCAGGTCGCAGCCCTCCGCGAGCGCGTGCACGCCGTCGCAGAGCCGGGTGTCCATGACGAACGCGAACCGCTGCCCGCGCCGCACCTCGCTGACGTCCTCCAGCTTCACGTCCCCGAGCCGGCCCTCGCGCTGGAGACGGCCCACGTCCGGTCCCCTGACGCCGTGCGCGGCGAGCCGGTCGGGCAGCATCCGGCGGCCGTCGGGTTCGATCAGCCGGTAGCCGTAGGACTCGACCGGGTGCGAGAGCCGGCGGGCCTCCAGGGTGTACGACCGGGTCACCGCGAGGATGCCGTCGGCGGCGACCGGGGCCTCGGTCAGGCCGACGGTCTCGCGGTAGGCGGTCGCGTAGCGCAGCCGGTCGAAGAAGCGCCGGCCCGAGCGCGGGTAGTGCGCGGTGACCTCGTGCGGCACCTGGTCGAGGTTGATCCGCTGGATGACCCCGGCGAGACCGAGGCAGTGGTCACCGTGGAAGTGCGTGACGCAGATCCGGTTCAGGTCGTGGGCGGCGACCCCGGCGCGCAGCATCTGCCGCTGCGTGCCCTCGCCGGGGTCGAACAGGAGGCCCTCGCCGTCCCACCGCAGCAGGTAGCCGTTGTGGTTGCGGTGCCGGGTCGGGACCTGGCTGGCGGTGCCGAGGACCACCAGTTCACGGACGGACACGGCTGCCTATCCGGGCGGCCACTGCAGGCCGCGGCCGCCGAGGACGTGGGCATGGGCGTGCCAGACGGTCTGGCCGGCGCCGCTGCCGGTGTTGAAGACGAGGCGGTAGCTGTCGAGCTTCTCCTCGTCGGCGACGGCCTTGGTCTCGGCGAGCACGTCGGCCGCGATCCGCGGGGCGCCCGCGGCGAGCTCGGCCGCGTTCTCGTAGTGGGCCTTGGGGATCACCAGGACGTGCGTCGGGGCCTGCGGGTTTATGTCCCGGAAGGCGACGGTCGTCTCCGTCTCGCGGACGATCGTCGCCGGGATCTCGCCCGCGACGATCTTGCAGAACAGGCAGTCGTTCTGCGGCTCTCCGGCCATGGGTGTGCCTCCTGTGATCAATACCGTGGGCATCGTAGTCGGTCAGACGGGCATGTCAGGCGGTGTTTTCGCGGGACTGCCCGCCAGCGCCTCCAGCGCCAGCCGGATCGCCTCGTCCAGCTGGGCGTCCCGGCCGGCCACCCAGTCCTGCGGGCGCTGGACGACCTCCACGTCGGGGTCCACCCCGTGGTTCTCCACGTCCCAGCCCACGCCCTCCAGCCACATCGCGTACTTCGGCTGGGTGACCAGGGTGCCGTCGAGCAGGTGGTAGCGGCTGTCGATGCCGATGACGCCGCCCCAGGTGCGGGTGCCGACGACCGGGCCGATGCCCAGGGCCTTGATCGCCGCGTTGACGATGTCGCCGTCGGAGCCGGAGAACTCGTTGGCGACGGCGACGACCGGGCCGCGCGGGGCGTCCAGCGGATAGCTGGTGGGGCGCATGCCGCGCGGGAGGTCCCAGCCGATGATCCGGCGGGCCAGTTTCTCGACCACGAGCTGGGAGGTGTGGCCGCCGCGGTTCTCCCGGACGTCGACCACGAGGCCCTCGCGGGCGACCTCGACGCGCAGGTCGCGGTGGATCTGCGCCCAGCCGGGGGCCTGCATGTCCGGGACGTGGAGGTAGCCGAGGCGGCCCGCGGAGGCCGTGTGGACGTGGGCGCGGCGATCGGCGACCCAGGCGTGGTAGCGCAGGGCCTCCTCGTCGGCGACGGGGACGACGACCGTGTGCCGGGGTTCGCCGCCGCCGGCCGGGGAGACGGTCAGTTCCACCGGCTGGCCGGCCGTGCCGACGAGCAGCGGGCCGGGGCCCGTGACCGGGTCGACCTGGTGGCCGGCGACCGCGATGATCGCGTCTCCGGGACGGACCGCGGCGCCGGGCGCGGCGAGCGGGGAGCGGGCCTCCGGGTCGGAGGTCTCCGAGGGCAGGATGCGGTCGATGCGCCAGCTCCCGTCCTCGTGGCGGGAGATGTCGGCGCCCAGCAGACCCTGCCGGGCGCGGCGGCCGGAACCGCCGCGCGGGATGACGTAGGCGTGCGAGGTGCCCAGTTCGCCGTGCACCTCCCAGAGCAGGTCGACCAGGTCGCTGTGGGTGGCGAGGCGGGCCAGGAGCGGGCGGTAGCGGGCGAGGACGCCGTCCCAGTCGGTGCCGCCGAGGTCGGGGCGCCAGAAGTGGTCGCGCATGAGGCGGCCGGTCTCGTCGTACATCTGCCGCCACTCGGCGGCCGGGTCGACGGTCTGCCGGACCCGGGCGAGGTCGACGGTGACGCTGGTGTCGCCGTCGTCGTCGGTGCCGGTACGGCGGTCGCTCGGCACGACCCGGAGCCGGCCGTCGGCCCAGAGCAGGACGCGTTTGCCGTCGCCGCTGACCTCGAAGTGGTCGGCGTCGGAGGCGAGGTGCTCCAGACGGCGCTGGGCGAGGTCGTAGCGCTCCAGCTCGGTGTGCGGGTCGGGGTCCTCGGGGTGGGCGCGGGTGGCGCCGAGGACACCCTGCACGGGGTGGCGCAGCCACAGGACGCCGTCCTTGGCTGCCCGGAGCGTGGAGTAGCGGCCGGCCTCGACCGGGAAGGGGACGATCCGGTCGGCCAGGCCGTCCAGGTCGATGCGGGTGGCCGGTGTGCCCTCGCCGTCGGGGGTCTCGTCCTTGTCGGAGGTCTCGAAGGGGCGGCCGTGGCGCTGCGGGCCGAACGGCGAGGGGGTGGTGGCGGCCAGCGTGATCAGGTGCGGGCGGGCCCCGACCACGAACGCGAGGTCGAAGACGTGCTCGTCGTAGACCGGGTCGAAGGCGCGGTTGGAGAGGAACGCGAGGTGCTTGCCGTCCAGGGTGAAGGCGGGCGCGTAGTCCTGGAAGCGCAGCGGGGTCGCCTCGGTCACCGACAGGTCGGTGGTGTGGGCGACGCGCAGCTGGGACAGCGGGCGGGGGCCGGGGTGGGACCAGGCGAGCCAGGCGGAGTCGGGGGAGAAGGCGAGGCCGGACACCTCGCCGTCGGCGCTGCGGTCGACCTCGCGGACCTCGCCGGTCTCCCGTTCGACCATCAGCAGTCTGCCGTCGTGCGCGGCCACGGCGGCCCGGCTGCCGTCGGGGGCCATGGCCAGCTCCAGGACCCGGCCGAGCTGTCCGGCGGCGAGCCGGCGCGGCGGGGCGCCGGGCACGGTGCCGGTCGCGGGCGCGAACTCCAGGGCGTCGTCGCCCTCGGCGTCCGTCACCCACACCACCCACTCCTCGCCTTCGGCGCGGAAGACGCGCGGCGTCCGGGCGCGCACGCCGGGGGTGGCGGCCAGGGCTCGGGCGGGGCCGTTGCGGTGGGTGACCCAGTGGATGCCGCCGCGCACGCAGACGGCGCTGCCGCGCGCGGTGTGGTCGGGAGCCGCCTCGCCGAGCCAGCGGGAGGCGTTGACGGGGTACGGCCGCAGGTCGACGCGGGGTCCGCCGAGCCGTACGTCCAGCCGGCGCGGTTCGGCGCCCTCCAGGTCGTCCAGCAGCCAGAGTTCGCCGGCCGAGCTGTAGACGACACGGGTGCCGTCACCGGCCGCGTGCCGGGCGTAGAAGCCGTCGAGCGGGGTGTGCCGGCGCAGGTCGGAGCCGTCGGCGAGGGAGGAGTAGAGCGCGCCGGTGCCCTCGTGGTCGGAGAGGAAGGCGATGCGGTCCCCGGCCCACACCGGGCACTCGACGTTGCCGTCGATGTCCTCGTGCAGCCGGACGAACTCGCCGGCACCCTCCCCGCCTCCGGCGGCACGGTCGATCCACAACTTGCCCGCCGTGCCGCCCCGGTAGCGCTTCCAGTGCGCGGCCTCACGGCCCATCGGCGCGGACAGCAGCACGGTGGCCGGGCCGAGGGCCACGTCGCCGACCGGGCCGTACGGCAGGGCCTCGGCGGGTCCGCCGTCCAGCGGGACGGCGTGCGCCCAGGTCTGCCGGAGGCTGTGCCGGCCCTGCGCGCCGAGCGCGAGCACCCGGCCGTCCGGGGTCCATCCGCGCACCTCGGTACGGCTGTTGCCCCAGTACGTCAGCCGCTCGGCGGGACCCCCGTCGACCGGGGCGACGTGCACCTCGGGGGCGCCGTCCCGGGTGGAGGTCCAGGCCAGGTGCCGGCCGTCCGGTGATATCCGGGGCCGGGTCACCGGCACGTTGTCGGCGCTGACCCGCCAGGCCCGGCCGCCGTCGACCGGCGCGAGCCAGACGTCGTCCTCGGCGACGAAGGTCACCAAGTCCCCGTGCGGATGGGGGAATCGGAGATAGGCGGAGTCTGCCGTGGTTCCCGTCGAAGCACCCTGAGTCACGCCGTCACTCTACGCAGCGACCGGGTGCCTCCGCTCGCGGTTTCGGATCACTTGCCCGGCACGGGCCAGACGGTGCGGGTGACGGTGACGGTCACGGTCGGCCGTCCCCCGGTGGGCGGCCGGTACGTCGGCCCGGTCGGGGCGGAGCAGTCGCCGAGCCCGTCGACGCGGAACACCTGTCTGCCGTCGACCTTGGCGGTCAGGTCGCCGCGCACGCAGGCTCCGTCGACGGCCCTGGTCACCAGACCGGCGACGACGATCCTCCGCCCGTCGTCCGTCTCGCCCCGGCAGTCGACGGAGACGACGGTGGTCTCGCTCGGCGCGGGCGAGCCGCGGCGCGCGCCGTCGTCACCGCGGTGACCGCCGGTACAGGTGAGCCAGGCGACGTTCACGTGCCGGTGCTCCAGCGCGGCGGTCGCGGTCTGGTCGGTGGTGTAGGCGACGCTCGCGGAGCCGAGCCCCCCACCGGGCTGACAGGCCACGGCAGTTCCGCCGCCCACCGCGACGAGCCCCGCCACGGCCACCGCCCGCACCCGACCCCGCGTCCGCCTCGAAGCCCCCATACAGGGCAGCGTCCCACCGGCCCCCACCGCGGGGAAGCCCGGATACGGCCACTCACCCGTTCGGGGGGCCGGCCGTCTACGCCGGCCGCGTGCGCAGTCATCACAGGCTCAGACGGCTCGTGGTGGCGGACGGCACCGTCCACCGGTGGACCGTCCGCCACAAGCACGCGGACCGCGACGCCTGCCGGGAGGTGCTCTCGCTGTACCGGAACGGCGTCCCCACCCGGATCGTCTTCCGGGCCGGCGAGGTCGGCTCCGGCCGCTATGTCTCCGACGGCTACGGGTACGCGGGCTGCGTCCTGGACGGCCGCGGCAACCCGCTCAATCTGCGCGAACCCCGCGTCGTCCGGGCCGTCGTGGACGAAGTGGAGCGGCCAGGGCTGCTGCCGGGGCGCGGCGAGGTGGACGGCCGGGAGCTGTTCCACCGGGTCGTCGAGGCCGTGGACGCCGTCGAAGGCGCCCGGGCCGCCACGGCGGCGGACGTCAGCCGCGCAGCAGCAGCCACTCCTGCAGTTCGACGAGGTTGCCCTCCGGGTCCTTGAGGTGCGCCACGCGCATCCGGTCGGTCATGGGGGCCGGTCCGTGCAGCAGGGTCGCGCCCCGGGCGGTGATCCGCGCGCAGTAGGCGTCGAGGTCGTCGACGCGCAGGACGACCAGGGACCGGTGGCCGGTGGCGGTGTCGCCCAGCTCGGCCAGCACCCCGGCCATCATCGCGCGGTCCTGGAGCGCGATCCCGGCCGAGCCGGCGTGCGGGCTGAACTTCTCGTACGGCCCCTGCACCGCGCCGGACTGCGGCTTGAGGCCGAGGACGCCGGCGTAGAAGCGGTAGCAGGCGGCGAAGTCGGTCACCAGGAGCCGGACCTGGACGAGTTCCACGGTGTCTCCGGGGGTCAGGACCAGCGGCCGGTGCGGCCCAGCAGCAGGGCCACGGCGGCGGTGCCGGCGGTGGAGGTGCGCAGGACGCTGGGGCCGAGGACGCAGGCCCTCGCGCCCGCCTCCTCGAAGAGCGCCAACTCGTCCCGCGACACACCGCCTTCGGGACCCACGACCAGGACGATCTCGCCCTCGGCGGGGAGTTCGGCGGTGGCCAGGGGCTCGCTGACGTGGTCGAAGTCGGAGTGGAGCACGGCGGCGAAGTCCGCCGCGGCGAGCAGCGCGGCGACCTGCTTGGTGGACGCCAGGTCCGCGACCTCGGGGAAGCGCAGCCGGCGGGACTGCTTGCCGGCCTCCCGCGCGGTGGCACGCCACTTGGCGAGCGCCTTCAGCCCCCGCTCGCCCTTCCACTGGGTGATGCACCGCGCGGCCTGCCAGGGCACGATCGCGTCGACGCCGGTCTCCGTCATCGTCTCCACGGCCAGTTCGCCCCGGTCGCCCTTGGGCAGGGCCTGGACGACGGTGATACGGGGGCGGGGCTCGGGCTCCACCGGGAACTCGAACGGCTCGACCACCAGGTGGTCCTTCCCCGACACGCCGACGACGACCCCGGCCGCGCCCCGGCCCCTGCCGTCGGTGAGCACCACGTTCTCGCCCGGCTGCAACCGCCGTACGGAGACCGCGTGCCGTCCCTCGGGGCCCTGGACGTCGACGACCGAGCCGGGGCCCACGCCCTCCAGGGAGTCGACGACGAACACCGGCGCGGTCATCGGGAACCCCCGGCCGACAACGCTGTCCGGGCCTCGGCGAGTTCGGCGGCCAGCACCTCCACCAGCCGGCCCGCGGGCAGTTCCCGGGCCATCCGGTGGCCCTGCCCGGCCCACATCGCCATGCCCTGCGCGTCCTCGGCCTTGGCGGCGGCCTTGCGCAGCGGCGCGGTGAGGTGGTGGACCTCGGGGTAGGCGGCGGGGGCGTACCGGCCGTGCTCGCGCAGGAAGCGGTTGACCAGCGCGCGGGCCGGGCGGCCGGTGAAGGCGCGGGTCAGCTCGGTGCGCGGGAACAGCGGGTCGGTCAGCGCCCGCTTGTGCAGGGGGTGCGCGCCGGACTCGTGGGCGGCGACGAACGCGGTGCCCAGCTGCGCCGCGCTCGCGCCCGCGGCGAGGACGGCGGCGATCTGGCCGCCGCGCATGACGCCGCCGGCGGCGACGACCGGGATGCGCACGGCCTCGCGGACCTGCGCGAGCAGCGACAGCAGGCCGACGCCGGCACCGTCGTTCTCGGGGAGGTCGCGGTGGGTGCCCTGGTGTCCGCCGGCCTCCACGCCCTGCGCGATGACCGCGTCGGCCCCGGCCCGCTCGACGGCGCGGGCCTCCTCGGCGGTGGTGGCGGTGACCAGAGTGAAGGTGCCGACGCGGTGGAGCTTGTCGAACACCTCGCGCGGCGGCACCCCGAAGTGGAAGGAGACCACCGGCACCGGGTCGTCGAGCAGGACGGCGAGCTTGGCGTCGTAGCCGTCGTCCCGGCCGCTGTCCGGGTCGCCCAGCTCGGTCTCGTACCAGGCGGCCTCGCCGGCCAGCTGGTGCGCGTAGAGGTCGACGGCCCCGGACTCCGCGTGCTCGGGCTGCGGCATGAAGAGGTTCACGCCGAAGGGGCGGCTCGTGAGCCCGCGCAGCTGCTTGATCTCCTGGTACATGCCGTCGGCTGTCTTGTACCCGGCGGCGAGGAACCCGAGGCCACCGGCCTCGGAGACGGCGGCGGCGAGCTGCGGGACGGAGACACCGCCCGCCATGGGGGCCTGCACGATCGGGTGGGGGAAGAGATCGGTCAGCGCGGAGGACATGACCGCATGTTGTCACGTCCTTCGGACAAGTCCGAATCCGGGCATCCACCGGCACATGCCCACGGCATACGGGGTGCCGGGGCACCCCGTCCGTCACCGCTCAGCGCCCGTTGAACGCATCCTTCAGCCGCGAGAACAGCCCCTGCTGACCCGGCTGGAACTGGCCCTGGGGCCGTTCCTCGCCGCGCAGCTTGGCCAGCTCGCGCAACAGCCGCTCCTGCTCCGGGTCCAGCTTGGTCGGCGTCGTCACCTCGACGTGCACGATCAGGTCGCCCCGGCCGCCGCCGCGCAGATGCGTGACGCCCCGGCTGTGCAGCGGGATCGACTGGCCGGACTGGGTGCCGGGCCGGATGTCGACCTCCTCCAGGCCGTCCAGCGTCTCCAGCGGCACCTTCGTGCCGAGGGCCGCCGCCGTCATCGGGATCGTGACCGTGCAGTGCAGGTCGTCGCCGCGCCGCTGGAACCTCGGGTGCGGCAGCTCGTGGATCTCGACGTACAGGTCGCCGGCCGGGCCGCCGCCGGGGCCGACCTCCCCCTCGCCGGCGAGCTGGATGCGCGTGCCGTTGTCGACGCCGGCCGGGATCTTCACGGTCAGCGTCCGCCGCGAGCGCACCCGGCCGTCGCCGGCGCACTCCGGGCACGGCGTCGGGACGACCGTGCCGAAGCCCTGGCACTGCGGGCACGGCCGCGAGGTCATGACCTGGCCCAGGAAGGACCGGGTGACCTGGGAGACCTCACCCCGGCCGCGGCACATGTCACACGTCTGGGCGGACGTGCCGGGCGCCGCGCCCTCGCCGTTGCAGGTGTTGCAGACGACGGCCGTGTCGACCTGGATGTCCTTGGTGGTCCCGAAGGCCGCCTCGTCCAGCTCGACCTCGATCCGGATCATCGCGTCCTGGCCGCGCCGGGTGCGCGAGCGCGGCCCGCGCTGCGACGCCGTACCGAAGAACGCGTCCATGATGTCGGAGAAGTTGCCGAAGCCGCCGGCCCCGAAGCCGCCCGCGCCCGCGCCGCCCGACTGGGAGAGCGGGTCGCCGCCGAGGTCGTAGACCTGCTTCTTCTGCGGGTCCGACAGCACCTCGTAAGCGGCGTTGATCTCCTTGAACCGCTCCTGGGTCTTCGGGTCCGGGTTGACGTCCGGGTGCAGCTCGCGCGCGAGCCTGCGGAACGCCTTCTTGATCTCATCCTGCGACGCGTCGCGGCGCACGCCGAGAACGGCGTAATAGTCCGTGGCCACTTACGACTCCGCCAGGATCTGTCCGACGTACCGTGCCACTGCGCGTACCGCTCCCATCGTTCCCGGGTAGTCCATGCGGGTCGGTCCGACCACGCCGAGCTTGGCAACCGCCTCGCCGCCCGAACCGTAGCCGACCGACACGACGGAGGTGGAGTTGAGTCCCTCATGGGCGTTCTCGTGCCCGATGCGCACGGTCACGCCCGGATCCTTCGCCTCGCCGAGGAGCTTGAGGAGCACGACCTGCTCCTCCAGGGCCTCCAGGACGGGCCGGATCGTGAGGGGGAAGTCATGTCCGAAGCGGGTCAGATTGGCGGTGCCGCCGATCATCAACCGCTCCTCGTTCTCCTCCACGAGTGTCTCCAGAAGAGTGGAGAGCACCGTGGAGACCGTACCGCGGTCCTCCGGCTCGAAGGCGTCCGGGAGGTCCTCGACCAGTTTCGGCACGTCCGTGAACCGGCGACCGGCGACCCGGCTGTTGAGCCGCGCCCGCAGGTCCGCCAGCGAGCCCTCGCCGAACGGCGCCGGGCAGTCGACCATCCGCTGCTCGACCCGGCCGGTGTCCGTGATCAGCACCAGCATCACGCGCGCGGGAGCCAGCGACAGCAGCTCCACGTGCCGGACGGTGGACCGGGTCAGGGACGGGTACTGCACGACGGCGACCTGCCGGGTGAGCTGCGCGAGCAGCCGCACGGTCCGCGCCACGACGTCGTCGAGGTCGACGGCGCCCTCCAGGAAGTTCTGGATCGCCCGCCGCTCGGGCCCGCTCATCGGCTTGACGCCCGCGAGCTTGTCCACGAACAGCCGGTAGCCCTTGTCGGTGGGAATCCGCCCCGCGCTGGTGTGCGGCTGGGCGATGTACCCCTCGTCCTCCAGGGCCGCCATGTCGTTGCGGACGGTCGCCGGGGACACGCCGAGGTTGTGCCGCTCGGTGAGCGCCTTGGAACCGACCGGCTCCTCGGTGCCCACGTAGTCCTGGACGATGGCGCGCAGTACCTGAAGCCTGCGTTCACTCAGCATTCGCGCGCACCTCCAGCACGTCGTCCCCTCGTCCGCTCGGGTCGTCCGCCTGGCACTCCACCCATGCGAGTGCCAGCGTTCCCCGGCCAGTGTACGGCTGCCGGGTACACCCTGGGCAAGGTCGGGCCGCCGTACCGGCTCGTACCGCTAGCGTCGCGGGTATGACCGTGACTTGGGAAGAGCTGGGGTGGCAGCGGCTGGCCGCGGGGGTGGGCCGGTGCCGGCTGCCGGGCTGGGACTGCACGGCGGGGCTGGTCCTCGGGGAGGGTACGGCCCTGCTCGTGGACGCCGGTTCGAGCCTCGCGGAGGGGGTCCGGCTGCGTGGGCAGGCCGAGGCGCTGGCGGGCGGCCGTGTGACCCATCTCGCGCTCACCCATCCCCACTTCGACCACGTCTTCGGCGCCGCCGCCCTCGCCGGGGCGGAGGTGTACGGGGCGGTGGGACTGGACGCGGTGTTCGCGTACGAGCGCGCGGACCTGCGGCTGGACGCGATCCGCAACGGGCTGCCGGTGGCCGACGCCGACGAGGCGGTGGACGCGCTGGTCCCGCCCCGCCACGCGGTCTCCGGCGAGTGGACGCTGGACCTCGGCGGCGGCCGCCAGGCGCTGCTGGCCAACGTGGGCCCCGGCCACACGGCGCACGACCTGGCCGTCCTGGTCCCGGGCGACCCGGAGGTGGTGTTCTGCGGCGACCTGGTGGAGGAGTCCGGCGAACCGCAGGCGGGCCCCGACGCGGTCCCGTCCCGCTGGCCGGACGCGCTCGACCGGCTGCTGGCGCTCGGCGGCGAGGACGCGCTGTACGTGCCCGGTCACGGAGCGGTGGTGGACGCGGGGTTCGTCCGCCGTCAACGCGACGCCCTGGCAACGCGGTTCGGCGTGATCTGAGCGGCTCTTCGCGGCCGGCCCCGGCGTGTCGTACGCCTCACCGCACGGCTTCTCCTATCGTCATCCGAATGCGCCAGTACACCTCCGACCTGACCCCTCCCTGGAAGAAGCCCAAGCCCGTGCCGGAGGTCCCGGCCGAGCCGGGTCTGGTGGTGGAGGAGCCCGGCACCGGGTTCTGCGGCGCGGTGATCCGCTGCGAGGCGGGCACGGTGACCCTGGAGGACCGCTTCGGCAAGCACCGCGTGTTCCCGCTGGAGCCGCGCGGCTTCCTGCTGGAGGGGCGCGTGGTGACGCTGGTCCGCCCCGCCTCCTCGGCGCCGGTACGCCCCTCCCGTACGGCGTCCGGCTCGGTCGCCGTCCCCCAGGCACGCGCGCGCGTGGCGCGCGCCGGACGCATCTACGTGGAGGGCCGGCACGACGCCGAGCTCGTCGAGAAGGTGTGGGGCGACGACCTGCGGATCGAGGGCGTGGTCGTGGAGTACCTGGAGGGCGTCGACGACCTCCCGTCGATCGTGGAGTCCTTCGCCCCCGGCCCGGACGCGCGCCTGGGCGTCCTGGTGGACCACCTGCTGCCCGGCACGAAGGAGTGGCGCATCGCGCAGTCGGTGACCAGCGAGCACGCGCTGGTGGTCGGCCACCCGTTCATCGACATCTGGCAGGCGGTGAAGCCGGCGTCGCTGGGCATCGGGGCGTGGCCGGCGGTGCCGAAGGGGCAGGACTGGAAGACGGGCGTGTGCCGGGCGCTGGGCTGGCCGTCGGAGAACACCGGGGCGGTGTGGCAGGCGATCCTGAAGCGGGTGGGGTCCTACAAGGACCTGGAGCCGGAGCTGCTGGGGCGCGTGGAGGAGCTGATCGACTTCGTCACGGGTAGCGGTGGGGCCTGACGTCGGGGAACGTCCCGAACTCGGTGGTGTCGAGTTCGAGTCCGAGAGCCTCCAACGGGACCGGATCGCCGAACTTCACGATCTCCTGGCTCAGATAGTCGGCGTCCTCTCCGTGGCCCGACGGCTTCGTCATGAGAACGCAGTGGGCCATGATCGGGTCGACGACGAGGTAGGCGGGGATCCCCCCCGCCGCGTAGATGGAGCGCTTGACCACGTAATCCTGGTGGACGCTGTACTTGGAGACGACCTCCAACACCATCGTGATCAGCCGACTGGGCAACAGCCGTCCCGAACTCGGCAGGACATCGGGTGAGAGGACCACCAGATCCGGCACCGGCTCGCTCGACTCACCGGCGATGTCGACGTCCTGGGTCTGGAGGGGGTACCACCGCTCGAGGGGCATCTGCCGCTGTGTGTGCAGCACGATCAGGTTGTGCACCAGATCGGGGCTGGCCATCATCACGATGACTCCTCGGAGGAGCTCGGCCTTGACGCCCTCGGGAGGCTCGAACTCGTCGAGGTACCTGGCCATCCCACGCTCGTCCACAGCGGTCATCTCCGTGGCCTCCACATCCGCCGCGTCCTGTCAGCGGCAGCCTACGAACCAGGTTAGGGACCGAACCGGCGTTCCGGGGGGATTCACCCGCCGGGGTGATCAGTCCACCAGGTCCCGCACCACCGCGTCCGCCAGCAGCCGCCCGCGCAGGGTCAGCGCGGCCCGGCCCTTCTCGTACGGCCCCTCCTGGAGCAGCCCGTCCGCCAGCGCGCGCCGGGAGGCCGCGAGCCCCTCCTCCCTCAGCAGGGACAACGGGACCCCTTCGCGCAGCCGCAGCTCCAGCAGGACGCGCTCCACGCGCCGGTCCTCGTCGGACAGCAGCTCCCGGCCCGCGCCCGGCGACTTCCCCGACGCCAGCGCCGCCGCGTACGCGCCCGGGTGCTTGACGTTCCACCAGCGGACCCCGCCCACGTGCGAGTGGGCCCCCGGGCCCGCGCCCCACCAGTCGGCGCCGCGCCAGTACAGCTCGTTGTGCAGGCAGCGGCCCGCCTCGGAGGTGGCCCAGTTGGAGACCTCGTACCAGTCGAAGCCCGCCGCGCTCAGCATCTCCTCGGCGATCAGGTACCGGTCGGCGTGGACGTCGTCGTCGGTCATCGGGATCTCGCCCCGGCGGATCCGGCGGGCGAGCTGGGTGCCCTCCTCCACGATGAGCGCGTAGGCGCTGATGTGGTCGGGTCCGGCGCCCAGGGCGGCCTCCAGGGACGCCCGCCAGTCGTCGTCGCTCTCGCCGGGCGTGCCGTAGATCAGGTCGAGGTTGACGTGCTCGAAGCCCGCCGCCCGCGCCTCCGCGACGCACCGCTCGGGGCGGCCGGGGGTGTGGGTGCGGTCCAGGATCCTCAGCACGTGCTGCTTGGCGCTCTGCATGCCGAAGGAGATCCGGTTGAAGCCGCCCTCGCGGAGCGTGGCGAGGTACGCGGGGTCGACGGACTCCGGGTTCGCCTCCGTGGTGATCTCCGCGTCCGGTGCCAGCCCGAACTCGTCCCGGACGGCCCCGAGCATCCGTACGAGGTCGTCGGCGGCCAGCAGCGTCGGCGTACCACCGCCGACGAACACCGTGCGGACCTCGCGCGGGTCGTCGCCCAGCACCTTCCGGGCCAGCCGGATCTCCTCGGCCAGCGTGTCCGCGTAGTTGTCGCGGGAGGCCAGCACCCCGCCCGTGCCGCGCAGCTCGGTCGCGGTGTAGGTGTTGAAGTCGCAGTAGCCGCAGCGGGTCGCGCAGTACGGGACGTGCAGGTAGAAGCCGAGCGGGCGGGCGGCGGCCCCGGCGAGCGCGTGCGCGGGCAGCGCGCCGTCGGTGGGGACGGGCTCGCCGTCGGGGAGTGCGGAAGGCATGCCCTCCATTGTCCAGCACCGTGGGCGTTACTCCGCCTGGAGCACCAGCAGGGCCAGGTCGTCCTCGGGCAGGCCGCCGCCGAAGTCGTGGACCAGGCGGCGGATCCTTTCAGCTATCAGCTCGGCGCCGAGCCCGGCGCAGCCGGACAGGGCGCGGGCGAGGCCGTCGCCGTCGTCGAACTGGCGGCTGCCGGAGCGCCGCTCGGTCACGCCGTCGGTGACGCAGAGCAGGCTGTCGCCGGGGCGCAGGTCGAGGGTCTCGCTGGTGTAGGTCTCGTCCTCGACCACGCCGAGCAGGGTCTGCGGGCGGGCGGCGGTGCGCACGGTGCCGTCGGGGCTGAGGACGAGCGGCAGCGGGTGGCCGGCGGCGGCGAGGGTGCAGCGGACCCCGCCGTCGTACGGCGTCAGCTCGCCGTAGAGGAGGGAGAGGAAGCGGGTCTGCGGGCTCTCCCCGGTGGCCAGCGGCCGGCCGCCGACGGCGACGAGGGCGCGGGCGGCGGCGTCGGCGGCCTCGGTGGCGTCGTCCAGGAGGAGCTGGTTGAGGCGGTCCAGGACGTCGGCGACCCGGTAGCCCTCGCGGGCCAGCAGGCGCAGCCAGGGGCGGGCGAGGCCGATCACCACGGCGGCCTCCGGGCCCTTGCCCTGGACGTCGCCGACGGCGAAGCACCAGCGGCCGTCGCCCGCCGGGAACAGGTCGTAGAAGTCGCCGCTGGGGCCGCCCTTGTCGCAGGGTTCGTAGACGAGCGCGCTGCGCACGCCGGGGATCTCGGCGACGGCGCCGGGCAGCAGGCCGCGCTGGAGGACGGCGCTGATGGTGGCCTGGCGGGCGTACTGGCGGGCCGCGCCGATGGCCAGGGCCACCCTGCGGCCGAGGTCCTCGACCAGCCCGGTGATCTCGTCCGGGAAGCCCGTCAGCCCGCACCGGCCGATGACCAGCGTGCCGAGCGGCCGGCCGCCCGCGATGAGCCGGTACGACAGCGCCGTCCCGTCGGCGCCCTGCGGGCCGAGCGCGTGGCCGGGCCAGGGGTAGGGCTCGGGGCCGGCGCGCAGCCCGCCCGGCGGGCCCGGCGGTTCCTTCTCCAGGGCGCACCGCAGCTCCTCGATCCGGGCCTCGCTGGCGTGCCAGACCCGGGCGGGTCCGCCGCCGGCGCCGCCCCGGACGGTCGCCTCGTCCTCCAGCCAGACCGCGCACCAGTCGGCGAGCCGGGGCACGATCAGCTGTCCGGTGAGCGCGGCGACCAGGTTCTCGTCCAGCTGTCCGGCGAGCAGGTCGGAGGCCTCGGCGAGGAAGGACAGGGCGCCCCGGCCGAGCCAGTCCCGGTCGCCCTCGACGCGGTGCGGCTGCGGGGCGAGGTCCTCGGCGACCTCCAGGGCGGGCTCGGGGCCGGGTCCGTCCAGGGCCTCGCTGCCGCCCGGGGGCAGCCGCGCCCAGACGGTCTTGGCGCCGGTGCGGTAGGTGACGCCCCACGACTCGGCGAGCGTGGCGACGAGCCGCAGGCCGCGCCCGTACTCGGGGGTGTCGTACGGCCCCTCGCCGCTCGTGGCGTCCCGTGGGGCGCGGGACGGGTGCTGGTCGTGCACCTCGACCACGAGCGCGCCGGTGTCCTCCAGCCGCCACTCGACCTGCACCTCGGTGCCGGCGTGCACGACGGCGTTGGTGACCAGCTCGCTGACGACGGCCATGGCGTCGTCGGCGAGCCGCGCGCAGACCCCGGGCATCCCGTCCAGCGCGGCCCGCACGAGCGCGCGGGCCGAGCCCGGGGCCAGAGGGCTCCCGGGCAGCGTGGCCCGCCCGCGCGTCTCACCGGGCTGCGTGCCGCTCTCCCGCTGCGTGGGTATGGCCGCCATATCCATGCGGCCAGGGTGACAGACGGGGGGCGGCTATAAGCGGCGAGTTACCGAAGTGGCCAGAAGACGGAACGTTTCGGGCGCGCGTGAGCAGGAAAAGGGGCGCAGGACCCGTCGACGGGGACCGCGCTACGCCTCCTTCGTTCCCGCGTACATCTCCTCGATGAGGTGCTTGTACTCCCGCTCCACCACCGGCCGCTTCAGCTTCAGGCTCGGCGTGATCTCCCCGTGCTCCACGTCGAGGTCCCGCGGCAGCAGCCGGAACTTCTTGATGGTCTGCCAGCGCTGGAGGCCGGAGTTGAGCTCCCGCACGTATCCGTCGACCATCTCCACCGTCTGCGGCGCGGCGACGATCTCGGCGTACGGCCTGCCCTCCAGTCCGTTCTCCTTCGCCCACTCCTGGATCGCGATCTCGTCCAGGGCGATGAGGGCGGTGCAGTAGTTCCGGTCGGCGCCGTGCACGAGGATGTTGGAGACGTACGGGCACACCGCCTTGAACTGCCCCTCGACCTCCGCCGGGGCGACGTACTTGCCGCCGGACGTCTTGATGAGGTCCTTCTTGCGGTCGGTGATGCGCAGATAGCCGTCGGGCGACAGCTCGCCGATGTCCCCGGTGTGGAACCAGCCGTCGGACTCCAGCACCTCGGCGGTCTTCTCGGGCAGCTTGTGGTAGCCCTCCATGACGCCGGGGCCGCGCAAGAGGATCTCGCCGTCGTCGGCGATGCGGACCTCGGTGCCGGGCAGCGGCTTGCCGACCGTGCCGGTGCGGTAGGCCTCGCCGGGGTTGACGAAGGAGGCCGCGGAGGTCTCGGTGAGGCCGTAGCCCTCCAGGATGTGGATGCCGGCGCCGGCGAAGAAGTAGCCGATCTCCGGGGAGAGCGCGGAGGCTCCGGAGACACAGGCCCGCAGCCGGCCGCCGAAGGCCTCGCGGAGCTTGCCGTAGACGAGGGTGTCGGCGACCTTGTGCTTGGCGGCGAGCCCGAACGGCACGGAGGCGGTGCCGGTGCGCCGGAAGTTGTCCTGGCTGGCCTTGGCGTACTCGCGGGCGACCTCGGCGGCCCACTGGAAGATCCTGTACTTGGCCGCGCCGCCCTCGCGGGCCTTGGCCGCGACGCCGTTGTAGACCTTCTCGAAGATGCGCGGCACGGCCGCCATGTACGTCGGCCGCACCACGGGAAGGTTTTCGATGATCTTGTCGACCCGGCCGTCCACCGCGGTGACGTGCCCGACCTCGATCTGGCCGGAGGTGAGCACCTTGCCGAAGACGTGCGCGAGCGGCAGCCACAGGTACTGCACGTCGTCCATGGTCACCAGGCCGGTCGCGGCGATGGCCTTCGCCATGTAGGCCCAGTTGTCGTGCGGCAGCCGCACGCCCTTGGGACGGCCGGTGGTGCCGGAGGTGTAGATGAGGGTGGCGAGCTGGTCCTTGGTGATCGCGCCGACCCGCTCCTTGATCAGCTGGGGGTGCTGTTCCAGGTAGGCGGCGCCGCGCCGCTCCAGCTCGGCGAGGGTGATCACCCAGTCGTCCGTCTCCACGCCGGCCGGGTCGACGACGACGACCTTCGTCAGGTCCGGCAGCTCGGCGCGCTTCTCGACGGCCTTGGCGAGCTGGGCCGCGTCCTCGGCGATCAGCACCCGGCTCTGGGAGTCGGAGAGGATGAACGCGGACTCGTCGGCGTTGGTCTGCGGGTAGACGGTGGTGGTGGCACCGCCGGCGCACATGATGCCGAGGTCGGCGAGGATCCACTCGACGCGGGTGGAGGAGGCGAGCGCCACCCGCTGCTCGGGTTCCACGCCCAGCTCGATGAGCCCGGCCGCGATCGCGTACACCCGGTCGGCCGCCTGCGCCCAGCTGAGCGACTTCCAGTCGTCGGGGCCCTGCCCGGCGGACGGAGGAACGGGGTAGCGGTAGGCCTCGGCGTCGGGTGTCGCCGCCACGCGCTCCAGGAAGAGGGCCGCCACGGAGGGCGGACGGTTCTCGATCAGGGTCTGTGTGTCGCTCACGACATCCTCCGGGGGGCCCGCGACGGTGCGGCTGACTCGGTGCGGCTGGCTTAACTCACGGTGGGGTTTCGGTCTGTTGTTTAACTCGCGAGTAACTATCGAGCAGGGATCAGGGTAAGGGGCGACCGCCCGCTGCGTAAGGGGCCTCGGCCTGTCACTTTCCACTCAGAGCGACGTTACGCACGCGTAGGGCCCGCCGCACTTTCGCACGACGGGCCCCCACATGCCCGGTTTACGGGCGTCACCGGCAGTTACCCCTGGTTACTTCTTGCCCTTGGCCGACGCCGCGCTGTCATCGCTGGACAGCACGGCGATGAAGGCTTCCTGCGGAACCTCCACGGAACCCACCATCTTCATCCGCTTCTTGCCTTCCTTCTGCTTCTCCAGCAGCTTCCGCTTACGGGAGATGTCACCGCCGTAGCACTTGGCGAGGACGTCCTTGCGGATGGCGCGGATGGTCTCGCGGGCGATCACCCGGGAGCCGATGGCGGCCTGCACCGGCACCTCGAAGTTCTGCCGCGGGATCAGCTCCTTGAGCTTGGCGACGAGCCGCACGCCGTACGCGTACGCCTGGTCCTTGTGGGTGATCGCCGAGAACGCGTCCACCTTGTCGCCGTGCAGCAGGATGTCGACCTTGACGAGGCTGCTCGACTGCTCGCCCGTGGGCTCGTAGTCCAGCGAGGCGTAGCCGCGCGTCTTGGACTTCAGCTGGTCGAAGAAGTCGAACACGATCTCCGCGAGCGGGAGCGTGTAGCGGATCTCGACCCGGTCCTCCGAGAGGTAGTCCATGCCGAGCAGCGTGCCGCGCCGGGTCTGGCACAGCTCCATGATCGCGCCGATGAACTCGGTGGGCGCGAGGATCGTCGCCCGCACGACCGGCTCGTACACCTCGGCGATCTTCCCCTCGGGGAACTCGCTCGGGTTGGTGACGGTGGCCTCGCTGCCGTCCTCCATGATCACGCGGTAGACCACGTTGGGGGCGGTGGCGATCAGGTCGAGCCCGAACTCCCGCTCCAGCCGCTCCCGGATCACGTCCAGGTGCAGCAGGCCGAGGAAGCCGACGCGGAAGCCGAAGCCGAGGGCCGCGGACGTCTCCGGCTCGTAGACCAGCGCGGCGTCGTTGAGCTGGAGCTTGTCCAGCGCCTCGCGCAGCTCCGGGTAGTCGGAGCCGTCCAGCGGGTACAGACCCGAGAAGACCATCGGCTTCGGGTCCTTGTAACCGCCGAGCGCCTCCGTCGCGCCCTTGTGCTGGCTGGTGACGGTGTCACCGACCTTCGACTGCCGGACGTCCTTCACACCGGTGATGAGGTAACCCACCTCACCCACGCCCAGGCCGTCCGCCGGCAGCATCTCGGGCGAGTTGACGCCGATCTCCAGCAGCTCGTGCGTGGCGCCGGTCGACATCATCCTGATGCGTTCACGCCTGTTGAGCTGACCGTCGATGACACGGACGTACGTCACGACACCGCGGTAGGAGTCGTACACCGAGTCGAAGATCATGGCGCGGGCGGGCGCGTCGGCGACCCCGACCGGCGCCGGGATCTCCTTGACGACCTTGTTCAGCAGCGCGTCCACGCCGAGCCCGGTCTTCGCGGAGACCTTGAGCACGTCCTGCGGATCACAGCCGACCAGGTTCGCCAGCTCCTCGGCGAACTTCTCCGGCTGGGCGGCCGGCAGGTCGATCTTGTTCAGCACCGGGATGATCGTGAGGTCGTTCTCCATCGCCAGGTAGAGGTTGGCGAGGGTCTGCGCCTCGATGCCCTGGGCGGCGTCGACGAGGAGGATGGTCCCCTCGCAGGCGGCGAGCGACCGCGAGACCTCGTAGGTGAAGTCGACGTGCCCCGGGGTGTCGATCATGTTGAGGATGTGGGTCGTGCCCTGGTCGGGGCCCTCGGTCGGGGCCCAGGGCAGACGCACCGCCTGGGACTTGATCGTGATGCCGCGCTCGCGCTCGATGTCCATCCGGTCGAGGTACTGAGCACGCATCTGCCGCTGCTCGACCACACCGGTCAGCTGGAGCATCCGGTCGGCGAGGGTGGACTTGCCGTGGTCGATGTGCGCGATGATGCAGAAGTTGCGGATCAGAGCCGGGTCGGTACGGCTCGGCTCGGGCACATGGTTAGGGGTCGCGGGCACGCAGGGTCCTGTCTCTTGAGGCGCCTTATGCCTCGGGTCGGATCGTTACGTAGTCTCCATGGTCCCACGCGCAGGGACCGGGGGCCGTTTTGGGCCGTCCGGAGGGCCACTGGTACTGTAGATGGCTGTGCCTCATGCCCTCTCAGCGCGAGGCACGGCAAATAATGCTGGATCACCGGCACGGGACCCACGCGGCCCCGCGCCTGAACCTGAAAAGGCTCCTTCGTGGCGAACATCAAGTCCCAGATCAAGCGGATCAAGACCAACGAGAAGGCCCGGCTGCGCAACAAGGCCGTCAAGTCCTCCCTGAAGACCGCGATCCGCAAGGCCCGCGAGGCCGCTGCCGCGGGTGACGTCGAGAAGGCCACCGAGCTGCAGCGCGCTGCCGCGCGTGCGCTCGACAAGGCCGTCTCGAAGGGCGTCATCCACAAGAACCAGGCCGCCAACAAGAAGTCGGCGCTTGCTTCCAAGGTCGCGTCCCTCAAGGGCTGAACTCCCTTCTGATCTGACCGCCGGAAGGACCCAGAGCGGGCCCTCTCTCATCCGCTCCCGCCCGGCACCCCCGAGCCTGTTCGCGGCCTGCGTTCGCCACGCGGGAACGGGCTCACCAGCTTGAACCGATGACCCCGCTTCCCTCGCCCTTCCCCAGGGTGGGGGGACCGGGGTCTTCGTTCGTCTGCTGCCTGGATACGGCCTGGGCGTCTTGGGGCCGGGCCCGGGCGCCCCGAAACCGGCCCGGGTGCCCAGGGGTGCGGGGTGCTCGGGATCCGGGATGCGGACCAAGGGCTGGTCGCCCTTCTCCGCACCCCTTTCTCGCCGGTTCGCTCCCGGCGGTCGCTATCCGCGCCCGCGGGAACGGGCGGCCCGGGCGATCGTCACGACCGCCTTCTCCAACGCGTACTCGGGATCGTCCCCGCCCCCCTTCACGCCGGCGTCCGCCTCGGCGACCGCCCTGAGCGCCACCGCGACCCCGTCCGGCGTCCAGCCCCGCATCTGCTGCCGGACCCGGTCGATCTTCCACGGCGGCATGCCCAGCTCACGCGCCAGGTCGGCCGGCCGGCCGCCCCGGGCCGAGGACAGCTTCCCGATCGCCCGCACACCCTGCGCCAGCGCACTGGTGATCATCACCGGCGCCACGCCCGTCGCCAGCGACCATCTGAGCGCCTCCAGCGCCTCCGCCGTCCGGCCCTCCACGGCCCGGTCGGCGACCGTGAAGCTGGACGCCTCGGCACGCCCGGTGTAGTACCGCCTGACGACCGCCTCGTCGATCGTCCCCTCCACGTCGGCGACCAACTGCGAGACCGCCGAGGCAAGCTCCCGCAGATCGCTCCCGATGGCGTCGCAGAGCGTCTGGCACGCCTCGGGCGTGGCCGACCGCCCGGACGAACGGAACTCCCCTCGCACGAAGGCCAGCCGGTCCGCCGGCTTGGTCATCTTCGGGCAGGCCACCTCCCGCGCCCCCGCCTTGCGCGCGGCGTCCAGCAGCCCTTTGCCCTTGGCACCGCCGGCGTGCAGCAGCACCAGCGTGATCTCCTCGGCGGGCGAACCGAGGTATGCCTTCACGTCCTTGACCGTGTCGGCGGACAGGTCCTGCGCGTTGCGTACGACCACGACCTTGCGCTCGGCGAAGAGCGACGGGCTGGTCAGCTCGGCGAGTGTGCCGGGCTGCAGCTGCTCCGGAGTCAGGTCACGTACGTCCGTGTCGGCGTCGGCGGCCCTGGCGGCGGCCACCACCTCCCGCACGGCACGGTCGAGCAGGAGGTCCTCCTGGCCCACGGCGAGGGTCACCGGGGCGAGAGGGTCGTCATTCGCAGTCTTCCTGGCCATCACTGACAGCATCCCACGCGGCACTGACAACGAAGCGCTCCCGGCACCCTGACCGGGCCCCGAGCGGACCCTGAGGACGGCTCGGGGGCGGGCCCCGACGCGAGCGGCGCGCCGGGCCCGGGGTCACGGCTCCTCGCGCCAGCCGTCCCGCTCCCCCGCGAACGCGTCCAGCTCGGCGGGGTCGAGCCGCTCGCCCTCGTCCCGCAGCACCACCAGCCACTGGGCGTCCTCGGCGTCGTCCTCACCGGCCAGCGCGTCCCGGACCAACCTGGGTTCCTCGGCGATGCCGAACCGCTCCCCGAGCGCCTCGGCCGCCTCCTCGGCGGCGTCGCGATCAGGCAGCACCAGCACATGTCTCACATCACTCACGGGGCCATTGTCCGGCACCGCGCGGGACGAAGGGGCAGGTCAGTCCTGGGGCGAGCGGGGCGTGCGCCGTTTCGGGGGACCACGGGCCCACATCACGCCCGGCACCCACCATCAGCGGTCCGGGTCGGGGTCGCGCACCGTCGGCACACGGCTCAACTCGATGCCGAAGCGCTCCCGGTAGACCGTCAGCACCTCTTCGTCCGTCTCCAGTTCCCGCGTCTCCTGTGTGCCGTCCACCGTGGTCGTCTTCAGCCCGCGCCCGCTGAGCGTGATCCTTCCTCCGTCCTCCGTGAGCCGCGAACAGACCAGCGACCGGGTGAAGTGCGACCGTGGCGACGTGTTGTGCCACCAGGCGCCGGCCGCGAAGTCCCCGAGCGCCCGGGGGCGGGTCTCCAGCCGGTACTGCGGCTTGCCGTCCCGCACGACGTCCAGGTCCCCGGTGCCCGGCGCGGCACCGCCACGCACCCCGGCCGGATCCGGCCCGGCGTCCACCACCCGGAAGCTCCCACCGGGGTCGTCCTGCTCCCCGCGTTCCGCACAGGCGAGCGGCCAGTGGCTGTGCGCCCCGAACCCGACGTCGGCGAGCCAGGTGTCCCCGTCCGCCGTCCGCACCCGCAGCGCCAGATGGTCGTAAGGGATCCCGAGCTGCCCCTCGTCGCCGTACACGCGTCCGGCGAGCAGCTCGACCTCGTAGCCGAGGGCGGCGAGCAACGTCCCGAAGGCGCCGTTCAGTTCGTAGCAGAAGCCGCCCCGCCGGGCCTCGGTCACCTTGTCCAGCAGCCGCTTCTCCTCCAGGGTGACCTCCTCTCCGAGGTGGACCGACAGGTTCTCGAAGGGAACGGTCCGCAGATGGCGCAGGTGCAACTCGCGCAGCGTCTCGCTGGTGGGCCGTGGCGGGCGGGTGAGGCCGAGTCGGCGGATATAGGCGTCGATCTGTACCGAGGTCATCGGCCCAGTCTGCTCCAGCCCCTGCTCGTCCTCACCGAGCAGGGACGTCTCCCTGTCTTCTCGTCAGTCCTCTCTCACCACCCCCATCCGCCCGTTCCTCCCCCCGGTCCCGGTGACCGCGAGCGCCCCGTCCCGGTCGGTGCGCAGGACCACCGTGCCGCCGGCCCGCAGCGCGGCCACGGTCGCCGGAGCCGGGTGACCGTAGGGGTTGCCGACACCGGCGGACACCAGCGCCACCCGAGGGGCCGCCAGGCGCAACAGCTCCGGTTCCTGATAGGCCGAGCCGTGATGGGCCACCTTCAGGACGTCCACTCCGGCCAGCTCGGCCGCCATCGGGGACCGCACCAGCGCCTGCTGGGCGGGGGGTTCGAGATCTCCCAGCAACAGCAGCCGCAGCCCGCCCGTGCGCACGAGCAGTGCGACGCTGGCGTCGTTCGGACCCTCCGGCTCCCACCCGGCACCCACGCCCTGCCCTATCGGGGGTACGCGCGGGCTCTGCGACGGCGAGGGCGGTGGTGATGGCGGTGGCGGGGGCTGTGCCGGTGGCAATGGGCGTGGCGATGGTGGTGGCCACAGCACCCGCCAGGTGAGCGGTCCGGTGCGCCGTTCCTCTCCCGCGACGGCGGTCGTCACCGGGATGTGCCGCTCGGCCGCCTCTCTTCGGACGAACTCCGCCTGCTCCGCGGGTTCCGCGAACGTCGTGGTCTCGATCGCGGCCACCGCGCGGCCCCGCAGCACGCCGGGCAGGCCCGCCACATGGTCGGCGTGGAAGTGGGTGAGGACGAGGAGGGGGACACGAGTGATGCCCAGCCGTCGCAGGCAGTCGTCGACCAGTGCTGGATCGGGTCCGGCGTCCACCACCACACCGGCGCCGTCGCCCGCCGCCAGCACGGTGGCGTCGCCCTGGCCGACATCGCACATCGCGAACCGCCAGCCCGGTGGCGGCCAGCCCGTGATCACCCGGGTCAGCGGCGCCGGCCGCGTGATCAGCAGCACGAGCAGCACTCCGAGCAGCCCGCACCACGCCGGGTGCCGCAGCAGTCTCCGGCCGGCCAGGACAACGGCCACGGTGACCAGCGCCAGCGCCAGTGCTCCCTGCCAGCTCCCGGGCCAGTCCACTCCCGCGCCGGGCAGTGCCGCCCCGGTGCGGGCGACGCCGGCGATCCACCGCGCCGGCCAACTCGCGCACCAGGCCAGCACCTCGGCCACCGGCATCGCCACCGGCGCCGTCGCGAGCGCAGCGAACCCCAGGACCGTCGCCGGCGCCACCGCCACCTCGGCCAGCAGGTTGCACGGCACCGCCACCAGGCTCACCCTCGCCGACAGCACCGCCACGACGGGCGCGCAGACGACCTGTGCGGCGGCGGCCGCCGCCAGCGCCTCGGCGAGCCGCGGGCCCACCCCGCGCCGCCGCAACGCCTCGCTCCAGCCCGGCGCCAGCACCAGGAGCGCACCGGTGGCCAGCACGGACAGCACGAAGCCGTAACCGCGGGCGAGCCACGGGTCGTAGAGCACCAGCAGCAGGACGGCCGTGGCCAAGGCCGGCACCAGTGATCTACGGCGCCCGGTGGCCAGGGCGAGCAGCGCGACCGCGCCGCAGGCGGCGGCCCGCAGCACGCTGGGGTCGGGTCGGCAGACGACCACGAAGCCCAGTGTCAGCGCCCCCGCCAGCAGGGCCGTCGCCCGCAGGGAGAGCCCCAGGCGTGGCGCCAGGCCACGGCGCTCGGCGCGTTGAGCCAGGCCGGGCGGTCCGATGAGCAGCGCGAGCAGGACGGTGAGGTTGCTGCCGGAGACGGCGAGCGTGTGCGCCAGGTCCGTCTCCTCGAAGGCGTGGTCCAGTTCGGGCGTGATCCGCGAGGTGTCCCCGACGACCAGCCCTGGCAGCAGCGCCCGCGCGTCCCCCGGCAGCTCTTCGGTCGCTTCCCGCAGGCCGGTTCGGAGCCGCCCCGCCAGACGTTGCGGCCCGCTCGGCCCGGCCACGATCCGCGGCTCCGGACGGCCGCGCACCCGCAGCACGGCCGCGGTCCGGTCACCGCCGGCCAGCGCAGGCGCCAGCCGCCCCGCCACCCGCAGCCGCGTGGACGGCAGCAGACCCAGCCAGGCGGCTCGCCCAGCCGGCCCGCCCTGTCCGGCGCGGTCCGGTGGCGGCCCGGAACTCCGGCTTCCCACGGCGCTCTCCTCCGGTGCCGGGACATCCGGGTCGACGATCAACAGCACGGGCGTCCGCGTCAGCGCACGTCTTCCGTCGGCCTCCTCGACGCTCCGCACCTCGGCCCGGGCCAGCACCGCCACGGGTGCCGCGTGATCGCCGCGCACGTGTGGCCTGCTCAGCCGGGGATCGCCGCTCAGCTCGACCTCGGCGGTCACGGTCGCGAACCGCCGGGCCAGCTCGGGCACCGGCCCGCGCCGCACGTCGGCCCCGTGCAGCCAGGCGGAGGCGGCTGCCGCGGCGGCACAGAGCAACACCGCGGCGACGGCGGCACGCGCCCATCCGAACCGAGCGCGTACCCACCGCACCCGTTCCGCCCATCGGGCCCGCTCTACCCACCGGGTTCGGTGGGTCCGCTGCGTCCCACGGGTCCGCTCCGCCCGGCGGCACTGCCGCGGCACCGCCCTGCCCGGCACCGCCGTGCCGGTCACCGCCGGTCTCGTTCCCGCCATCCCCATCACGGCCGACCAAGTCACCGCCGACCACGTCACCGACGTCCCCGGCACCGTCGACCCTGTCGACGCCGCCCGAGGTGCACCGGCCGCGTCATCCGTCGGCGGGTCCGTCTCTGCCCGTCCGGCCCCGTCCGCCCGTCCCGGTCGCCGCACCGACAGCAGGAGCACCCCTGCGGCCAGGCAGACCACGGCGGTCACCGCGGTCCAGGCTCCCGGTGCGTCCACGGTCAGGGCCGCCGTGGCCCAGGCCGCGAGTGCGGGCGGCACCAGGCGCAGGTCCATGGGGCCGCTCCGGTCGGTGCGCGCGGTGCCGTCCCCCTCGGGCTCGGAACGCGGCCCGGTCCCGTCGAGCACGCGGCTCATGGCCGTACCAGGTCGCGCAGATCGGAGAACCGGCGGTCGCCGATGCCGTTGACCTCGCGCAGTTCGTCCACCGAGCGGAACCCGCCGTGCTGGGTGCGGTAGTCGATGATGTGCTGGGCCAGTACCGGGCCGACTCCGGGCAGGGTGTCGAGCTGGTCCACCGTGGCCGTGTTCAGGGAGACCGGTGCCGGCGGCCCCGTGCCGGTGGATCCGGTGAACGGCCCTCCTGCCGGGGCGGGCGGAGCGGCGGCCCCGGCGGGGGCGCCGACGACGACCTGTTCGCCGTCGACGAGGAAGCGGGCGCGGTTCAGTCCTTCCGTGCTCACGCCCGGCCGGACCCCGCCCGCCGC